>JAXDLV010000105.1:0-27642 GCA_034666445.1 Chloroflexota bacterium | reverse complement strand
GACCAGCTGTAGACCCAGTCGTCGTTGAAGGCCAGTGGCGGCCCGAGGTCGAAGAACGCCAGCGCCGCCAGGGCCAGCGCGAGCACCGCCCCTACCGCCGCCCGCGCACCCCCGTCTCGCGGCGCCGGCTGGTCGCCGCTTTCCTGCTCACCCGGCGCCGGCCGGCCACCACCCCGCCCGGTGCTCACCGCGGGTCCGCCGCGGCCGCCACCGAGCACGGAGGCGCGCCCTCCTGCTTCTCGATCACCACTCTCCCGGGCGCGGACTACACCTCGGCCGCGCCCGGCAGCGGGTTGCCGCGGCGGGCGAAGCACAGGACGTAGCGGGGCTGCGCCGGGCCATACAGCGCCCAGGGAGAGTAGGGGTCGTCAGTGCGCCGTGGCGGGGTGGTGCCGGTCGCCTCGAAGTAGGGGATCTCGGCATAGACCGCGTTGGGCTCGAAGCCGGCGTAAACCTCCAGCGGCGGTGCCAGCGCATAGGCCTGCCGGGCGGCCACGTCGCGGGCCGCCTGCCACGCGAGGACGTCCTGCTGGCCCACCACCGACGCCGCCAGCCAGCCGGCCAGTGCCACCAGCGCCCACGCCTCCGCCCAGCGCCGCCGCGGCGCCCGGCTGACCTGGGCGGCCAGCACCGGCAGGAGCGGCAGGACCGCGAGCACGAGGTAGCGGTCGATGTAGCCCCGCACCACCGCGGCCGCCAGCTGGGTGCCGGCCAGCATGAGCAGCAGCGCCGCGCCCTCGTCGCGCCAGGCCACGGTCCAGACCCGGCTGCGGATGACCAGCAGCACGAGGAACGCCGCCACCATCAGGACCTCGATCAGCACCAGCAGCAGGCCCCCGAACAGCTGAGGCTTGGCGCCGGGGGAGGAGACCAGTCCCACGCCGGCGCCGCTCAGCAGCTCCTTGCCGAACAGGCTGCCCGCGCCGAGCAGGGCAACGCCCACCGCGGCGACCCCGAAGGCGCCCAGTCCCAGCGCGATCCAACCGGTGCGCGTCCCGTCGGGCGCGCGCCAGGCCAGAGCCGCTCCCACGAAGGGCATGCAGACCACCCCCAGGACGGGGGCGAAGCGCAGCAGCGTGCCGGTCACGGGGACGAGCGTCAGCGTGTCGCGGAGGGTGGTGGGGTCGGCCATCGTAGGTGTCGCGAGACCGGTGTAGAAGGGGAGCAGGGCGGCCGCCGCGGCGACCGCCAGCAGGAACCCGAGGGCGGCCAGGTCGCGGCTCGCCGGGCGCAGGCGATCGCGGCGAAGGACCACCAGGGTCAGTGCGACCGCCACGCCCACGCCCCACTGCCGCTCCAGCGTCGCCAGCGCGACCAGGGCGGCGGTGGGCCCCAGCCAACGGCGGTCGCTCAGCCAGCGCAGGCCGCACCAGGCCGCCGCCATCAGCAGGCCGGCGAAGACGATGTCGGTGTGATAGCTGGCCGCCAGGTAGAAGTAGTAGGGCGAGACCAGGAAGGCGGCCGCGGCGATGGCGGCCCAGGTGCGGGAGGCGCCAAGGTCACGGCCGAGACGGTGGGCGAAGTACGCGGCCATCGCCACGAAGGGCAGCAGGCTGAGCCGCAGCGGCACCGCGTCCGGGTGCCCTGCCGTGGCCACCGCCGACCACAGCACCTGCACCAGCGACGCCGGCTGCTGGTCGGGGAAGAGCCGTAGCATCCCCGTCCGGACAAGGTGCTGGACGTCCCACATGTACATCCAGTCGTCGGTGAGGGCGAGGTTGGCGGCCGCGAAATCGAAGTAGGCGATGGCCGCAAGCGCCACCGCGCCAAGCGCCAGTGGCGCCATCCAGGCGCGGCCGGCGCGGGCGTCAAGGGCCGCCGGGACGCCGCCCGGGCCGGGGTTAGCAGCCACCTGGTTGGTCATTCTCCCCCGAGGCCCCCGCGCCGACAATGTCTTGCCAGCCCATCTGGCCCCGGCCAGAATCAACCCGTGCTTCGAGATCAGCCGTGACGGCGGTCCCCGAGAGCCGTCCGGCCGGCACCCCCGGCCTCCTTGCCCTCCCCGGCATACGCACCATGCGCTCGGCGCCGTTCCGGTTGCTGGTGGCAGCCGTGCTGGCGGCCGCCGGCGGTGCCCGGTTCATCGCCGCGTTGATCCAGGGGTCCGGCTTCATGCACGACTACCGCTTCGCGTTCGTGCCCTTCGCCACCGAGGCGTGGGCGGGGATCAATCCCTTCCGCGAGATCCCGATCTCTCCCCCTGACCGGTTCTACCAGGGAGTGGTCGGGGCGGTGAACACGCCGCCCTTCCTGGCGATGATGTGGCCCTGGACGGTGCTGCCGACCACCGCCGGGGAGGTCCTGTGGACCGGCCTGGAGGTCCTGGCGATCGCGGCGACGCTGGTGCTGGTGTACCGCGCCATCGGGCGGCCGACAACCGCCGAGGCCCTGGTCGCCGTGGCCGTCTGCCTGAGCATCCCGGCGGTCACGGACAACATCAACCAGGGCCAGATCGCGCTCTTCATCGCGGCTGCGATCGCCCTTGCGCTCCATTCCCACCAGCGGGGCCGGCCCGCGCTGGGTGGCATCGCCCTGGGACTGGCGGTGGCCGCCCGCGTGACCCCGGTCTTCCTGGTGGCGTATTTCCTCTGGAAGCGCGACCTCCGCCTTGCCGCGTGGGCCGCGGCCACCACCGTCGCCGCCTGCCTCGCCACGCTCGCGCTGGGTTGGGGCGGCTACTGGCAGGGGTTCCTCGCGGGGCTCGACCAGATGGGGAGGGGCACGGCCAACGTCCTCAACCAGAGTCTGAACGGCGTGCTCCTCCGCCTGTGGCGGCCGGAGCTCAGCGGCATGCCGATCGAGGCGCCGCCGCTGGGCTACCGCCTGCTCTGGATCGCCCTGGCCGCCGTCCTCGTCGTGGGCACCATCGCGTTGCTCCGCGGTGTCCGGCTGCCAACGATTGAGCGCGAATGGGTCGAGGTCTCCCTGCTGCTGGTCGCCCTGACCGCGGCCCAGCCGTATGCCTGGACCAACCACTACGCCCAGGCGCTGATGGTGGTCCCGGTGGCAGTGCGCCTGGTGGCGCGGGGCGTGGCGTCGATCGGCGCCACCGCCGTGCTGGTGCTCACGTACCTCGCGCTGGTGCTGCTGGAGTTCCCGCTGTTCTCGCTGGCGAGCGATGCCGGCGGCGATGGCATGCGCGGCCGGCCGCTGCTGGCGCTGGCGGGGTCGGTCTCGTTCTTCGCCGCGCTGGCGGTGATTGGCGCCTTCTTTCGCATGGGCCGCGCCCGGGCGCCGTGGAGCTGACGGCGCGCCGGGCCGCGCGCATCGACCTGACCGGCCGCCGGGCGGTCCTGATCGGGCTCCCGGTCGCCGCGCTGCTGACGCTCGCCACCAGCCCTGGCCTCGATGCCTGGCTGCCCTTCAACCCCGCCGCCCGTGGCGCCGACATCGAGGCCTGGTGGTACTACGCCCGGCAGCTGTTCGGCGGCGGCGCCTTTGCGCCCTACGACGGCACCCTGCCGTTCTTCCACATGGCGCCGTTCGTGGTGGTGCTGGCGCCGTTCGCCGCCCTCGACCTCGAAACGGCCCGCCACGCGGCGCGCGCCGTGACCGCGCTGCTGCTGGTGACGGTGGTGGTGGGCTGGGCCCGCCACGCGGCGGGCGGCCGGATGCCCGCGGGCGCCTGGCTACTCTGCTTCTCGGTGCCGGTGGTATCGGCGGTGTACATCGGCCAGGTCCCCAGCTCCTTTGGCCTGCTGGCGCTGAGCGTCGCGATATGGGCCCAGCGCCGCGACGCCTGGTGGCTGGTGGGGGTGGCCGCCGCGCTGGGCACGATCCGCAGCGCCAACGCCCTGCCCGTGGTGGCGATCCTGGCCCTGGCCGGCTGGGGCCGATGGCGGGAGCTGGCAACGGCCGCCGTCGCGGGAGCGCTCTCGCTGCTGCCCGTGGTCGCGCTGGCGACGCTGCGCGACCCGACGTGGCCGACCGAGTTCCAGGCTGCCGTCGGGGCGTACGGGTACGGCCTGCCGTCGATGCTCTCGCGGGTGGTGGGGCCGTCCGCGCTGCTGCTGCTGCAGGCGCTGTCGGTGATGCTTGCACTGGCCTGGCTGCGGCGCTCACGGGGCGGGCCTCTCGACCTTGACCGCAGCGCCGCGGTGATGGCGATGAGCGTGCTCGCCGCGCCCCTGACGGCCGCCTACGCGGCGAACTTCCTGCTGCCCGGGCTCATCCGTCTCGGCTCGCGGCGAGGAATGCAGGCACTGCTCCCGGTGGTGACCGTGCTGCCCTGGCTGGTGGCGTGGCCGCTGTGGTCCACGCTCGGGCCTGACGCGCTGGTGCCGGCGCTGGAGGCGGCGCTGGTCCTGGCCACCCTGCCGCTGCTGCTGGTGCGACCCCGCGGTCAAGCCGCACTGGTGCCCGCCGGTGGCCCACCGGCACCAGCCGCCGACGCGCCCGCCGCATCCGCCGGCGGCGCACCCCGCGGCTGATGCTGCGACCGGGCCTCAACCGCCACGGCGTCGCCGCCGTGGGCGTCCTCTGCGTCGCCATCGGGGTGGGCATCAACCTGGCGTTCTTCACGCTCGCGGGGATGGCGTTCCTGGTCGCGGGCTTCGTCCTGCTCGCCGTCGCTGCGACCCGCGAGGACGGCAGCACCCGCGACGCCGCCTACCCTGTGCTGCTCCTCCCGCTGGCGCTGCTCACGGCGCTGGCGCCGTTCTACCCCGGCCCTCCCGACGTCCTCGGCGCGGCTCTCACGGTGGGCGGAGCGCTCTTCTTCTACGTCGCCGGCATCCCGGTGCTTCGCCGCTACCGGCTGGCCGGCTCCGGGGTGCTCCTGGTGGCGGCCCATGCGGCGTTCATCCTCCACGTCGGCGAGCCGCCGCACCAGGACGTCTATCGCTTCCTCAACCTCGGCGTCGACGCGCTGCTCCGCGGCCAGGACCCGTACCTGGTGTCGACCGCCAACGGCGGGCCCTTCAAGCTCACCTACCCGCCGGGGGTGCTGCTCCTGGTCGCGCCGTTCCGGGTGCTCTTCGGCGACATCCGATGGGCCTACGTGGTCGCCGAGGGACTCTGCGTCGCCCTGGTGCCCCAGGTCTGGCGCCGCGTCGGCGGCGGCAGGCTGGAGCGCTGGCAGGAGGCACTGGTGCTGATCCCCCTGGTGCTGCCACGCACCAGCCAGGCGTTCTTCGTCTTCAGCAACCACGAGTGGCTGCTGCTGGCGCTGACGCTGGGGGTGCTGGTGCTGGCCCTGGACCGCCGCTGGCTGGCGGCGGGCGTGGTCGCCGGCGTGGGCATCGCCACCAAGCAGTACTTCGTTGTCTTCCCACTGCTGTTCCTGCTGTCGGTGGTCCGCTGGCGGTCGCTGCTGGTGGCGGCGCTGGTGGCCCTGGCGATCACCCTGCCGTTCATCCTCTGGAGCCCGCCGGACTTCTTCACCGACGTCTTCGGCAACCTCTCCGCGGCGCCCGACCCCGACCGCCTGACCCTGTGGGCGCTGGCGGCCAACCTCGGCCTCAACCTGGGACCGCCGGGGTCGGCGACGCTGGCGGCCGCGGGCGCGCTGGTGACCATGGGCCTGGCGTGGGTGTCGCGGCGCAGCCTGTCGGCGTCGCTGCTGGCCTGCGGCCTGGCCCTGGCGGCCTTCACCCTGGGCGCCAGCTTCGCGGGCTACAACTACTACGCCTACGCCCTCGTGCTGTGCACGTGGGGACTGCTGCTGGGGGCTCGAACGGCCCGCGCGTAAAATCCCTACAGGTTCAGTCTGATTTTGAGGAGACCGATGACCAGCGCCGCCGCCGTCGACCAGCTCGTGCCCGCCACCATCTCCGGTGCCGGCCTGCCGTCGTGGCTGGAGGAGCGGAAGCTCGCGGATCAGCGAACCTACGGGGACCTGCCCTGGCCGGACTCCAGCACGATGGAGGACTGGCGCCGCACCGACATCTCCCACCTCGACCCGCGGGCCTTTGCGCTGGAGGACCCCGGCGCGGCGGGGCCCCAGGCGGGCCGCAGCCACAACTGGGAGCGCGGTGGTGAGGGCGGGGCCCTCGTGCAGCAGCGCGACGGACGCGCCGAGCCGGCCAACCTCCCGGCCGAGCTGGCCGCCCAGGGGGTGCTGGTGTCGAGCCTGGAGGACGCAGCCCGCGACCACCCCGACCTCGTCCGCCGCCACCTCGAGGCCGAGGTCGTCCCCGCCGCCGCGGGCAAGCTCGCGGCCCTCAACGCCGCCTTCTGGCGCGGCGGCAGCTTCGTCTACGTCCCCCCCGGCGTGGAGGCCGCGCTGCCGGTATGGGCCGCGTTCACCACGCCCGCGGCAGGCGCCGCCATGGTTCTGCCCCGCAGCCTGGTGGTGGTCGACGAGGGCGCCTCGCTGGTCTACACCGACGAGTACTCGTCGCCCGTGGCGGCAGGCGCCCTCAGCAGCGCGGTCACCGAGGTCGTCCTGGGCGACGGCGCCCGCATCCAGTACCTCGTGCTGCAGCAGTGGGGCGACGACGTCAACCACTTCGCCACCCACCGGATCCACGTCGGCCGCGACTGCCAGGCCGACCTGGTGGTCGCCGCCACCGGCGCCCGTCTGAGCAAGGTCTACATGGAGGTGGCGATGATGGGGCCGGGCTCCAACGCCCGCATCTCCGGACTCGTGATCGGCGACCGCGACCAGCACTTCGACTACCAGTCGCTGCAGGACCACCTGGCCCCCAACTGCGTCAGCGACCTGCTGGTCAAGGGCGCCCTTCGCGACAGCGCCCGCTCCGTCTACTCCGGCCTGATCAAGATCCGCAAGGAGGCGCAGCACTCCGACGCCTACCAGGCCAACCGCAACCTGATGCTGTCGCCGTTGGCCAAGGCCGACTCCATCCCCAAGCTGGAGATCGAGGCCAACGACGTCCGCTGCACCCACGGCGCGACCGTGGGCCAGGTCGACCCGGAGCAGCTCTTCTACCTGCAGTCCCGCGGCTTCTCGCTGCGCGAGGCCCAGAACACCCTCGTCCATGGCTTCTTCGAGCCGGTGATCGACCGCATCCCCCTGGAGCAGGTTCGGCAGCAGATCCACGAGGCGATCGACGCCGAGCTGGCAGGCCTCGAGCCCGCCGCCGGCGCTGCCTGACGCCACCGCTCCTCGCCCCTTGAGCAGCATCCTCGTCACCGGCGGCGGCGGCTTCCTCGGCCAGCACCTCTGCCGCCGCCTGCTCGCGGACGGCCACAGCGTCGTGAGCTATGACCTGCACCACGATGCCGACGTGCCGGAGGGCCTGGTCACCGTCGACGGCGACATCCGTGACGGCGCGAAGCTGGGCCGGGTGTTCGCGGACCACGGTTTTGACGCCGTGCTCCACTGCGCCTCGGCGGTGGTGGCCCACGCCATCCACGACCGCGATTTCGTCCGCACCACCAACGTCGACGGCACCCGCCGCGTGGCGGAGCTGGCCACCGAGCACGGTGTCCGCCGACTGGTCTTCATCTCCACCTGCTGCCTCTGGAAGCGCAGCCTGCACCGACCCGTGATGGAAACCGACACGCCGGAACCCGGCGAGCCCTACGGCTGGTCGAAGTGGGAGGCGGAGAAGGTGCTGCTGGAGGAGGAGTGGGGCTTCAGCCCGGTGATCCTGCGCAGCCCGACCGTGGTCGACGCCGGCCGAGTGGGGCTGCTGTCGATCCTCTTCGAGTTCATCGAGGCTGGCAAGAAGGTGTGGGTAGTGGGCGCCGGCGACAACCGCCACCAGTTCGTGTCGGCGCGGGACCTGGTCGACGCCTGCGTGCGCGCCCTCGACCACCCCGAGGGCGGCGTGTACAACGTCGGCTCCGACCACGTCGAGCCGCTGCGCGAGATCTACCGCCGGCTGATCGCGGAGGCCGGCACCCGGGCGCGCGTCGGCCACCTGCCGCGGGCCCTGTCGCTGTTCGCAATGCGCGCCGCGTACCGCCTGGGAATCTCGCCGCTGGGGCCCTACCAGTACCGGATGATCGCGGAGGACTTTGTTTTCGATACCAGCAAGATCCAGCGCGAGATGGGCTGGAAGCCAACGATCGACAACTCCGAGATGATGCTGGACGCCTTCCGCTACTACCGCGAGAACCGCGAGGAGATCACCACCCGCGAGGACCTCTCGGCCCATCGCCAGCCGGCCAAGATGGGGGTCATCAAGCTCCTGAAGTGGGTCTCCTGAGGCCTGGCCGAGGGGCCGGTGTAAAATACCAATGGAAATGGTCGGATTTTCACGGGTGATGCGCGGCGGAGGCCTCAGGTGATCAGGGTGGCCAGCCTCGACGAGATCCCCGATGGCGGCGCCCACAGGGTGGAGATCGACGGCGAGGAGATCGCCATCGTCCGTGCCGGCGCCGTGCTCTACGCAATCAGTGATATCTGCAGCCACGAGCATTTCCACCTGTCCGACGGTGAGGTCGACGTCGACGAGCTGAGCATCGAGTGCCCCAAGCACGGCTCAGCGTTCGGACTCGAGGACGGCCAGCCCCGCAGCCTCCCGGCGGTCCTGCCGGTGCGCACCTACGGCGTGCGCGAGGAGGGCGGCGACGTGTTCGTCGAGGTGCTCAACCCCACGGCGGCGACGGCGTGACCAGCACCGTGACCGGAGCGGGGGTCCTCGACACCACCGCGATCCGCGCCGACTTCCCGATCCTCAGCCGCGCGGTGCGCGGTGGCAAGCCGCTGGTCTACCTCGACAACGCCGCCTCCAGCCAGAAGCCGAAGGTGGTCATCGACGCCCTGGCCGACTACTACACGCGCTACAACGCCAACGTCCACCGCGGGATCCACACCCTCAGCGAGGAGGCCACCGACGAGTACGAGAAGGCGCGCGCCAAGATCCAGCGCTTCATCAACGCGGGGCATGTCGAGGAGCTGATCTTCGTGCGCAACACGACGGAGGCGATCAACCTTGTCGCCCACTCGTACGGTGCCAGGCTCAAGCCCGGCGACGAGATCCTCGTCACCCAGATGGAGCACCACTCCAACCTGGTGCCCTGGCAGATGCTCGCCGACCGCAGCGGCGCCCACCTCAAATTCATCCCGATGCTCGATGACGGCACCCTCGACATGGCGGCCGTGCCGGGGCTCCTGACCGATCGCACCCGGATCGTGGCGGTGAGCCATATGTCCAACGTGCTGGGCACCATCAACCCCGTCGAGGAGATCACCCGCCAGGCGCACGAGGCGGGGGCGGTGGTCCTGCTCGACGCCGCCCAGTCGGTGCCCCACATCCCCGTCGACGTCCAGGCCATCGGCGCCGACTTCGTCGCCTTCAGCGGCCACAAGATGCTTGCCCCGATGGGCATCGGCGTCCTCTACGGCCGCCGCGAGCTGCTGGCCGAAATGCCCCCCTTCCTGGGTGGGGGCAACATGATCATGCTCGTCGAGGACGAGCACTCCACATACAACGAGCTGCCCGACAAGTTCGAGGCCGGCACCCCTGACGCGGGCGGCGCGATCGCCCTGGGCGTGGCGGTCGACTACCTCTCGGCGATCGGGATGGAGAACGTCCACCGCCACGAGCAGGCCATCACCGACTACGCGATCGAGGTCCTCATGAGCCAGGAGGACGTCGCGTTGTACGGCCCGAAGGCGGCGGATGCCCGCGGCGGGGTGATCGCGTTCAACCTCGGCGACATCCACCCCCACGACCTCGGCACCCTGCTCGACCGCGACGGCGTGGCCATCCGCGCGGGGCATCATTGCTGCCAGCCCCTGATGCGCCGCCTCGGGCAGGTGGCCACCGCGCGGGCCAGCTTCTACATCTACAACACCCGCGAGGAGGTCGACGCGCTGGCCGCCGCGCTGGGCAACGCGCGCGCGATCTTCTCGGCGTAGGATCGATCCATGTCTTTCCAGTTCGACGACGAGCTCTACCGCGACATCATCCTTGACCACTACCGCAACCCCCGGAACAAGGGCGACCTGGAGCCGGCGGACATCCACGTGCACGCCAACAACCCCCTTTGCGGAGACGAGGTGACGATCACCGCCCGCATCAGTGAGGACGGCGAGACCGTGCAGAGCCTCCATTTCAGCGGCCGGGGATGCTCCATCAGCCAGGCGTCGGCGTCGATGATGACCGAGCTGGTCGAGGGCAAGCCCCTGGCCGAGGCGCTCTCGACGATCGCCGGCTTCAAGGAGATGATGCTGGCCGAGGGCGGCTCCGAGGGACTGGGCGACCTCGAAGCGCTGCAGGGGGTCAAGAAGTACCCGGTGCGGATCAAGTGCGCGGTGCTGCCGTGGAACTCCCTGCTGCAGGGGCTCCAGGAGAAGACCGGCGCCGCTGGCGCGGCCACCCCCGCCGAATAGGGAACAAGCCCCCGCCGGGCCGGAGTTGTATATGAGCGAAGTGATCAACCAGCAGGACAACCTCGGCGCCTACAACGACGACGCTGCGACCGATGCGCCGGCCACGGCCACGCCCGCGACGGAAGAGCCGGCAGCGTCCGCGCCCGCCGCCGGGGCGGGCGACCCGCTCACGCCGGAGGCCATCCGCGAGGCGCTCAAGGCGGTCGTCGACCCCGAGATCGGGCTCGACATCGTCAACCTCGGCCTGATCTACACCGTCAAGGTCAACGACAGCAACATCGATGTCGAGATGACCCTGACCGGGCCCGGCTGCCCGGTCGGCCCGATGCTGCAGAGCCAGGTGTATGGCGTCTGCGCCGGTACCCCCGGGGCACGCAACGTCAAGGTGGACCTTGTCTGGACGCCCCCCTGGGACCCGCGCACCATGGCGAGCGAAGAAGCTAAAGACGTCCTCGGGATCTGGTAGCCCTGCCGCGCTCGAGGGTATCGCGGCCGCTCTTCTTCCTGATCCTCCTCCTGCCGGCCTGCAGCCCCTTCAGCCAGGCGCCCGCGACCTCCGCCGGGCCGGCCGTCACCGTGAAGGGCGCGGTCTCCTTCCAGCCCGCCGACGGCGCCACGGAGCTGGACCCGGCCCAGGCCGAGGTGCTGGTCAAGCCCAGCGGGGGTGACGCCAGCCTCAAGTCCGTGACCGTGCAGGCCGACGGGGGCGACGCCGTCCCCAGCACACTCGACGGCGGCCGGCTGAGCATCAAGCCAGGGACGCTGAAGACCGACAGCCGCTACGTCATCACCGCCGTCGCCACCGTCAACCACAGGGACGCCCCCGCCACCGAGGAGACCCAGACCAGCGCCTTCAGCACCGCCACCACCCCCCACGTCGTCGCGACCAACCCCCTGAGCGTCGGCCCCAACCAGTCGGTGGTCGTGATGCTGCAGCCCGCCGCCGGTGCTGTCGATGTCGAAGGCCCGGTCCGCTCAGAGCTTGGCCCCGACGGCCTCACCATCACGGTCGTGCCGGAGACGTTCAAGCAGGGGGAGACCTACAGCTTCAGTGTCACCGCGAAGAACCGGAAGGGGATCGCCGGCACGCCGCAGTCGATCAGCTTCAACACCCTGCCGCCGGCGACGGCCGAGGTCTACCCGGGGCGGGGCAGCACCAACATGGGCGTCGCCATCCCAATGACCCTCACGCTGAGCGCGCCGCCCGCAGACAAATCGGACTTCGTCACCCACCTCGCCGTGACCGCCAGTGCCGCGCCCCCGCCAGCCACAGGCACGGGGTCCTGCGCGGGCTTCGGCAACCCCGCCGTCAGCGCCGGTAGCGTGCCGGTGAGCTTCTCCTGGACCACCGACCGGCGTGTCCGGCTGACGCCCAAGACCCCCGACGGCTACTGGCCCGCGAAGAGCACCATCGCGGTCAGCGCCCGGCTGTCGGGGGTGCAGACCACCGCCGGCAACGTCTTCGCTTCCGACATCAACAGCAGCTTTGTCACCGCAGACAAGCGCGTCATCGACGTCGACCTGACCAACCAGCGGCTCACCGCCTGCCGCAACGGGGTGCAGGACCGCCAGTTCCTGATCAGCAGCGGCGCCGTCGCCCACCCCACCTATACGGGCACCTTCTACATCTACAGCCGGGTGGCGGACGAGGAGATGAAGAGCCCCGAGGGGCCCTTCGCTCCCGACTACTACGACATCAAGCACGTGCCCTGGACCCAGTACTTCGACGGCGGCGCGGCCCTCCACGGGGCCTGGTGGCACAACAACTTCGGCCACCCGATGAGCCACGGCTGCGTCAACGTTCAGACGCCGACCGAGAACAAGCAGTGGCCCAAGGCGACGCCGGAGGCCGAGTACCTGTGGAACTTCGACTACCTCGGCGACCCCGTCATCGTCCACGGGGTCACCCCCGGCCTGGCGGCGTCGGCCCAGCCCAGCGACTGACGCCTGTGGGGCGCTGCCATAATTAGCCCTCGATGAACGAGCTGATGCTGCGTTTCCTCGCCGTGCTGTCCACGGCGGTGCTCCTGATCGTGTTCGGCGTCTACTTCACGGTCGGCACCGACACCCTGCAGCACGACTACATCTTCTTCGGCGGCGGGGCGCTGTCCCTGCTGTCGGGGCTGGCGACGCTCCCGCTCGCCGGGCTGGCCTTCAAGCACTGGCGGGAGTTCGGCGACCAGGGCATAGCCTCGGACGTCGGCTATCCAGAGCTTGCCGGCCCACCACCGAACACCGGCGGTGCCGCCGCCCGTGCGGCCGCGGCTGCCGCCGACTCTGAGGACAGCTCGGACGACGAGTAGCCGGCGCGGCCGCGAGGCCAGCCGGGGCTGGGAAGGGGAAACCTAGAACGCTAGCGGGCCGTGGCTACCTGGACGCGGTTGGCGCCGCGCCCGTGGGCTTCGATCAGCGCCTGGGTGGCGCGGCCGAGGAGGTTGGCGTCGGCGCTGGGGTCGACGCCCGTGCTGGCCACCCCCAGCGACAGCGTGAGCGCGCCGTTACCCTCGCCCAGGTCGAAGAGGTGGGCGTCGACGAGGTTCCGCACCTTCTCGGCGGCGCGGAAGGCGCCCTCCTCGCCGGTCTCCGGCAGCAGGACGAAGAAGCGCTGGGTGCCGAGCGCCGCGACGCGGTTGGTCGACGCCAGCGTGTCGGGCTCACGGATCGCCGAGGAGATCACCTCGCCGACCTCGCGCACCAGGAGGTTGGTCTGCTCGTAGCCGAGCGCCCCCTCCAGCGCCGCCAGCGAGTCGATCTCGGCCACGATCACGGCGAGGTCGTGGCCGTAGCGGCTGGCACGGTTCAGCTCCTGCTCCAGCAGCGCCTCGAAGAACACGACGTTGAAGAGGTTGCTGAGGCCCTCGACGACGAACAGCGGCCGGTCGTGGGCGGTGTCGATGGGCATCCCGCAGTGGGCGCAGTAGTTGTAGTCGGGCCGGACACTGGCGCGGCAGTAATGGCAGGTGTCCCGGTTGCTCGGCCGCGCGGGCGCCTTTTTCGGCGCCGCCGTCCGGCGAGCGGGAGCGGCCTTGCGGGCGGGCTTGCGATTGGTGGCCATGTGAGCGCCGTTATCATATCGACCGCCGCCGGGGTCTAGGCGGGTCAGCGACGATCGCCAAACTGGCGGAAGCGCGCTCCCCGGTGGCTAACATGCACCTCATGCCCCCGGCGACAGCCACCGCCCCGCCCGAGGTGGCGGACGGCATCGACGTGCGGGGCCTGACCAAGGACTTCGGCGCGTTCCGCGCCCTCGACGACGTGTCGTTCGAGGTTCGCCCCGGCGAGTCGCTGGTCATCCTTGGGGAGAACGGCGCCGGCAAGACCACCACCCTGCGCTGCCTGGCAGGCGTGCTGGTGCCCAGCGAGGGCGTGGTCCGCGTCGGCGGCGTCTCGGTGGCGGACGACCCCGAGGCGGTGCGCTCCCAGGTCGGCCTGCTCTCCGAGGTGCCCGGCCTGTACGAGCGGATGACCGCGCCCGAGTACCTCGACTTCTTCGGCCGCATCCAGGGCATGGCCGACGACGTCCGGGCCGCACGCATTCCCGAGCTGCTCACGCTGTTCGGCCTCGACCAGCGCACCGACGTCTGGATGGGCAGCTTCAGCAAGGGCATGCGCCAGAAGGTCGCCCTGATCCGCGCCACCCTGCACCATCCCCGCGTCCTGCTCCTCGACGAGCCCACGTCGTCGATGGACCCGGCCGGGGCGCGCCTGACCTGGGAGTACATCCTGGGCCTCAAGGAGAGCGGCATCGCTGTGGTGGTCTGCACTCACAACCTGCGCGAGACCGCACGCGTGGCCGACCGGCTGGCGATCATGGCCGGCGGCCGGATCCTGGCCCAGGGCCCGCTGGCCGCGCTGCAGCAGGAGCTGGGCCTCAAGCCGCGCTACGTCCGCACCCTGGTCCCCGGCCTGGAGGACATCTACATGGAGGTGATGGCCCGCTCCGGCCGTCTCTCCCGGCCGGCCGAATCGTGAGCGGCCTGGCAACCCGCGTCGGCCAGGTCCTGTTCACCGGCGTGCGGCGGCCGCGCTGGGCGCTGGTCAAGCTGGTGGCTCGCCGCGACCTGCGCGAGTCGACCTCAGACGCCCGGCTCTTCATCGCGATGACCAGCCTCACGTTCGTCATCCCCCTGCTGGCGGCCGGCGGGGTGACGGTGGCCGCCAACGTCCTCGGCCCCGGCGGACGCGGCATCACCGAGCGGCTGATCGAGGTCGGCGCCTTCTTCGTCGTGTTCCTGCCCGCGTCGTTCTCCCTGGTGCTGGCGCTGGAGTCGTTCAGCGGCGAGCGTGAGCGCAACACGCTGGAGACGCTGTTCGCGACGCCGCTGCGCGAGAGTGAGATCTACCTCGGCAAGATCGCGGCGGTGATCCTGCCCAGCCTCGCACTGAGCTACTCGGCGCTGGTCAGCTACAGCATCGCGGTGCTCCTGCTTGACCAGTTCATCGCCACCGACGAGCTCGGCCCGCTGGTGGTGGTCACGCTGGCGCAGGCGCTCGTGATGGTCAGCGGCGCCACCATCGTCAGCAGCCAGACCAAGACCCTGCGCTCGGCGAACGT
Organism: Chloroflexota bacterium; assembly: GCA_034666445.1. Lineage (GTDB taxonomy): Bacteria > Chloroflexota > Dormibacteria > DASZGP01 > DASZGP01 > JAXDLV01. The sequence continues at coordinate 12,841 of JAXDLV010000105.1, read as the reverse complement.
GATGGCCAGCTTCATCATCATCCCGATGAGCGGGGTGATCCAGGCGGAGTCGGTCCTGATCATCAGCAGGCTGGAGTGGATCCTGTGGGCGGTGGCGGCGATGCTCGCGGTGGTGGCGCTGCTGCTGCTGCGGCTGGGAATGGTCGGCTTCAACCGCGAGACGATCCTGGCCAAGGAGAGCGCCCCACCCAACCGCCGCGCCCTGCTCCGCCGCGCCGCGCGGGCGGTGGTGCCGCGGGCGTCGGGGCTGCGGGCCCAGCCCGGGGGGGTCGTCGCGGCGTTCCGCCGCACCCGCAGCGCGATCGGGGTGGCCACGTTCCTGCTGCTGCTCGGCGCGGCCCTGGGGGCGGTGGCACAGCGGCTCGAGCTCGTGCCCGGCGCGCCCGTCAAAGCGCTGCTCGACGCCCAGGTCCCGAGCGGCAGCCAGCTGATCGCCGGCACCCCCCACGAGTTCTTCTTCATCCTCGGCCACAACGTCCTGGTCGCGCTGTTGCTGGTGGCCCTGGCGCCACTGACGCTGGGGGTGCTCGGAGGGGTGCTGCTGCTCGTCAACGGCTTCGTGATCGGCTACATCGCGGGGGTGTTCTTCGGCTTCTCCCAGCTGGGGGTGTTCGCCTGCGGCGTCGCCCCCCACGGCTGGCTGGAGCTGCCCGCGCTGGTGATGGCATACGCCTTCGCGCTGCGAGTGGGCGCCAGCATGGTGCGCCCCTCCCCAGAGGGTTGGCTCGCCGGGATGCGCCTGGCGCTGGCCGACTACGGCCGCGGCGCGCTGGTCTTCGTGCCGATGTTTGCCGCCGCGGCGTTCATCGAGGCGTTCGTCACCCCGGGCATCCTGAGGGGCTGCTGAACGGGTGACCGACCCGAAAACGCGGTCGGCGGAAAGGCCGGGAACGCGCTTTGGAGGTGTTAGTATGGCGCCGCAATGAAGAGGATCCTGGTGGTCGAGGACTACTACGCCCTGGCCGACATCGAAACCCTCCTGTGCCAGATGGAGGGGTACGAGGTCAAGACCGCCAAGACCGGTGAGGAGGGGCTCGAGCTCATCGAGAGCTACAACCCCGACCTGGTGATCCTCGACCTGATGCTCCCGGGCGAGCTGAGCGGCTCCCAGGTCCTGCAGCGCATCCGCAGCGACGGCCAGGAGACGCCCAAGGTGCTGGTGGTGTCGGCACTGGTGAACCAGACCACGACGCCGGAGCTGGAGAAGTACGCCAATGTGCAGGCCCTGAAGAAGCCCTTCAAGGTCAAGGAGCTGGCGAGCCGCGTCCGCTCGATGGTGGGGCCCAACTAAACCGTCAATCGCGCAGGGGCGACAATTGATCGATGCCCCAGCGCCGGTGCCCCTACCTCGAGCAGATCGTCAAGGACCGCATCGGCCCGGCCACGCGGTTCAAGGCCGACTGCCACGTCGATCACCGCACCCACAGCTTCGTGTACCTGCGCCACCCGGCGCCGCCGTGCCTGACCGCCTTCGAGACGTGCCGCTACTTCCAGGCCGAGCACGACGAGGAGACTCGCAAGATCAGCCGGTACACCGACTGATGGGCGGCCGCTGATGGCGCGCCGCGGGGGAGGCGACTTCTTCGACAACGTCGAGCCGCTGTTCGGGCGCCAGGTGCGACCGCCAAACCTGAGCGACATCCACATCAGCCGCGGCACCCGCCGGCTGCTGATCATCGGCGCGGCCGTCCTGGTGTTCCTCTTCGTGGTCAACCCGCTGGTGGGGCTCTACATAGACAACGCCTGGTTCGGCAGCCTCGGGTTCAAGGGCATCTTCCAGACCCGTTTGGGCTACCAGGCGCGGCTCGGAATCGGCGGCTTCGTGGTGGCATTCCTGGTGCTGGCGGTGAACGCGGTGTTCGCGCTGCGCCTCCTGGGCCCCGCGGCGCTGAGCAAGATCGGCGTGCGCAAGCGGGTCCTCGACACCGCCGCCGGGCGCCTGGCCGTGGTCGGCGCGGCGCTCGTGGCGCTGATCTTCAGCCGCGTGGCGGTGGCCAACTGGGAGACCGTCGCGCTGGCCCTCAACGCGACGCCGTTCGGGCGTTCCGACCCGGTGTTTAACCAGGACGTGGGCTTCTACATCTTCCAGCTCCCCGCCTGGGAGTTCGCCTGGGGCTGGGTGCTGGGAATCGTCGTGGTGGCTTTCATCAGCGCCGGCGCGATCTACGCATCGCGGTCAACCGCCACCCCCGGCTCCCTGGAGCTGCCCGCGGGAGCCGTGGCCCACATGTCGCTGCTGGGCTCGGCATTCTTCCTGCTGCTGGCGGCCCACTACCGGATCGCGATGTACTCGATGGTGGTAAGCAAGGGCATCAGCGTCGTCTTTGGCGCCGGCTACACCGACCTCAACCTGCGGCTGCCGATGTACTGGGTGATGCTGGTGCTGGTCCTGCTGCTGGCGCTGGCGCTGCTGGCGAACGTCTTCCTCGCCCGGCCGTTTGCGCTGGCGGCGGCGCCGGTGGTGTGGCTGGTGCTGGTCGTGCTGTTGCTGGGCGCTGCGCCGCCGCTCTACCAGTTCTTCTTCGTGAAGCCCAACGAGGCAGCCCAGGAGTCCGACAACATCCGGCGCGAGATAGAGGCCACCAACCGGGCATACGGCCTCGACAACATCGTCTTCAAGGACTTCACCGACCAGGCCACGATCACGCCTGAGCTGCTGGCCAACAACTCGGGCACCGTCAACAACCTGCGGCTCTGGGATTACGGCCCGTTGAAGGACACGTACAACCAGATCCAGACCATCCGCCAGTACTACGACTTCCACGACGTCGACATCGACCGCTACACGCTCAGCGACGGCTACCGGCAGGTGATGATCTCGGCCCGCGAGCTCAGTCCCAACAAGCTGCCCGAGAACGCCAAGACGTGGGTCAACCAGCATCTCTCCTACACGCACGGCTATGGCGCCGCCGCCACCCCGGTCACCAAGGTCGCCGGCGAGGGACTGCCCGACCTGGTCCTGAAGGACATCCCGCCGACGGGCGAGCCGAAGATCGACCGGCCCCAGATCTACTTCGGCGAGACCACCACCAGCTACGTGATCGTCGACACCCAGGAGAAGGAGCTGGACTTCGAGAAGGAAAACATCCAGCAGTACAGCAGCTGGGACGGGACCAACGGGGTCAAGCTGTCGCTCCTGCCCAAGCTGGCGTTTGCGTACCAGCTGGCCGACCCCAACATCCTCCTTTCGAGCCAGGTCACCGACGGCAGCCAGATGCTCTTCCGGCGTGACCTCAGCACCCGCCTCAAGACCCTGGCCCCGTTCCTCACGTACGACAGCGACCCGTACATCGTCGTCGCCGGCGGCCGGATGGAGTGGATGGTGGACGCCTACACCACCGCCGACAAGTACCCCTACAGCGACCCCTACGACGCCACCCTGGGCGTGAACTACATACGCAACGCGGTCAAGGTGGTCGTGGATCCGTACGACGGCAGCGTCACGTTCTACATCGCCGACGACAAGGACCCCGTGATCCAGACCTACGCGAAGATCTTCCCCGGCACCTTCCACCCGATCAGCGAGATGCCGTCGGAGCTGCGGGCCCACGTGCGCTACCCCGAGGGGCTGTTCAACATCCAGTCGGAGCGGCTGCGCAACTACCACATGCGCGACCCCAACGACTTCTACCGCAAGGCCGACAGCTGGGCCCAGCCCAACGAGGTCAAGGGCCAGGGAGGGACACCCCAGCCGCTGCAGCCCTACTACGTGATGATGCGGCTGCCCGGCGAGGACCACGAGGAGTTCGTCCTGATCCAGCCGTACACGCCGCTCAACAAGGCCAACATGGTCGCCTGGCTGGCGGCGCGCTCCGACGGCGCCGCGTACGGGCAGCTGGTGGCGGTGCGCTTCCCCACCAACCGCCAGGTCACCGGACCGGGCCAGGTGGAGAGCCGTATCGACCAGGACACCGTCATCTCACCGGCGCTGACGCTGCTCAACTCCAACGGCTCCCAGGTCCGCCGGGGGAACCTGCTGGTGATTCCGATCGGTGACGGCCTGCTATACGTGGAGCCGGTGTTCATCGCGTCGACCAGCACCAACGCGGTGCCGGAGCTGAAGAAGGTGATCGTCGCCGATGAGACCAGGGTGGTCTGGGCCGACACCCTGACGCAGGCGCTGGCGCTGCTGTCCAACGGCCAGGTGAGCACCGTGGTGCCGCAGCCGGGCACGACCCAGCCGTCGACGCCGTCGCAGGGCGACCTCATCAAGCGCGCCAACGACCTCTACGCCGACGCCCAGAACAAGCTCAAGAACGGCGACTTCAAGGGCTACGCCGACGACATCCAGCAGCTGGGCGAGGTGCTCAAGCAGCTCCAGCCCGGCGGTTCGCCGTCAGCGTCGCCGGGCGCATCGCCGTCCATCAGCCCGGCGGCTCAAGCCAGCCCCTGAACACCGACCAGGCTTCGGCGGGCCGCCGGGGCAGGCTGGTTCTCGCGGGGGTGGCATTGGTTGCTTTCCTCGTCGGGCTGTTGGTCGGCGGGTACCTGTTCTCCAGATCCCAGCCGCGCTCATTCCTGAGCCTTCAGTCGTGCACCCGTTGCCTGTCGCGCGCGGAACTCCAGGGATTGGTCGCATCCGTGGTCGTGAACCGCATGCCCGCGGCCGCCGAACCTTTGGTTGTTTTCGAGACCGACCGCACTGTGGCCATCAAGAGCCCTGAGCCAGAGCGACGCATTGACTACCTCGTGCTCCCCAAGAAGGACATCAAGAACATTGGCGAGCTTGCCGACGCCGATCGTGCGTATCTCGATGACGCGTTCGCCGTGATCCAGCACCTCATCGAAAGTGACCACCTGGCCGATTACGACGTGATCACATACGGCCCCGGCCAGCAGAAGGCCACCTATCTTCACTTCCACCTGAGATCGGCGACATGACAGCTGTTGCCCATGGGCCGCTTCGTCAGCGACGCAGCAGTTAGTCGGGGAGCCGCTCCGGGGCGGGGGCCTCGGCGAGGCCGAGGCGATGGTAGAGGCGGGTGATGGGCGCAGGGGCCCACCAGTTGAGGTTGCCGAGCAGGCGCATCGTCGCGGGGACGATCAGGGCGCGGACGATGGTGGCGTCGATCGCCACCGCGATCGCCATGCCCAGGCCGATGGACTTGATCAGGACCACGTCGGCGAGGGCGAACGCGCTGAACACCGCCACCATGATCGCCGCCGCGCCGCTGACCAGCCGCCCGCTGCGCTCCAGGCCCTGCGCCACGGCGCCGCGGTTGTCGCCGGTGCGCTCGAACTCCTCCTTCATCCGCGAGAGCAGCAGCACCTCGTAGTCCATCGACAGCCCGAAGACGATGCAGAACAGCAGGATCGGCACGGAGGGGTCGATCGACGCCGGCTCGAAGCCCAGCAGCCCGGAGAGGTGGCCCTGCTGGAAGATCCAGACCAGCGCGCCGAAGGAGGCCGACAGGGACAGCAGGTTCATCACCACCGCCTTGATCGGCAGCACCACCGAGCCCAGCAGGAGCAGGAGGACCAGGTAGGTCACGACCATGATGTAGGCCACCGCCAGCGGCGTCCGGTCGAGCACGTACTTGATGAAGTCGATGTCGAACGCGGTGAAGCCCGTCACCAGCACCTCCGCGCCCGGCACCTTGATGGCGCGGATGTCGCGGACCAGGTTGCGGGCCTCGTCGCCGGTGTCCAGCAGCTTCGTGTGGGCGGAGATCAGCACGATGTGCGGCCCCACGCCAACCGCCGCCGCCCTGGCCAGCGCCGGCGGCGCCGCCACCGGGTCCGCGTAGAGGCGCTGGTAGTCCGCCCGGGAGAGCTTGGGGTCGGCGTCGACGACGCTGTCCACCCCCAGCACGTTGGGCATCGCCGCGATCCGGCGGCTGAGGTCGTACGCGGCGCCGACGTGATCGGGTGACAGCGGGCGGCCGTCAGGCCAGTTCAGGACCACGGTGACCGTGTTCTGGTCCTGGCCGGGGAAGTCGCGGCGGATGATCTCGGTCCCCCGGCGCGACTCCGCCGACAGGGGCAGCAGCGTGATGTCGCCGTTGGCCAGCCGGATCTGCTGGAACGGCAGCCCCGCCAGGAGGATGAAGCCCACCGTGGGCAGCAGCACCAGGACCGGCCGGCGCATCACGCCCGTGGCCAGCCGGTGCCAGAACCCGGGGCCGTCGCCGCCGCGGGGGAGGGGGATGCGGAGGCGGTCGACCCGCGGCCCGAGCATGGCCAGCGTCGCGGGCAGGAACGTCAGGCCGTAGACCACCGCCACGGCTACGGATATCGCACCGGCCAGCCCCAGCGAGGTGAAGAAGGTGCCCGTGTAGAAGAGCAGCCCGGACAGCCCGATCGCCACGGTGAGGCCCGAGAAGGTGACCGCCCGCCCCGCGGTGGCCATCGTTCTTCGCAGAGCCGCCTCCACGTCGAGGCCCGCCGCCAGCTCCTCCCGGAAGCGGCTGACGACGAACAGCGAGTAGTCGATCGACACCCCCAGCCCGATCAGGGTGACGACGTTGAGGGCGTACTGGTTGACGTCGGTGAAGTGGGCCAGGAAGAGGACCCCGCCCACCGCCCCTGCGATGGTCAGCACGCCCACGCCGACCGGCAGCAGCGCCGACACCACCGCGCCGAAGACAAACAGCAGCAGCAGCAGCGACAGCGGCAGCGACACGTACTCCGCGCGGCTGAGGTCGCGGGCGAGGTAGGCGTCGAAGTCGTGCTGGATCGCGAGGCTGGATGTCGCGGTGATGTCCAGGTCGGCCGAGTGGACCTCGGCTCGCAGCGCCTCGTAGTAAGGCTGGGCGTCCTCGGCGCTGTCACGCAAGGCCACCGACACGATCGTCTTGGTGCCGTCCTTCGACACCAGCAGCCGGGCGGCGTCGGGCGGGAGGTCGCCGGCCGCCTGCACGCCCGTCACCCGGGTGTCGGCGCGCAGCGGCGCGAGCGCGTCGGCCAGCGCCGCCTGGAACGCCGGGTCATCCACCTTCCTGCCGCGGCCATCGACCACCAGGCTGAAGTGGGAGCCGGCGGTGTCCGTCGGCCGCTGGAGCTCGCTGTCGACCAGGTCGCTGGCGCGCCCCGCCTCCAGCGGCGTGGTGCGCGGGCTGCGCAGCTTGCCGGCGTTCAGCAGGCCGAGCACGGAGACGACGAACAGGAGCATCGAGAAGCCCAGCACCAGCCGGCGGTGGCGGAAGACGACGCCACCCCACTGCGCGAAGATCACGAGGAGGTCAGTAGTGGATCTGGGCCCCTAGGACCCGGCCGCAGCTGGAGCACGACGAGAAGACGATGTCCGTCATCCGGTGCGGGTTCTTCAGCCCGAGCGTGTCCGACTCCGCTATGTCACTTTCGATGTGTCCCTGGCACGTGCACGCCGCCCCGCCCCCGGGGTCCAGCAGCCCCGCCCCGAGGAGCTGCTCGCACAGCAGGCAGTAGGTCATGGATACCGTCGGGAACCGGTAGCCACCGTTGGTGAACACCACCATCTCAGCGGTGGCGTGGACCGGCGTGCTCCTGCACCAGGGGCACCGCTCCCGGCTGGCCTGGTAGGCCCGTTCCCTGAGCCACCCGCCAAGGCGGCTCCGCAGCGACTCCCCGCCCGGCTGGACCGCGCCCGGGGCCGCGTCGCGGCGCGTGTCCCCGCGCCCGGTCGACCGATCTGCCCTCGGCCAAATGTTTCAAATGCCGCGCCACAAAGCGGGTCGGCTGCGCCCGGCCGGCTATCCCAGCCGGCGGCGGTTCAGGAGAGGTGCAGGCTGAGCAGGAGGTTGAGGGCCTCGCGGTAGCGGCCCACCACCTGCTTCATGGCCTCGGCGCTGGCGCCGGGCTCGCGGATGGCGAGGTCGGCCTCGCGGAGCAGCTGGGAGCAGTCCCGGTCGTAGCGGGCCACGTCGCGGGCCTTCTGCGCCGAGTCGACGCGGTCCGGGAAGCCCAGCCGGCGGAGCACCTCCTCGACCAGGCCCCGCGCCCGCGCCGCCGCCTGCTCCGGCCGCGTCTCCGCCTCGCCCTCGATCGAGGCGAACGTCGCCTGGTAGCGCTCGATGTCGGCCTCCGACAGCTCGCGCAGCTGGATCCCCGGCTTCCGCAGCCCCCGCACGACGACCACGGCGATCACCAGTAGCAGCAGCACCGCGATGGCGCCCCCGACCAGCAGCCCGGAGTCAGTCACCTCCGGCCTCCGCGGCCACGGCGGTGGCCGCCTCGGGGACGCCGTGGTCGACCAGCGGTGCGTGGGGCGTCAGCTTGGTCAGCTTCCCGGCGCCGTTGTACTCCAGCTCCAGGAACCCGCCCTTGGGCAGCTCCAGGAAGTGGAAGCGCCAGTCGGCGCGACCCAGGTGCTGGTTCCAGAACGCCTTGACGGGGTCGGCGTGGCTGACCAGCACCGCCACCTCGCCCGGCACCGCCTCAACCGCCTCGCGCACCACCCTGCCGATGCGCGCTGCCATCGCCGCCACCGTCTCGTCGCCCGCAAGCGCGCCCGGTCGGACGACGTGCATCAGGAACTGGGGGCGGCGCAGCAGGACCTGGCTCTGGGGAATGCCCTGGATCCGCTTGCCCCACTCGGCCTCCAGCAGGTCGGCGCGGATCTCGATCTCGGGTGCCTCCGGGAGGCGCGACGCGGCAAGGGTTGCGGTCTCGACAGCGCGCTCCAGCGGGCTGGCGTAGATGCGGCGCACCGGCAGGCCGGCCAGGAAGGTGCCCAGGCCCAGGGCCTGCCGCCGCCCCAGCTCGCCCAGCCCGAACCCGGGAAGGTGGCCGTAGAAGACCCGGCGAGGGTTGTCCGGGACGGCGTGGCGGCAGAGGAAGATGCGGGTGATCTCGGTGCCTGGCACCGGGAGAATCTACCCGAGCGCGCCGTCCAGCCCGGCCGCGGCCAGCCGTGCCTCGATGGTGTCGCCGGCGCCCGGGAGGCCTGCCAGGCCGTCATCCTCGATGCCCGCCAGCGCGGCCGCGGGCAGGAGCCCGACCAGCTCGGCGCGGACGACCTCGACGCCCTCCACCTCCGCCAGCCGGCGCAGCTCGCGCAGGACCCGGGCGGGGTTGGTCGTGGCGTGGTCGAGCAGGTTCATGCTCACCTGGGCCGCGCCGGCGGAGGCCAGCACCACGCCCATCGCCTGAACCGCCGGCAGCCCGCCGGAGCTGGCGCGGACCTGGCGCGCCAGCCGCCGCGCCGTCTCCAGCGAGTCGGAGTTGAGCAGCACGTTGAACGCCACGAGGGGCAGCCGCGCCCCCACGGCAGTGGCTCCGGCGGTGGCGTGGGGCAGCCGCGGCCCGGCGTCCGGCGGGGCCACGGCGTCGCCCGCGGCCACCATCGCCTCCCAGCCGCGCCCCCGGATCGCCCGCAGCTCGGTGGGGCGGCCGGCGGCGGCGGCGGCGCCGTAGAGGTACGCCGGGACCGCCAGCTCCTCGCCGACGCGGCCCGCCAGCGCCCGCGCCAGCGCCGCGGCGTCCCCGAGCGTCGCCCCCCGCAGGGGCACGAAGGGCACGACGTCGGCGGCGCCCATGCGGGGGTGGACGCCGGTGTGGTGGTGGAGGTCGATCAGCCGGACCGCCACCTCCACCACGGCAAACGCGGCGGCCGCCACCGGGCCGGCGGCGCCGGCGAAGGTCAGTACAGAGCGGTTGTGGTCAGGGTCGGAGTGGCGGTCGAGGAGGTGGGCGCCGGGCGTCGCGGTGACCGCGGCGCAGACCGCGTCGACGACCTCGAGGCGGCGTCCCTCCGAGATGTTGGGGACGCACTCGAAGAGCGCCCCGGGCGCAGCGCTAGGCGCGGACGCCGATGCGGCCCTTGCCCTGGCGCTTGGCCCGGAGCAGCTCGAGGTCGGCCAGCTCGAAGAGGTCCTCGCCCGGGGCGGAGTCCGGGTCCTGGGTGGCGACCCCCCCGGAGACGGCGATGTGCACGGTGCCGGCGTCGTCGAGGCGCAGGGGCTGCTCCTCCAGGTCGGCCTTGAGCCGCTGCGCCACCAGCTGGGCCTCCTCCGCGCCGCAGTCCGGCACCAGCACGCAGAACTCGTCGCCGCCGAAGCGGCAGATGGTGCTCGACCGGCGAAGCGGTTGGCGCAGGACGGCGGCGACGTGCTGCAGGGCGCGGTCGCCGGCGCTGTGGCCGAAGTTGTCGTTGATGCTCTTGAAGTTGTCGATGTCGAAGATGATCAGCGACACCGGGCTGTGGCTGCGGGTGGCGCGCGACAGCTCCCGCTCCAGCTGCTCCACCAGGAAGCGCCGGTTGTGCAGCCCGGTCAGGGCGTCGGTCAGGGCCTGCTCCTGGCTCTGCTCCAGCCGTGTCAGGAACGAGAGCGTCTGGGCGGTGTGCGCCGCCAAAACGGAGAGGCGATGGAGCTGGTCCTCCATCTGCGCCATCGGGTGACGGAAGTACGCCGTCCACCAGGCGCTGATGGGGCCGGGGAGCTTGATCGGCACGGCCACCAGGGACCCCTCCAGGTCGGCGCCGCCGAGCACGTGGCGGCACCAGGCACTGCCGCCCAGGTCGGGGAAGCTGATGGGGTAGCCGGTCTGGCTGATCCAGCGGGTGACCTCGGCGGTGAAGTCGAGGATCAGCTTGCGCTCGTTCTCGGGCAGGCTTTCGCGGAAGGACGGCTGGTGGGTCAGGCCCTCGCTGCTGGGGCTGGTGGTGGTCAGGATCGTGGCGTCGGCGTCGGTGAAGTCCTTCACCAGGTTGGCCAGGAGCTCGTCCATGACCTCGCGGTTGCCGCCGAGCCCGATCTCCTCGAAGGCCTCGGCCAGCGCCAGGCTGCGTGCCCGGGTGCTGGTCTCTGAGGCGACCCGGCTCACCACCTTGGCGATGATCTGCGACAGCTGCACCAGCTCGTTGCGGTCCACGATCGGGATCTGCCGCGCTGCCGAGGCGAGGTTGTCGGGGTGGACGTGGATCTTCTGGGCCTCGCTGAACGTCTCCGCGAACTGCGTCTCCCGGATCGCCATGGGCTCCGTGATCACCCGGCCGAGCTCGGTGACGGCGCCGGTGGCGGAGGCCGCGACGATCGGGATGATCAGGTGGCCAATCCCTCCGATGCAGACGCGGAAGTGGGGCAGGTCGGGGTCCTGGGGCATGTTGACGGCCGGGTTGACCAGGCCGCAGCGGCCGTGGTTGACCAGCAGCGAGCAGTAGATCGGCACCTCGGTTTCGGGCGCGATCGTATAGCCACTGGCGTCCTGGAACCAGACGCGGACCCCGGTCCGTTCCGTGAAGAACCCGAGAACCGTCTGGAGCAGGTCGTCCCGAACCAGGTACGAAAGCCGAGGCAGCGTGCTGCCACCCGGCCCGCTGTTACTCAATCCCAGTTAACCCCTAACGCGAGAAGGTTACCGAAAAGGCACCCTCTGGCGCGCGGGCTCTCTCCCGCCACCTGTTCACAGGTGCACTGGGGGGCCAACCTACTGCCTTATCTTTAGGCCGGTGAAACGCCTCGGCACCGGGCGGCTGATGCTGCTCAGCCTGTACTGGGTGGCGCTGGGCTACCTCTGGCTCCCCCTCGGCAGCCAGGTCATCCCGGTGCTGGTGGTGCACTTCGTCGGGGAGTCCCACAAGGGCCTATACACCGGCCTGCTGGAGAGCGTGGGCACCGTGCTGGCGGTGTTCTGGCAGCCGATCATGGGCACCCTGTCGGACCGCACCAACACGCGCTTCGGCCGGCGCAAGCCGTTCATCGTCGCGGGCACCGCCGGCTCGGTGGTCTTCCTCTGCCTGATGGCCCTGTCGGGCTCGTACCTCTGGCTGTTCGCGCTCTACTTCCTGCTCCAGCTCTCCGAGAACGCCGCCCAGGCGCCCTACCAGGGGCTGCTCCCCGACGTAGTGCCGGAGGCGGAGCGGAGCCGCGCCAGCGCCTTTGTCGGCGGCGGCAACCTGCTGGGACTTGCGATCGGCTTCGGCGTGGTCGGCACGCTGATGGGGATGAGCCGCCCGGACCTGGCCCTGTACTCGATGGCGGCGGTCCTGCTGGCCGCGATGCTGGTGGTCGTGCTGATGTTCCCCGACACCGTGAAGGCGGTGCCAGGGGCAAACCGCGGGGTCCTGGGCGTGGTCCGCGACACGTTCAACATCAGTCCCCGGGAGCACAGGGACTTCCTCTGGCTGATGGCCTCCCGGCTGGCCATCCTGGTCTCGATCGCGGGGCTGCAGCGCTACGTGGTCTTCTACTTCAAGGACGTGTTCTACCCCGGCACAGGCCAGCGGCTGGAGGAGCTGGCCAGCCTCGCCGCGCGCGACCTGCAGGTGGTGATCGTGCTCTTTGCCCTGCTCGCCAGCGTGCCCGCCGCGGAGCTGTCCCACCGGGTCGGGCGCAAGCCGCTGATCGTGGCGGCCGCGATCCTCGGCGCGCTTGGCACCGCCGGCGTGGTGGCGGCCCACGTGCAGTTCATGCCCGCGTTCATGACCGACCCGGTGAGCAGCCTGTTCTCGGTGCCGCCGGCGCTGGCCCAGGTGCTCTACTTCGGCATCCTGGTGGGCATCGGCGCCGGCATGTTCCTGTCGGTCGACTGGGCCTTCATGGTCGACGTCATCCCCGCGAACGAGGGCGGCAGGTTCCTCGGCTTCAGCAACATCGCCACCGCCGGCTCCGGCGCCCTGGCCGGTTTCGTGGGCGGCTTCATGATCGACGTCTTCAATGCCCAGGGCCGGATCCTCGACCAGCCCGGCGGCTACCCGGCCACGTTCGGGCTCTACATCGTGTGCTTCATCCTCGGCGCCCTGGCGGTGCTGCGAGTGCGCGAGACCCGCCGCCGCGGCGGCGGCCCGGCGCCGATGCTCGCGGGCCACTGATGGCGCCCCGACGCGCGGCTCCGGCGCTGCGCCCGGTGGCGTGCGCGCTGGTCATCGCCGCGATGCTCGCGGCCTGTGACGTCGGGTCGCCGCCCCCGGTCATCCCGTCGC
>JAXDLV010000104.1:0-15170 GCA_034666445.1 Chloroflexota bacterium | reverse complement strand
GCCGCCAGCCGGGGCGCCCCGCGGGAGAGGCCGGTGATCCGCTCCAGGTCACGGCTGCCGGCCTGCCTCGCCAGGTGGCCGATGATGAAGAAGAGGGCGGCGATCAGGATGCCGTGGTTCACCATCTGCACCGCCGCGCCCGACATGCCGGCCGGGGTCAGGCTTGTCACGCCCAGGGTGATGAAGCACATGTGGCTGAGGCTGAGGTAGACGACCATCCGCCGGGCGTCGGTCTGCCGCAGCGCCAGCAGGGCCCCGTAGACGATCCCCACGGCAGCCAGCGTCATCAGCAGCGGGGCGAACCGCTGGGCGCTGGCCGGCAGCAGCGGTGACGCCACCCGGAAGAACCCGTAGGGCCCCAGCTTCGACACCACCCCGGCGAGAACCATCAGCACCGGGGTCGGGCAGGCGGTGTAGGCGTCGAGCATCCAGCCGTGGAAGGGGAACAGCGGCGACTTCACGGCGAACGCCAGCGCCAGCCCGAGGAACGCGACGTCCGCCGGCGTCAGGCCAAGCAGTCCGCGGGTGCCGCTGAGGTTGCTGCGCGTCAGCTGGTCGATCGCAAACGTCGGCGTGCCGGGGTGGGCGGCAAAGATGGCCAGGATCGCAACCAGCATCGCCAGGCTGGCGCCGCCGGTGTAGATCAGCATCTTCAGGGCGGCCTGGCCGCGGCGGCCCTCCCCGTAGATCGCAATCAGCGCAAACAGCGGCACGAGCACCGCCTCCCAGAACACGTAGAACAGCACCAGGTCCTGGGCCAGGAGCACCCCGGCGGTGCCCGTGGCGGTGGCCAGCAGGAGGCCGACGAAGAGCCGCGGGCGGCGGATCTCCGCAACTCGCGTGGCCAGTAGCGCCGCCGTGGTGATGAGGGCGTTGAGGACCAGCAGGGCGCTGGACACGCCGTCGGCGCGAAGGCGGATGGCGATCCCAGCGGCCGGCAGCCAGTCGGCGTTGAACGCCAGCGGGGTCCCCTGCCCCGCCTCGTATAGCGCCACGATCGCCAGCAGGCCCTCGAGCGCCGCCACCACCAGTGCGATCTCACGGGTGAGGTTGCGAGGCACGCGTGCCAGCACCAGGCCGCCGGCGAGCGGCAGGAGGAGCAGCGCCACCAGCGTCATCTGAGACCCACCCCCGCGACCACCACGACGACCAGCACCGCGGCGGCAAAGATCATCGCGTAGGAGCGCAGGAAGCCGCTCTGGAGGCGGCGCACCTGCACCCCCATCGCCTCCGCGAGGTCGACAACGGCGTCGACCGCGCCGGCCACCACCGGGATCTCAAACGCTTCCTCGAGGTAATGCCCCAGCCGCCAGAGCGGCCGTACGACCACGCGCTCGTAGGCCGCGTCCCAGTAGAAGGCGTGGGCCAGGACCGGCGGCGGCGCGGGCTCGACGATCGTCCCCGGCGCTCTCCCGAACCGCTGGTAGGCCACCCCGATGCCCGCCATCGCCGCGCCCAGGACGAGGGCCGTGATCGCCAGCCCCGCCGTCCCCTCGCCCGTCCCCGCTGCGAAGAGGTTCGACGTGTAATCGGACAGCAGGTGCCAGGGCCCGGGTTGGATGACCAGTCCGCCGATGGCGGCGAGCAGGCCCAGGGCCAGTACCGGGGCGAGCATCACCATGGGCGCGTCGTGCGGGTCGGTGGCCGGCGAATGGGCCGCGGCGTGGGACTCGTCCTCGGCGGTGTCCGGCGCGACGTCCTCTGCCGCCTCTGCCGGCGGCGCCATGAAGGCAATCCAGAAGGCGCGCAGCATGTAGTAGCCCGTCAGCGCCGTCACCAGCACCAGCACTATGCCGCCGAGCGGGTGCCAGGGGCCCGTGAAGAACCCCGCGCCGACCACCATGTCCTTCGAGAAGAAGCCGGCCAGGGGAGGGATCCCGGCCAGCGCCAGCGAGCCGAGCAGGAAGAGCCCCGCCGTCGCCGGCATCCGGCGCCACAGCCCGCCCATGCGGCGGATGTCCTGCTCGCCGTGGAGGGCATGGATCACGTTGCCGGCGGCGAGGAAGAGCAGCGCCTTGAAGAACGCGTGGGTGACCAGGTGGAAGATCCCGGCCACGTCTGCGCCGATGGCGACTGCGAAGAACATGTACCCCACCTGGCTCATCGTCGAGTAGGCCAGCACGCGCTTGATGTCGGTCTGGATCGTGGCGATGACGGCCGCCATCAGCGCCGTGAGCACGCCGATCACCGCCGCCGTGCCGGCCGCCGCCGGGGCGTGGGCGAAGACGGGCTGGAAGCGAGCAAGCAGGTAGACGCCCGCGGTGACCATGGTCGCGGCGTGGATCAGGGCGGACACCGGCGTCGGGCCCTCCATCGCGTCCGGGAGCCAGGTGTGCAGGGGGATCTGCGCCGACTTGGCCACCGCGCCCACGATGAGAAAGAACCCGATGGCCTCGGCGGCGCCCGCCGCCAATCCCGCTGCGTGCCCGTTGACGGTGGCGATGTCCAGCGTCCCGACGGCCTGGAAGGCGACGAACGATGCGATCACGATCCCGACGTCACCGATCACGTTCATCACGAACGCCTTCCGGGCGGCCGCCACCGCGGCGGGGCGCTGGTTGTAGAAGCCGATCAGGAGGTAGCTGGAGAGGCCGACCATGGCCCAGCCGATCACCAGCAGCACGAAGTTGGCGGCCAGCACCAGCAGCAGCATCGAGAAGACGAACAGGTTCATGTGGGCGAAGAAGCGGGCGTAGTCGGCGTCGTTCTCCTCGTCCATGTAGCCCACGGCGTAGACGTGGATCAGGAAGCCCACGCCGGTGACCACCAGGGTCATGACAAAGGCCAGGCTGTCGAGGCGCAGCGCGGCGCCGACTCCCGGCACGGCGATCCCCGCGACGGCTGCCTGCTGGACGGTGAGCGCCGGGGTGCCGACCAGCCACTGGTAGATGTTGTGGGTCTCGGCTCCCCTCCCCTCCACGATCGCGGCGGCGATGAAGATGACGAATGCCGCACCGACGCTGGCAGGCCCCGCCACCTGGACGCCGCGGCGGTTGGTCCGCCCCCAGAAGCGGTTGAGGATGAACCCCAGGGCCGGCAGCAGGAGCGCCGCCGTGACCAGCTGGCCCGCGGTCATCCGCGCATCTCGCTCATCTCGTCGATGTCCATGGGTCTGCCTGACTTGTAGATCGCCACCATCAGCGCCAACCCGACCACCACCTCGCTGGCGGCCACCGCAATGACGATCAGGGCGAAGACCTGGCCCTCGGTCGTCCGGTGGTAGCGGGAAAAGGCCACCAGCGCGAGGTTGCCGGCGTTGAGCATCAGCTCCACGCACATGAAGACCACCAGCGGGTTGCGCCGCACCAGCACGCCGGCGGCGCCGGTGATGAACAGCACCGCCGAGAGCAGGAGGAAGATGCCGAGGTTGGGCACGCTACTTGCCGCGCGAGAGGTAGACGGCGCCGACCGCAGCCACCACCAGGACCAGCGAGGTCACCTCAAAGGGGAACGCGAACACATTGAACAGCTGCGTGCCGACGTCCTGGATGCTCCCGAAAGGAGTCGCGCCGGCCACGATGTCCACCTCCGGGAACACCCCGGGCTTGCTCGTGCCCAGGAACATGACGGCGGCCAGAGCCATGAACGCGGCGGACAGGAACACCGCGATGCCCACCTGCACCGGCTCCCGCACCGGGCTGTCCTCGCGGAGGGGGTTGAGCAGCGTGATGACGAACACGAACAGCACCATCACCGCGCCGGCGTAGACGATGATCTGCGCCGCCGCCAGGAACTGGGCCGACAGCACCACGAACAGGATCGCCAGCGACAGCATGTTGACCACCAGGCTGAGGGCGGCATAAAGCGGCCGCCGGCTGAGCACGACGCCGAGGCCGGACGTGGCCGACAGGGCCGCCGTCGCAGCCACGAGGATGGTGAGCGCCGGGCTTGCGGCCTGTGGCGCGGCAATGAGGATCGTCATCTCCCTGCTCCCCTTCCCGCCGCCGTCAGCCCCGGGTCCCCGCCGGGGTGGCGTCCTCGCCGGAGCCCGCCGGGGCGCGCTCGGCGGGGTGGTGGGGTTCCTCGCCGACGCCGGCCAGCGGAGGCGACGCCGCGGCGGCGCTCTCGGAGAGGGTCACTCGCTGGCGTCCCGCGCCCCAAGCTGGCTCCAGCAGGTCCTCCTTGGTGATCACCAGCTGGTTGATGTCGTACTCCGACATGTCGTAGCGGGGGCCCATGGTCACCGCGCCGACCGGGCAGGCCTCCTCGCAGTAGCCGCAGAAGATGCAGCGGGCGAGGTTGATCTCGTAGCGGGAGGCGTACCGCTCCCCCGGCGAGACACGGTTGGTCTCGGTGTTCTCCTCAGCCACCACCAGGATGCACTTCGCCGGGCAGGCCGCGGCGCACAGCTCGCAACCCACGCACTTCTCCAGGCCGTCCTCGTAGCGGTGCAGGATGTGGCGTCCGCGATGGCGAGAGCTGACCGGGGGCAGCTCCTCGGGGTACTGCACCGTCGTGGGCGGGCGGAAGAGGTGCTTGAAGGTGGTGCCGAGCGCCGTGGGGATCCCGAGGACCGAGTCGAGGATCACTTCTGCAGCACCACGACGACCACGGCGGTGACCACGATGTTGGCCAGCGACAGCGGCAGCAGCACCTTCCAGCCCAGCGCCATCAGCCGGTTGTACTTGAGCCGGGGCAGGGTGGCGCGCATCCAGAACATCACGAAGATGACCGCCGCCACCTTCACCAGGAACCACATGAAGCCCGGCAGCACGGGCCAGTCCCAGCCGCCCAGGAACAGCGTCGCGGCGAGGGCGCTGACGGTGACCATGTTGATGTACTCACCGAGGAAGTAGAGCCCCCATTTGAGCCCGCCGTATTCCGTCAGGTACCCCGCCACCAGCTCCTGCTCGGCCTCGGGCAGGTCGAACGGGGCGCGGTTGACCTCGGCGGTGGCGGCGACCAGGTAGAGGAGGAAGGCGAGCGGCTGGAGCAGTACGAACGGCACCAGGTTGTGCTGGGCGGCGACGATCTCGTTGAGGTTCACCGACCCCGCGATGATGAACACGCCCACCAGCGAAAATCCCAGCGCCATCTCGTAGCTGATGAGCTGCGCCGCGCTCCGCATCGCCCCCATCAACGAGTACTTGGAGTTGGCCGACCAGCCCCCGAGGACCACGCCGTAGGCAGTCATCCCGCTCACCGCGAAGATGTAGAGCACGCCGACGTTGAGGTTTGCCATGTAGCCGGTGACGCGCTGGCCCAGGATGGTGAAGCTCGGCCCCACGGGGATGACGGCGAATGCCGCCACCGAGGCCACCACCATGATGCCGGGCGCCACCATGTAGATCAGGTTGTCGCGGCCCGCGGGGCGAGAGTCCTCCTTGCTCACGAGCTTGATCACGTCGGCCATCGGCTGGAGCAGGCCGAAGCTGCCGACCCGGTTGGGGCCGACCCGTACCTGCATGTAGCTGATCACCTTGCGCTCGGCGTAGACCAGGTAGGCGGCGGCGGTGATGAAGGCGAAGATCAGCACCCCGCTCTTGATCAGGGCAACGACGACGTCGATCACGCCGGCACCTCGGCTGCGGTCCCCGGCCACCGGGCTCGGTCGCCGGCGCGCTCGATACCGTATGCGGGGACGGCGGCAATGATGTCGCGCATCACCTCCGCGGGCTGGCGGTAGGCCCAGCCGGCCTCCCATCCATTGGCCAGGTCCTGCAGCAGGCGCCAGTCCGGCGGGGTCTTGGCCACTGGCGGGATCGCCTGGCGGAGGCGCTGCACGCGGCCCTCGAGGTTGGTGTAGGTACCGTCCTTCTCGGCGAAGCTGTGAACCGGGATCACCACGTGCGCCGCGCGGGTGGCCTCGCTCTCGGCCAGGTCCAGCGCCACCAGCAGGTCGACGGCGCCCAGCGCCTTATGCACCATCGACTTGCCCGCCAGCTCCCGCATCGGGGCGGGGCCCATCACCACCAGCGCCTTGAGCTGTCCCGCGCCCGCCGCCTCGATCATCTCCCAGGTGCCCATCCCCGGGCGGCCCTCCGCCTTCACGTAGCCGGGGAGGCTGTCTGGCAGGCAGCCCATGTCGGCGGCGCCCCGGGAGTTGGCGAACGGCGGCACGACCAGGCGGCGCGCCTCCACCCCGGCCTCGCCCAGGCGGCGGGTGAGCGCCGCGGCCTCTGAGGCCAGCCCCTCCGGCGCCACCACGCCGACCAGCCTGTCGCCGCCACCGACCTCTGCGATCAGCTGGGACAGCGAGCGGTCGCGACCCAGGACCAGCCGGGTCCCGGCCTTCCGGCGCGCCTTCTTGAGCCGCAGCTCGAGGATCGGGCCGAGGTCCAGCGTCGCCTGGTCGCCGAGGATGAAGATGACGTCGCAGGCCTCGAAGTCGTCGATCGCCAGGCTCCAGTCCTCGGGCCCGGCAGCGTGGGGCTCCAGGGCGGTGCGATGGTCGAGGTTGGGCGAGCCCACCACCTCGCGGATCCAGCGCTGGAAGAGGAACAGTTCCTCGTTGGTCGCCTCGGGGCTGGCCAGCGCCCCGACCCTGTGGGCGCCGTGCTCCTGCACGACCTTCTGCAGCCGCTCGGCGACGGTGGCCACCGCCTCCTCGTGGGTGACCGCGTGGGTGTCCCCCGCCCTGCCGATCGTCGGGCCGAGCACGCGGGCGACGTCGTGGACGAAGTGAAAGCCGTACCGCCCGCGGTCGCACAGCCAGCCGTCGTCGACGTGGGGGTTGTCGCGGGACATGTAGCGCACCATCCGGTCGTCCCGGGTCTGCGAGTCGACGCTGCAGCCCACGGCGCAGCCATGGCAGATCGACGGCGTGCTGCGCAGGTCCCACGGCCTGGCACTGAACCGCCAGTCCGCGCTGGTCAGGGCGCCAACCGGGCACAGCTCCATGATGTTGCCCTGGAACGCGGAGTCCATCGGCTCGCCGTTGAAGGTGCCGATCATCGTGTGCACGCCACGGTTGAGCAGCACCAGCTGACCGTCCTGGGTGACCTCGTCGAAGAAGCGCACGCAGCGCTCGCACAGCACGCAGCGCTCCATGTCCAGGAGGATGTGCTCGCTCAGCGGCACCGGCTTGGGGTACTTGACCTTCTCCTCGATGAACCGGCTGTTGCCGGGCCCGTGGTAGAAGGAGAAGTCCTGCAGGTCGCACTCCCCGCCCTTGTCGCAGACGGGGCAGTCCAGCGGGTGGTTGATCAGCAGGAACTCCAGCACCCCCTCCCGGGCCTTGAGCACGTCGGGGCTCTCGGTGGAGACGACCATCCCCTCCGACGCGGTCACGGTGCAGGCCGTGGCCAGCTTGGGCTGCTTCTCGATCTGGACCACGCACATCCGGCACGCACCGATCGGCTCCAGCTTGCGGTGGTCGCAGAAGTACGGCACCGGGGCGCCGGCGTCGTTGCAGACGTGCAGCAGCGACGCGCCCTTGGGTGCCTGGACGTCGCGGCCGTTGATCGTGAGGGTGACCAGCTCCGGCGTCTCAGCCATCGTCAGGCTCCTCGTCGTCGGGGTGCTCGGGCCCCAGGCCCAGGAGCTCGGCCGCCCGGCCAGTCTTGTACTTCGGCGGGCGGGAGGTCTTGGGGACGATGGGATCGCCCGGGGTGGTGTCGATCAGGGGCTCCTCGGCACCGGCCAGGTCGGCCGGCGAGATCTCCACGATCTCCACCACCGCCGCGGGCACCTCGCGGGGCGCCGGCAGCTCGGGCGCCGTCACCGCAGCCGTGGCGACGGGGCGCTCCGCCACGGCGATCGCGGAGTCGGTGCTCGCCGGCGTCGCGGCCGCGCCTTGCGCGTTGGTCACTGGGGTGGGCCGGCGGGCGGGCCGCACGGCCGGGTTGGCGGGCTCGTCGCGGTGGGGGCAGCCGTGGGCGCGGACGTGGGCCAGGTAGTCGTCGGTGAACTGCTGCACGGACGAGCGGATCGGCCACGCCGCCGCCTCCCCCAGCGCGCACAGCGACTTGCCGTCGATGTTGTTGCAGACGTCGATCATCAGGTCGACGTCCTCGTCGCGGCCGCCGCCCGCCTCCATGCGGCGAAGCACCCGTGACAGCCAGAACGTCCCCTCCCGGCAGGGCGTGCACTTACCGCACGACTCGCGGTAGTAGAAGTCGCCCAGCCTGCTCGTGTACTCCACGATGCACTGGTCCTCGGAGATCACGATCACCGCGCCTGACCCCGCCATCGACCCCAGCGAGCGGATCGATTCCGCGTCGAGGGTGCACTCGCGGCACTGCTCCGCGGTCAGGAACTGCGACGACGAGCCCCCCGGCTGCACCGCCTTGAGCGACCTGCCATCGAGCATGCCACCGCCTAGGTCGTCGATCAGCGCCATCATCGGGATCCCCTGGGGGACCTCGTACACGCCCGGGCGGTTGACGTGGCCGCTGAGGCAGAGCAGCCGGGTGCCGGTGGACTTCTCGGTGCCCACGCTCTTGAACCAGTCGGCGCCGTGCTCCACGATCAGGGGCACGTTGGCCAGCGTTTCCACGTTGTTGAGCGCGGTGGGGGCGTCGTAGACACCGATGGCGGCAGGGAAGAACGGGGGCTTGGGGCGGGGCCGGCCGCGGTTGCCGGCGAGCGACTCGAGCAGCGCGTTCTCCTCGCCGCAGATATAGGCCCCGGCGCCGCCGTGGACCACGATGTCGAGGTTCCAGCCGCTGCCCATGATGTCGTCGCCCAGCAGGTTGGCGGCGCGGGCCTCGGCCACCGCGCGCTCCAGGATCGACTGGACCTCGGCGTACTCGCCACGGACGTAGATGAACGCGGCGTCGGCCTCGACGGCGCGAGCGGCCAGGATCACACCCTCGATGACGAGGTGGGGGTTGCGCTCCATCAGGTAGCGGTCCTTGAAGGTGCCGGGCTCCGACTCGTCTGCGTTGCAGACGAGGTAGCGCGGCCGCTTGCCGGCAGGCATCAGGCTCCACTTCCGGCCCGTCGGGAACCCCGCTCCTCCCCGCCCGGTCAGCCCCGAGTCGGACACCGCCTGGGCGATGTCCGCCGGCTGCACGCGCAGGCCCTTCTCCAGCGCCGCGTAGCCGCCCCAACGGCGGTAGCCCTCCAGCGTGGCCAGCCCCTGGGTCTCGATGTCGCGGGTCAGGCGGGTGTGGAGCAGCTCGCTCACGGCGCCTCCTCGCTGCCGTCGGTGGCGCCCGCCGGCACCGGCGCCGGCTCCGTGTAGCCGCGCTCGGCGGGGTGCTCGCGGCCGGCCACGAGGTTGCCGTGGCCCTTCACCAGGTCCACGACGGAGCCGGCCGCGCCGCCCGCCTCCGCCGGCATCCGGTTGGCGCCGGGGTTGGCCAGGTCGACCAGGTCCTCGCGCGCGGCCGCCTCGGCGCCGCTGGCGAACTCGTGCAGGGGCACCTGCCGCTCCGCGCCGGGGGGGACCGCGCCGGGCGCGACCAGCGCCGTCAGGGTGCCGGCCCGCATCGCGGCCACCATCTCGTCCACGCGGGCGTCGGTCAGCGACTCGAAGAAGCGATGGTTGACCTGGGCTGCCGGGGCGCCCCCACAGGCCCCCAGGCACTCCACCTCGAGGAGGGTGGCGAGCCCGTCCTCGCTGGTCTGGCCGGGGTCGACGTCAAGCTGGTCGCCGAAACGCCGCAGGACCTTGCCCGAGCCGCGCAGCAGGCAGGAGATGTTGGTGCAGACCTCGACGAGGTAGCGGCCGTGGGGCTTGAAGAAGTACATCGAGTAGAAGCTGGCGACGGCCTCGACGGGGCCCGGCGGCAGCTCGAGCGCGCGGCCCACCTCGCGCATGCCCTCGGCCGTGAGGATCCCCTCACGGTGCTGCAGGATCCAGAGCGCGGGCAGGATCGCCGACTTGGCCCGGGGGTAGGCACCGCGCAGCTCCTGGATGCGCGCCACCTCGTCGTCGCGGAGGACGCGGTACGGCGCGCCGGCGCCGGGCAGCTGCAGCGGGGACATCGCGGCCTAGGCCCCGCCGCCCGCCAGGCCGCCGGAAGGGCGGCGCCGCATCCCTCGCCGCCCGCTCAACGGTCGGAGTCCCCGAGCACGAAGTCCAGCGAGCCGAGGATGGCGACCACGTCGGCGACGATGTGGCCCGTGATCAGGTGCGGGATCGCGGCGATCAGGTTGAAGCTGGGACCGCGCACCTTGAGGCGGTAGGGCTTGTTGGTGGCGTCGCTGACGAGGAAGAAGCCCAGCTCGCCGCGGGGTCCCTCGACCCCCATGTAGACCTCGCCGGCGGGGGGCCGGAAGCCCTCGGTCACCAGCTTGAAGTGGTGGATGACGGCCTCCATCGAGGTGTCCAGCTCGTGCCGTGGGGGAAGCACGACCTTGCGGTTGTCGATCACGACAGGGCCCGGCGCGAGGCGGTCGATCGCCTGCTCGACAATCCGGATCGACTCGCGCATCTCACGGACGCGGACCAGGTAGCGGTCGTAGACGTCGCCGCGGGTGCCGACCGGGATGTCGAACTCGTAGTCCTCGTAGCCAGAGTAGGGGTTGTCGCGGCGCAGGTCGTGGGCGATGCCCGAGGCGCGCAGGGTGGGACCCGACACGCCCCAGCCGATGGCGTCGTCGGCGCTGACCACGCCGAGGTCGCGGGTGCGGTCGATCCAGAGCGGGTTGTCGCTGAGCATCGCCTCGTAGTCGTCGACCCGGGCGCGGAATTCGCGGGCGAACCTGCGGACGGCCGGCTCGAACTCCGGCGGCACGTCGCCCATCAGGCCCCCGACGCGGATGAAGCTGGTCATCATTCGCACGCCGGAGACCATCTCGTTGATCTCGAGGATTTTCTCCCGCTCGCGCCAGCCGTAGAGGAACGCCGACTGGGCGCCGAGGTCGAGGGCGTGGGTGCCGAGGAAGATCAGGTGGCTTCCGATCCGGGACAGCTCGACGAGGATCACCCGGATCCGCTCGGCGCGGTCGGGGACCTGCTCTCCGAGGAGCTTCTCCACGGCGAGCGCGTAGCCCAGGTTGTTGCCCAGCGGGCTGAGGTAGTCCATCCGGTCCGTCAGGGGGATCGCCTGGTGGTAGGTCAGGCGCTCGAAGTCCTTCTCGAAGCCGGTGTGGAGGTAGCCGATGTCGGGGTCGGCATAGCGCACCACCTCTCCCTCCACCCGCAGGACCAGCCGCAGCACACCGTGGGTGCTGGGGTGCTGAGGGCCCATGTTCAGCTCCATCAGGGGGCCCTCGGGGGTGTCCCCAACGAGGTTGAGGCCCTCGACGTAGGTGTTCTCCAGGTGCGCGGCGCCGGAGACGTCGTCGGCGCGCGGCGGCGCCTCCTTGACCTTCACTGGCCGCCCCCCGTCGGCACAGCGGAGCTCGGCGGGAAGGAGCCGCGGTCGGAGAACTTGACCGGCTCGCCGAAGGAGACGTAGTCCTTGCGCAGCGGGTGGCCCTCCCAGTCGACCGGCATCAGGATGCGGCGCAGGTCGGGGTGGCCCTCGAAGTGGATCCCGAGGAGGTCGTAGGCCTCGCGCTCGTGGCAGCCCATCCCGGGCCAGACCGCCACCACCGAGGGGACCGACGGCGGCCCGTCCATCGGCTCCGCGACGGGGACCTTGAGCCTGATCGTGCCCTTCAGCTTGAGGCTGCGCAGCTGGTAGACGACGTCGAAGCGCGGATCGCGCTCGAGGTGGTCGACGGCACTGCAGAAGATCGGCAGCTGGTAGCGGAGCCGGTCGTCCTCCTTCAGGGAATGGCAGACAGCCACCAGCAGGTCGGGGTTGATCACCAGGGCCTGCTCCGGGGGCACGCCGTCGAAGCCCACCACCCCACCGGGCACCCGCTCGTCGAGCACCTCCCGGGCGACGCGCAGGACCGCCGCCTGCGGTGACTCGGCCTCCACCTCAGTGTCGGCCGGGGGCCCCTGCTCCTCGCTCAACGCCGGGTCAGGCGCCGGCCTGGGCGCGGATCTTGCGCTGGAGCTTGAGTACGGAGTCGAGCAGCGCCTCCGGGCGGGGCGGGCACCCGGGCACGTAGACGTCGACGGGGACGACCTTGTCGACGCCCTGGACGATCGCGTAGTTGTTGAAGACACCGCCGCAGGACGCACAGGCGCCCATCGAGATCACCCACTTCGGCTCCGGCATCTGGTCGTACACCTGGCGGAGCACCGGCGCCATCTTCTGGGAGACGCGCCCCGCCACGATCATCAGGTCCGCCTGGCGGGGCGAGGCCCGGAAGACCTCGGCGCCGAACCGGGCCATGTCGAACTTGGGACCGCCGGTGCCCATCATCTCGATCGCGCAGCAGGCCAGGCCGAACAGCGCGGGCCACATCGAGTTGTAGCGGCCCCAGGCGATCACCTTGTTCACGCTGGTGGTGACGAAGTTGTGGCCCAGGCTGAGCGTGAGCCGGTCCGGCATCGACGGCGGCACATCGTGCTCGTGGGGCTGGTTGGGGAAGCCCAGCGACGCCTGGCGCTCCGTCGTGTAGGGCGCCCACGGCGTGGCCGCTCCCTGGTCGGGCCGCTCTACTCCCATTCCAGGGCGCCCTTCCGCCACACGTACACCAGGGTGATGGCGAGGACGCCGATGAAGATCCCCATCTCCACCAGCCCGCGTACCTTGAGCTCACGCACGAGGACCGCCCACGGGTACACGAAGATCGCCTCGACGTCAAAGACGATGAAGAGCATGGCCGTGAGGTAGAAGCCGACCGGCAGCCGGCGGCGGGCCGTCTCGGCGGGCACGATCCCGCACTCGTAAGGGGCCGCCTTCGTGGGTGACGGGCTCTTGGGCCCGAGCAGGGTCGAAATCAGGATGGCGATCGCGGCGAACGCGACCGACGCGAGGACGAAGACCAGCAGGGGCACGTATTCGCTCGCCACTTGGCGGAATTCTACCTACCCGGCTGCTTCGGGAGGCCCGGCTGTCAGGCCCGGCGGGTGTCGTCCAGGAGGCGGTAGGTGACCGCCGCGATGCCACCGTCGAGCAGGAAGTTCACCAGGAACGCGTAGGACCGCCGCTTGAAGGCGAAATAGCCCAGCGCCCCCAGCGAGCTGGCCACCTTGCCGATCATCAGGTAGCCCACGAGCTCGTCGCGAATGGTGCGGTCATCGGACCGCGCAGCGCGCGCCGAGATCGCCGTGATCAGCGCCATGTAGGCCATCGCCAGCACGATCCAGAGGTTGTCGGCGTCGACCGGGGACTCCTCGAGGTGGCTGATGCGGGCCCCCTGGTTCATGCTCTCCGTCACCCTCGCCGGCAGCAGGTAGAACGCCGCGCCGCCGAGCATGAACAGCGGGGCCCAGATGGTGAGCCAGGTCTTGAGCCGCTGGTCCGCACGGGAGCTCTCGCGCAGTGCCTCGATCTGGGGACGGAGATCGACCACGGGTGCCGCCATCAGCCTGTTATAGCACCGGGGCCCGAACCGCGCCCTGCGGTTGCGAAAGCGAACAGGTGTTCGCTATACTCAGACCATGCCACTTCCCATCAAGATCCATTGCGACCGGTGCGGTCTCCCCCAGTGGCTGCCGCCACGGCAGGCCTCGGGTGCCCGGCGCCTGCAGTGCCCCCGGTGCGGCCACCGCGCCTCGAGCCCGCGCATGCGCCTGATCCGCCAGCGCGCCCGCGAGCGAACCGAGCCAGAGCTGAAGCTGGCCAGCTAGCTGAGAGCGACCCCCGGCAATAGCCCCCGGGGGTCGCCACTCAGGTCAGTCCTGGGGCTCGCGCTCCCCGACCTTGACCTTGACGTCGGTGGCCGCCCCGGCGCGCACCACCTTGAGCGTGTGCTCGGAGCCGACCTCCACGCCACGGAGGGCGGAGAACAGCTCGCGCATGCCGGTCACCGGCGTGTCGTCGATGCCAACCAGGGTGTCGCCCTGCATCACGCCGGCGCCGGCGGCGGGGCTGCCGGCCTCCACGTTGATGACCATCAGGCCCGTGTCCTGCCCCACCTTGCTGCGCACGTCGTCCGGGAGGTAGACCGGCTGCGTCCCGATGCCCAGGTAGGGCTGCTTCACCTTGCCGTGGGCCAGCAGGCTCTGCGCGACGCGCTCCGCGACCGCCACGGGCAGGGCCTTGGTGTCCTCGGCGCCGTAGTACCAGCTGTTCACCCCGACCACCTCGCCGGCGGCGTTGACCAGGGGGCCGCCGCTGAAGCCCTGGTAGAGGCGCGCGTCGGTCAGCAGAAGGCCGTCCATGCCGCCACCTCGCCAGCCCCGCTGGCGGGAGGTGGTGGCGCCGACGACACCGAGGGTGGCGCGCAGGTCCGGTGCCCGACCGACGGCCAGCACCAGCTCGCCGACGCGGGTCGTCCCGCCGCGACTGGCGGGGGCGGCGCCCAGGCCGTCGACGCGCAGGACGGCGAGGTCGCTGGCGGCGTCGCGGCCGACGAGGGTCGCCTTGTGCTCCTTGTCGCCGTCGTCGACCGTGATCTCATCCTCGTTCTCGATGGCGTGGCTCGAGGTCAGCACCACGCCCTTGTCCCAGACAATGCCGGACGCCGGGCGGCCGCGCCGCGCCGATACCGTCACCGTGCTCTTACCCGCAGCTTCGACGGCCGCCGCCAGGGCGTCCGATGTGTCCTTCAGTGAGCTCGCCATTCGTGTTGTCTCCAGTGGTTTTGGTCGGTGGGTCCAACGTAGGCCGCCGCCGGCCACCCGCCATCCCCTGAACGGCTAGGTCTCCCCCGCCCGAACCGGCAGCGATCAGACGACGATCAGGCCAAGACCGGCCGCGCGGGCCACCGCCTCAGCCCGGCTGCGCGCCCCCAGCTTGCCGAGCACCGCGCCGACGTGGAACTTGGCGGTGTGCTCGCTGATGCCGAGGCTGCGCGCCACCTGCTGGTTGGTCAGCCCGCCGGCGACCAGCTGCAGCACCTGCAGCTCGCGGGCCGTGAGGCTCTCCACCGGCTGGTTCGCCGGCAGCGGGCGCGGGTCCACAGGGCGAAGCCCCTCCAGCTCGTCGAGGGTGACGACGACCAGCCCCACGGCCGCCGCCCTGATCGCCGCGCCGAGGGCTGCCGCGTCGATGTTGGAGGGCAGCACCGCCCTGGCCCCGGCCGCGATCGCGTCCTCCACGCTGCCACGCCCCTCCACCAGGGCGACAACCGAAACCCCCGGCACCTCGGCCAGCACGCGACTGATGGCGTCAATGCCGCCCTCATCGCCGGCCTCGACGTGGACCACGACGGAGTCCGCCTCGCGGGCGCCGGCCAGTGCCGCCGCCTGACCGGGCTCCGCGGTCCCGACCAGCAGCAGTGATTCGTCGGCCTGCACCATCCCCGCCAGCCCCGCCTGGGCCAGGGGGCTG
>JAXDLV010000103.1:0-10646 GCA_034666445.1 Chloroflexota bacterium | reverse complement strand
CGCCCGGCCTGGGGAGGCCGGCGGCAAAGGGAATCAAGAGGTCTGCAGGTGATGGTGTCCACGATTGGCGCGCGCGTCGAGCGGCGCGACGTCCCGATCCGTTCCAGCCGCGATCGGCTGGCGCGGTGGCTTGAGCTGCACCCGGCCAACCTGGGCACCCTGCCATCGGAGGCCGTGATGGCCCTGAACAACCTGCTGGAGACCGCCCGGCTGGGCAGCGAGAACGCCCAGGACCTGTTCCGCGAGCTGCTCCGCCTGAAGGAAACCGCCGCCGAGCTGGACCAGCTGGCGCGGGTGGACATCCTCACTGCCGTCGCCAACCGCCGCGCGGTTGAGGAGAAGGTCAACGAGGAGTGGGAGCGCGCGGTGCGCTACCGCCGCCCGCTGGCCGTGCTGCTGGTGGACGTCGACCACCTGAAGGCCATCAACGACCGCCACGGCCACGCCGCGGGCGACCGCCTGCTGCGCGCGGTGGCGGATCGCCTGAAGGCGGTGCTCCGCGGCGGCGACATGCTGGGCCGCGTCGGCGGCGACGAGTTCGTAGTCATCTGCCCTGAGACGGACGCCGCCGCCGCCCAGCAGCTGGCCGACCGCCTCATGCAGGCGGCGGTGGCCGACCCCCTGGACGTCGAGGACATGAAGCTGTCCATAAGCCTCAGCATCGGCTGGGCCGTGCGCGAGTCGGAGCGCCAGCCCCAGGAGTTGCTGCGGGCGGCCGACGACGCCCTGTATCGCGCCAAGGCCGAGGGCCGGGGCCGCAGCCTGGGCCGCTAGCCCCCGCGTCGGCTACCCGAGGCGGACGACGTACTGGAGAATGAAGACCAGGAAGAAGCCGCTGGCGGCGATCACGAAGAGGTGGAACACCTCGTGGTAGCTGAAGACCTTGCGCCACAGCGGCGGCCACTTGAGCGCGTAGCACAGGGCGCCGAGAGAGTAGAAGACCCCGCCGCCAAGGAGTAGCAGGCCGCCCGCCAGCCCCACCTGCTGGAGGATCTGCGGGATCGCAATGGCCGCGATCCAGCCGACCAGGATGTAGAGCATCGTCAGCACGCCGCGTCGCATCGGCAGGCCGCTGACCGAGATCGCCACCCCCGCAGCCGCCGGGACCCAGACCGCCACCAGGATGCCCACGCGCCACCAGCCCGAGAGCATCGTGAACACGATGGGCGTGTAAGTGCCCGCGATCAGCAGGAAGATGTTGGAGTGGTCAAACCTCCGCAGCACCTCGCGCACCCGGACCGGCCAGTTTCCGACGTGGTACGTGGCGCTAACCGCGAAGAGCAGCACCAGGCTGCAGCCGTAGATCAGCAGCGTGAGCTGGCGGGCCAGGTCGCCGCTGGTGCTCCAGACGAGGTAGATGGTGGCCACGGCGGCCAGCGGCGCGACGGCGGCGTGGGAGTAGCCCCGCAGCAGTGGCTTGCCGAGCGCCTCGACGGCGGACTCGGCCAGCTTCTCGACGGCGCTCTCAGCGCGGCTATGTGACATGAAACGATGTTACCTTAAGGGGGCCGCTAATGCTCGATCCTGATTCGCCCCGCCCCGCTCCCCCGCTGGACGCGCTCCAGCTCCGCCTCCTGCCGGTCGCCGACCTGTTCATGGTCCTCATGTGGTCGCGGCCGGCGTCGGGGACCCTGAGGGACACGCCGGTGACGCTGGCCTCGATCCTGCTCGGGCTGGTGACCTTCGGCGTCGTCGGTGCCGCCTCCATCGGGCTCCTGGGCCACGTGCTCGGCGGCGGCCACCCACTCTGGCTGGTGGTGGTGCTGCTGGGCCTGGTGGTGGCTGTCGGGGCGCTCGTGGTCAGCGTGTTCGGCGTGCGCCAGCGGCTGCTGGCCCGGGGCGCCGCGCGCTAGCGACGCCGTCCCCGCTAGGCGGGGTTGGCCACCCGGGAGGACTCGGCGCGGCGACGGGCCCGGGACCGCTCCACCTCGGTCAGCCAGCGCTTGCGCAGCCGGATCCGCTTCGGCGTCACCTCCAGGAGCTCGTCGTCCTCGAGGAAGTCGAGGCACTGCTCCAGCGACATCTGCTGGGGCGGGGTGAGCTTGACGGCGATATCCGCGGTCGAGGAGCGAATGTTGGTCTTCTGCTTCTCCTTGGTGACGTTGACCGCGATGTCGCCCGGCCGCTTCTGGACGCCCACGATCATGCCCTCGTAGACCGGCTCGCCCGGGCCGATGAACGTGCGGCCACGCTCCTGCGCGTTGGCCAGCCCGTAGGCGACCGCGGTGCCGCCCTGCGAGGCCGTCAGGGCGCCGTTGCGCTGGCCCGCCACCTCCCCGGCCCAGGGACGGTAGCCAAGCAGCAGCGAGCCCATGATGCCGTTCCCCGCGGTGAGGGTGAGGAACGTGTTGCGGAAGCCGATCAGCCCCCGCGTGGGGATCGTGTACTCCATCCGCACCGCGCCCCGGTGGTCGTAGTCGACCTCCAGCATCGCCCCCCGGCGGCGACCGAGCGCCTCGGTGACGGCGCCGACGTATTCCGCCGGGACGTCGATCGTCAGGTGCTCCACGGGCTCCATCCGCTGGCCGTCGACCTCCTTGAGGATCACCTCGGGCCGGGAGACGGCGAACTCATACCCCTCGCGCCGGATCGTCTCGATGAGGACCGCGAGGTGCAGCTCACCACGGCCGCTGACCAGGAACTCGTCGGGGGTCTCGGTGGGGTCGACCCGAAGCCCGAGGTTGACGCTCAGCTCGCGCTTGAGCCGGGCGCGCAGCTGCCGCGACGTGCCGTGCTCACCCTCCTGGCCGGCGAAGGGCGAGTCATTGACGCTGAACGTCATCCGCACCGTCGGCTCCTCGATCTGGATCCGGGGCAGGGCGTTGCGCGCCTCGGGGTCGGTCAGGGTGTCGCCGATCGTCACGGCCTCGATCCCGGTTATCACGGCGATGTCGCCGGCCCGGGCCACGTCCACCGGCTCCTTCCCGAGGCCACGGTGAAGCATCACCTTCACCACGCGGGCGCGCTCCTCGTGCTCGTCGCCGAGCACGGCCACGCTGTCGCCGGGGCGAACCTCGCCGCGAAAGATGCGCCCGATCGCCAGGCGGCCGGTGTAGTCGTCGTAGCCGAGGTTGGCCACCAGCATCTGGAAGGGGCCGTCCTCGTAAATCGGGCCGGGCACGTGCTCCAGGATGGCCTCGAACAGCGGCCCCAGGTCATCGCCGACGGAGCCCGGCTCGGTGCCGGCGCGGCCCTCGTTGGCGATCGCGTAGATCACGGGGATGTCGAGCTGGTCGGAGTCTGACGCCAGCTCCAGGAAGAGGTCGTGGGCGGCCTCGAGGGCGCGCGCCGGGTCGGCGTTGGGCCGGTCGAGCTTGTTGATCACCAGGATGGGCCGCAGCCCCGCCTCGAAGGCCTTGCGCAGGACGAACCTGGTCTGGGGCATCGGCCCCTCGACGGCGTCGATCAGCAGCAGGCAGCCGTCGGCCATGCTCACCACCCGCTCCACCTCGCCGCCGAAGTCGGCGTGGCCGGGGGTGTCGATGATGTTGATGGTCACGTCGCCGCGGCGGATGGCCGTGTTCTTCGACAGGATCGTGATCCCCTTCTCGCGCTCCAGGTCGTTGGAGTCGAGGATCAGCTCGCCGACGTCCTGCTTCTCGTGGAAGGTATTGCTCTGCTTCAGGAGGGCGTCGACCAGCGTCGTCTTGCCGTGGTCGACGTGGGCGATGATCGCGACATTGCGAATGTCGTGGCGGACCTGGGTGGTCACGCCGGGTGCAGCTCGCGGAACTTGCGCAGGGCGTCGATGTGGCCGCCCGGCCAGGCAAGACCGGCCTTCATCGTGTTGACGGTGGCGTGGGTGATGCCGCGCTCGGCCCACGCGGTCACGTCGGCGGCTGCCTTCTCGAGCCCGTCGGTGATCGCGAAGCGCACCTCGATCCCGAAGTCTTCCTCGCGCCCCGCCTCCGCGACCAGCCCGCGCATCTGCTCCAGGCCCGCCTCGGGGTCCTGCTCCGCCGGCGTGTTCATCATCCAGCCGTCCGCGATCCTGGCGATGCGGCGCTTGGCGGCCTCGGCGGAGCCACCCATCCAGACCGGGATCCGACGCCCCGGCAGCGGGTTCAGGCCCGCACGGGGGACGCTGTGGAACTCGCCGTCGAAGTCCACCACCGGCTCGGCCCACAGGCGCCGCATCAGCTCGACCTGCTCCTCCACCCGGCGGCCGCGGTTGGTGAACTCCTCGTTCAGCGCCTCGTACTCCACGCGGTTCCACCCAAGGCCCACTCCCAGGCGGAGCCGGCCACCCGAGAGGATGTCCACCTCGGCAGCCTGCTTGGCCACCAGCGCGGTCTGCCGCTGGGGCAGCACCAGCACCCCGGTGACCAGCTCGATGCGGCTGGTCAGCGCGGCCGCGTAACCCAGGGTGACCAGCACCTCATGGAAGGGGTCCCTGTCCGAATACGGCCCGCGCCAGCCCCCCTCTCGCTCCGGCGACGCGCCCAGGACGTGGTCATAGAGCACCACGTGGTCGTACCCGAGCTCCTCCACAGCCACGATGTACTCGCGGAGCGCGCCGGGGTCGGCGGTGGTCTCGGTCTGCGGCAGGACGGCGCCAATCTTCATCGCGACGATCCTAGCCGGTCGGTCGCAGGTGTCCCGGCGCGGTGGCCGGGCCCGCGGAAGGGGCTACTCCCGGTCTTTGCCGGGGGGCGGAGGAGGCCGCCAGCGCTCCTTCGGCTCGACCTGTGACTTGGGCACGGGCGGCTTCTTGACCTTCTTCTTCTTGGTTTCCTTAGGCCGGTCCTTGCTTCCCATCGCCTGTCACCTCATAAATCTCGTAGGAATGGTTACCGTGGGCTTGGAGCGGGAGACGAGACTCGAACTCGCGACATCCAGCTTGGAAGGCTAGCGCTCTACCACTGAGCTACTCCCGCGTGCCGGGTACATCTTAAAAGCCGGGGCCCTCGCCGACCCATTCCGATGTGCCGTCGGCGAAGTACTCCTTCTTGAAGATGGGCACCTCCGCCTTGAGGCTGTCGATGAGCCAGCGGCACGCCTCCAGCGCCTCCGCGCGGTGTGGCGCGGCCACCACGACGACCACACTGACATCCCCGACGGCCACCTCACCCAGGCGGTGGCGGAGGAGCACGCGGCCGATCGGCCACCTCCCCGCCGCGTCTGCCGCCAGCCGCTCCATCTCCCGGACCGCCATCGGCTCGTGGGCCTCGTACTCGAGGGAGAGCACCTCGTGGCCATCCTGGCTATCGCGCACCACCCCCACGAACGACGCCAGCGCGCCATCGGCGTCGGTCCGCGCCAGCGCCAGCAGCGAGGTGGGGTCGATGGCCTCGCGGTCGAGGCCGGCCACCGCGGGGACCGCGGGGTCAGCCACCCGCGGTCGGCGGTATGAACGCCACCTCGGCCCCGGCCGGGATGGGGTCGTCCCAGCCCGCGTACTCCTGCTCGATCGCGCAGCGGAGGCTCGCCTCCATAGCGGCCAGCCCCGGGGTCCGCGCGCTGAGCTCCGCGAGCAGCGACCGCGGGGTGCTGCCCTCCGCGACGTCCATCTCCAGGCGCCCGGCGCCGACCAGCTCGCGCGGCCGCGCGAACAGCAGGACCGTGACCGTCAGGCCGGCACCGCCACGGGGCGCGGGCGGGCCGGGACGCCGGCTGCCGCCGGCAGGATCGGCGCGGCCACCTCCCAGTACATGCGGGTTGCCACCCGGTAGAGCGCCCCCCGGGTGACCACGCGGGCCATCAGGCCCACGGGCGGGTCGGGCCAGCCCCGGAGCACGCGCTGAGCCCAGCGCAGCCAGCGGTAGCGGCGGGCGTACTCGTCCTGCAGGGCGGCGTAGGCGGCCAGCGTCGCGGCGCGCGCGGCCCCCGGCTCGCGCTCCCGGTTGAGCAGGTCCGCCAGTCGCTGGGCGAAGAACACCGCCGGGCGGATGCCCTCGCCACTGAACGGCAGGCAGTGGCCGGCGGAGTCCCCCACCAGGAAGACACCCTCGACGGTGGCGGGGCGCAGCCCGGCTGTCAGGAAGCCACCATGCCAGCGATCGCCGTCTAGGCCCTCGCGCGCGAGGAAGTCGGCGGTCGACGCGCGGACACCGTCGGGAGCGACGTACGAGAGCACGCCACTGCGGGTGCGGTCACCGGCTGGGAAGGCCCAGGCGTAGCCGTCACCACGCACCGCCGGGTCGAACCAGAAGTGGAGCCCGTCGTCCTCGAACCCGAGGCATGGCAGCTCGAGCCCGTAGGTCACCCGCGTGCGCGCCGGGAACGCGGCGTCGAGGCTGGTGGCCAGCGTGGCCCGCCAGCCGGTCGCGTCCACCAGCGCCGCAGCCTCGATGGTGCCGCCGTCGGTGGTGAGCGCTTGGCCGCCGCGCCCGTCGGCCGCAACCCCGGTCGCAGCCGCTCGGATCATCTCTCCGTCGAACCTCTCCAGGAGCAGCCGGCAGAAGGTGCGGTAGTCGAACGTGCAGAAGCGGTACGGCAGCGGGAAGCGGACGACACCACGGCTGGTGTGGAATACCGCCTGGTCGTGGACCTCCTCGATCGACGCCTCCAGGCCGAGCTTGCGAACCACGTCGAGCGTGGTGCCGCACGCCGACGTCTGCCCCTCCCCCACCTCGCCCTTCTCCACCAGCGCCACCCGGCCGGTCAGCGACGTGCCCAGCACCAGGCCGGCGAACGAGCCGCCGGCGATGACGGTGTCGTAGCGGGCCATCAGTCGAGGTTGGCGGCGCTGATCGTCTGGTAGGGCACGCCGTCGCTGCGCTCCTCGAGCCGGGCCAGCACGAACGCGAGGTCGCTGGCGCGGTTGAGGAATCGGAGCGTGTCGCGGTTGTCGATCAGGCCGTCGTGCAGCATCCGGGCGACCAGCCGCTCCGCGCGCCGGATGACCGTACGGGCCACGTCCAGGGTGGCGGCGTTGGGGGTGGCCGCAACCACGAACATCTCCGGCAGCTGGAGATCGTCGCGGATCCGGACGATGCGTGCCTCGATGTCCTCCACCTGGGCCTCACCGAAGGCCACCTCGTCGCTCTTGGCGCTGCCCGCTGCCAGCACCGACATCATCCGGAAGAGGTCGTTCTGCAGCGTCATCAGCTCGTGCTGGACGGCGTGGTGGCGGCTGGCGGTGCGCGCCTGGCCCAGCACCGCGGTGGCCTCGTCGAGGGTTCCGTAGGCCTCCGGCCGGGGGTCGTACTTGGCCACCTCCTCCCCGCCCCAGAGGCTGGTGTAGCCGCCATCCCCGCGGCGCGTGGTGACGGGCGTGCGTGACTTACGGCCGTCAGCCACCGGCGGTCCCCGGTGGGCTCCCGGCGGCGGACTCATCGACCACGAAGCGCCGCGCCTGGCCGGCGGCGTCCGGCACCGCCAGCCCCCGGGCCAGGCCCGCGGCCAGCGCCGCCGCGAACGCCGCCCCGGCATCGCCGGCGCTGGTGCGGGCGCTGCCCCGGGCGGTTCGGAGCGCGAACCAGCGGTTACCGTCCGAGAGGAGGTCCTCCCACTCGGTCGAGCTGTTCCCCGCGTCCTTCAGGACCACCCATTCGGGGCCCATGGCCAGGATGGTCGAGACCGCCGACTGGGCGCTGAGCGGACCTCCCACGAGGTCCTCCGCCTCCGAGAGGCTGGTCGACACGACGGTCGCGAGGGGCACCAGGTCGAAGCGGATGGCGTCGATGGTGGCCTCGTCGGCCCCGTCGTTGCCTCCACCGCCGCTCGTCACCACGTCAACCACGATGGGCACCCCTGAATACTGCCCGATCTCGAGCACGACCGCCGCCACAACCTCAGGCGCCGGCAGCACGCCGGTCTTGATGGCGGTGATGTCGACTCCTCGCAGCTCGGCCATCTGCTCCCGCACCGCGGCGGCGTACGCCCGGCCGGGGTGGCGGAACACGTTGGCGGATGGCGGCGCCAGGCTGGTCAGGACGGCGGTCGCGTTGACGCCGGACAGGTTCATCGCGCGGAGGTCGGTCTGGACCCCTGTGTTGCCGGCCGGGTCGGAGCCGCCGATGGCAAGAACCCGCGCGGCGTCCATCGGTCGATATTAGTTAGGCGGTACCTCGCCCCTTTCGTCGTAGTCCGGCTCGCCCTCCACGCCGATCGGCGGGTTGCGGATGTGGTTGATGACCGCGGGCAGCGCCGCGAACAGGATGATCCCCGCCACCAGGGCGACCACCAGCCACCGGACGAGGTCCTGGTACGGGTAGCCGGTGCTGCCGCCGGACCGGAACAGCTCGTTGCGGCCGTCGATCACGTAGACCACCTCCTCGGAGGCGGGGTGGCCGGTGTGGCCACGCACGCTGAGCCGGTCGGGGAGGCCGCAGGTCGCCGGGTTGGGGTCGGTCTCCCCCACCACGTCACCGACCTCTGCCTGCGGCACGGCGACATCGGCGTCGAGGTACAGCGACCCCCCGAACTTCAGCGTCTTGAAGCAGTCGGATGGTGTCGCTCCCACCGTGCCGATCACCGGGCTGGGCGAGGCGTCCGCCATGCCCGCGACGGGCAGAAGCCCGCCGGGCACCAGCGCGAGCAACAGGGCCAGCAGCGGCCGGTGGAGGTCAGGCAGAGGCTTTGGCTCTTGCCGGGGCCGGCTTGGAGGGCCGGTCGCCGGCCTGCTCCGCGGTCAGCCCCACCCGGACCACGATCGCCGGCAGCACCACCAGCGCCGCCAGCACGGCCAGCAGCATGTCCATCGCGGCGACCAGCGCGAAGTCGCGAACCATCGGGAGGTCGAAGCCGAGGTTGCTGACCCCTGGGAGGACGCCCGTGGTCAGCGCCAGGAATCCCAGGACCAGAGCCGCGCCGGACAGGATGATCCCTGGGCCGGCGGCGCGACTGGCGGCCTCGGCGGCGTCGGCACCCGGCGCCGCACCGGCGGCGAGCGACTCGCGGTAGCGCTCCAGCCAGAGGATCGCGAACTCCGTGCCGAAGGCGACGACGAGCGCGCCGAGGACGGCCGTCATCGGGGTCAGCGGCAGGCGGAGCGCGAACAGTACCGCCGTCGACCAGCCGGCAACCAGGAGTGTCGGCGTCCAGGCGACCAGCGCCAGCCGAGGCCGGCGGTAGATCGCGAAGAGCATTGCCAGCACAAGCGCCGCGCCCAGCACGTTGAGCAGCACCTGGTTGGCCTGCAGCGACTCCAGCCCCTGGATCCCGAGGTAGCTGAAGCCGGCCGCGTAGAACGTGTAGCCGGTGGGCGCCTGGACCTCCTTGAGGACCTTGTCGACCACGGCGCGCTGCTCGTCCACCGGGCCCAGGCTGAGGCCGAATGAGACCCGGGCCAGGTGATGCTGGGGGTCAACCAGGGCGTTGGTGACATATGGGGGGAGCACGTTCAGGTAGGTCTTGGTCTTTTCCGAGTCGACCGGCTGCCCTTGGCTGATGTCCGTAAGCAGCTGCGCCAGGCTGCCCAGGGGCTTCATCTTGCCCCCGCTCTCGCGCTGCACCGTCGCCTGCAGGTCGTTGACCCACTTGATGGCCTCCGGCGAAGTGACGTCGGGCCCGCTGAGAACGAAGTCCAGCTCGCCGGCGGCGCCGGTCGCCTGGCGCACGGCGTTGAGGTCCTGGAACGCGGGCAGCGCCGGCGACGCCAGCTTCTCGGGGTCGGTCTCGTAGCTGCTGAACGGGAAGGCGATCCAGCCGGCCAGCGCCAGCAGCAGCGCGGGGACCAGGATGGCGGTGACGCGGCGCTGGGCGAAGCGCGCCAGCAGCGCAGGCAGGTGCCCGGGCTCGGGGGCCTCCTCGTCCTCGTCGGATTCGTCGTCCCACGCCGGCGGCGGGGTCGGCTCCGTCCCAACCTCCCCGGGCACCGCGGCCGCCGCCTCCGGCACCGGGATGGCCGCGGTCGAGACCTCAGGTACCGCCACGACGGCCGCTGCCACCGCCGGCCGGTCCGCCACCGGGGCCGCCGCGCCACTCCCCGCCGAGGCCGGCAGGGCCGTGACCTCGCGGCTGGCCGCCATCACCACGATCGCTGGGCGGTCCCAGCGCGAGATCGTCCACGCTCGTGCCGCCGTCACCGCGACAGTCGCCGCCGGGGGCGCGACAGCCGCGGGTACCGGGACGGCCGGTGGCGGGATCGCCGGGGCCACCGGCGTCGCGGCCGCCGCGGCCGCCGCGGCGGGGGTGCGGTCACCAAACCCGAACAGCTCGATGTCGTCGTCAGTCGCCTCGTCCACAAGGGCCCAGCGCTTGCCAGGCGGCGCCGGCGGGGGTGGCACAACCGGCTGGGGCTCGGGAGCGGCGTCCGGCTCGGCTTCGGCCACGGAACGCCGGACTTCGGCGAGGCGCGGCCACGCCTTAACGGACGCCAGCGCGGCGAGGCGCGCCACGGCCCACGCCAGGGCGGTGCCAAGGATCATCACCACCCCGAACTGGCGCACCATCGGGACGCTCGAGATCATCAGCGCGAGGAGCCCCGCCCCGGTGCAGAGTGCGGCGCGGCGCGTGGCCCGGCCCGCCCCCAGGCGGCTGGCCTGCAGCGCGGTGTCGGGGTCCTCGGCCGCGGCCTGGCTGTACCGATACAGGAACTGGACGGCATAGTCGACCGCCAGCCCCAGCGCGATCGGGAAGGCGGCCAGCGTGGCCGGGTTGGGGGCGAGGGTGCAGGTCGCGAGTAACGTCGGCCACCCCGGGGCGGCTAACGACGGGTTGCCCGTAAGTCCTGCCACCGCCGCCCCTGGTTGCCAGACGTT
>JAXDLV010000102.1:0-23561 GCA_034666445.1 Chloroflexota bacterium | reverse complement strand
CTGATGGGGTCACGGCTGGGCAGTGTCGCCAGGACGCCGGCCATTGCCAGCGCGGCCATCGCCATGCCCGGGAGGGCCAGCCGCCGCCGCGTGGACGGCCGCCACGCCGGCACGGGTGGCCGGGCCGCGCGCGGGGTCCTGGCGGGCGTGGTGGGCGCGGACTCCCCGCGCAGCCAGCGCCGCTCGACCAGCCGGTACGAGATGTCGCCCAGCGCCACCGCTGCCAGCGCGCCGCCGATCGCGGCCGCCGTCCGGTACCAGGCCGCGTCCAGCCCCGGGTGGCTCAGCACCACGACGGGCCAGGACCAGAGGTAGATGCCGTAGGAACGCAGGCCGAGCCAGCGCAGCGGCCGGGCCCCGACGAGGGCGCCCAGCACCCCCGGTCGCAGGGCGGCCAGGATCAGCACGGCGGCCGCCACCTCTGTCGCGATGAAGCCGGCCGGGTACAGCGCCGGGGCCTGGTCGTCGGCGAGCGCCACCAGGGCGACCAGCGCCCCCACCGCCGCCAGGCCGGCGAGCCCGAGGAGCCGTCCCGTCACGGCGCGCAGCCGCCGTGGCAGCGGCAGCGTCGCCGGCAGCAGCGCGAGCAGGACTCCCATCAGCAGCGCCCCTGCGCGGGTGTCGGTGCCGTAGTAGGCGCGCGACGGGTCGGGGCCGGCATAGGTCAGGGCCATCAGTGTCGCGGCGGCCGCGATCAGCGCCGCCAGCAGCGCGACCGCCACCCCGCGGCGCCGGCGCACCAGCCAGCCCACCAGGAAGGGGCAGGCGACATAGAACTGCATCTCCACCGCGATCGACCACAGGTGGCGCGTGAACGGCGGCCGGCCGATGTGGCTGAAGTACGAGGAGCCGTCGGCCACCATGTGCCAGTTGGCTAGCCCGGCCCCCGCCCAGAGGACGTCCTCGCGGAGACGGTGGACGTCGTCGGGGGCGACCAGCGGGAGGATTACGACGAGGCCCAGCAGCAGCGCGGCCAGGCCCGGGACGATGCGTCGCAGCCGGCGCACGGCGTACGCGCGCCGGTCGATCGCCCCGGTGCGGCGGTGCTCGTCGACGAGGAGGGTGGTGAGCAGGAAACCGGACAGGACGAAGAACACGTCGACGCCGATGAACCCGCCTCGGAAGGTCGCGGGGGCGAGGTGGTAGCCCAGCACGGCCAGGAGGGCCAGGCCGCGGAGGCCGTCCAGGGCCCCCAGCCGCGGCCGGCCCGCCGCGCTGGGTGA
The DNA here is from genome assembly GCA_034666445.1 of Chloroflexota bacterium. GTDB lineage: Bacteria > Chloroflexota > Dormibacteria > DASZGP01 > DASZGP01 > JAXDLV01. The sequence goes on along the minus strand of JAXDLV010000102.1, from coordinate 22,338 downwards.
CGGCGACACCGCCGGGTGCAGGGGCTCCCCCGGCTCCCGCCACGAGTAGCCGAGGGCGGCGAGGTGGTACCGGATCGAACCGATGCCCCGCCCCATCTGGCGGGCGGCCTCCGAACGGCTGACCCCGGTGCGCGACAGCAGGTACAGGTGGAGGGAGTCGGCTTCAGTCCAGGAGCTGCGGAAAGGCGGCGACGTCCCCATCTTCGTCGCCCATTCTGTCGCGCGGAACCGCGCTTCTCAACGGCGGGGCGAGGTTTCCCCCGTCAGGCGAGGATTTTGAGCGCGAACTCCGCGTAGCGGTCGGCGACCTGCTGGACCTCGAAGGGCCCCGCCGGGTCGTACCACTCGGCCACGCGGATGCCCATGCCGCCGATGGCGGCCACCGCGAGCCAGGGGTCGGGGCAGTGGAAGACACCGGCGGCGACGCCGTCCTCGACGGCCTCCAGGAGCAGCCGCTCGGAGTCACGGCGGACGGCCATCACCGTCGCGGCGTTGTCCGCGCCCAGCGCGTGGAGCTCCTTGTTGGCCACCGAGGTGAGCAGGGGATAGGTCGCGTGGACGGTGGCGTGGGCCACCACCAGGGCGCGCATCCGGGCGCCGGGGTCGTTGCCCGCGGCGGCCACCGCGTCGCGCAGCCGGGCGTTGTGCTCCTCGTGGCCCATCAGGGTCAGCGCGAAGAGGAGGTCCTCCTTGGCGGTGACGTGGGCATAGACGGAGCTGACCCGTACGCCGGCGGCCTCGGCCAGCTCGCGCATCGACACGCCGTGGTAGCCACGCTCGCCAAAGCCGACGAGGGCGGCCTCCTGGAGGCGGCGAAGGGTTCCGTCGGCGGTCGCGCGGGGTGGCAGCAGGACGCCCTGGGCCTGGGCCCGGGGGCTACGGGTCTCGAGCATCTGCTGAACCGGGGGCGCGGTTGACATGGTTCGAAGGCTAACATAGACTAACGAGCGATCGTTCGGCTAGGCGGATCCAGCGGGGGGTGCGCGTCCCCTTGAGAGGCGCACGATTCCGCCGGCCGTAGCGATCCTCGAAAGGGTGATTTGGAGGCGGGAACTTGAGCATCGAGCAGGCACTTCCGAAGACCGCGAAGCGGTTCAACCTCAGCTCGTGCGAGGTGGCGGCCGAGCTTTGCGGCAGCGCCAACGCGCCGCTGCTCATCGGCGTCCCCGGTCTGAGCGCCAACCTGCGCAGCTTCGACTCGATATTCGCCGCCCTCGACCCCGACCGTCACCGCATGCTCGCCTACGACCCCCGCGGCCGCGCCAAAAGCTCGGCCACCGGCGTGGGCAGCTATGGCTGGCCGTCACACGTCACCGACATCCTCGAGATGGCTGACGAGATGGGCGCCGAGACCTTCGACCTCGTGGGATGGTCCATGGGAACGTGGATCGGGATGAAGGTCTGCGAGATGGCGCCTGGGCGGGTGCGGCGACTGGTGCTCATCGATGCCGGCGGCACCCCCGACGAGTCGGCCAAGGTGCCGATCTACGCCGGCCTCGAGCGGCTCGGCGCGGTGTACCCGTCGTACGACGCCTTCGCCCAGCTGGCCCAGTCGATCGGGGTCTACGAGCCCTGGGAGCCCTGGGATGCGCTGTTCCGGTACGAGTTCGAGGACGTGCCCGGCGGCATCCGTGCCCGCACCCAGAAGGACGCGCCCTGGGAGGACGAGCAGTACCGGATGACCCAGGACCCGTACGCGCTCTGGAAGTCAGTGACGATGCCGACGCTCCTCATCCGGGCGAGCCGCGAGATCATGCCCGGCATGGGATACATCCTCAACCAGGAGGACACCGAGCGCTTCGCGCGTGAGGTGCCGCACTGTCGTGTGGTCGAGGTCGACGCCAACCACTACACCATCGGCATGCACCCCGATGCCACGTCCGCGATCGCGGAGTTCCTGGACGGCGACTGAATGAGGGGGGCCCCGCGGCTCACGCTCTCGACCCTGCTGGTTGCGCTGGTGGCGACGTTCGCCTCGCTGGCGCCCGTGCCCGCGGCCGCCGAGGAGGTCGCCACAGCGGTTGACCGGCAGGCCTACGTCTCGTCGAGCGAGCCGGTCGACCCCTACAACCACGACGCCATCGGCACCCACGTCTCCTGGGCGGCGGACACCCCTCTTACCCCGGGAGGACCGGCGGCCTGGAGCTTCTACCACGTGGACCTCAGCAGCCTGCCGTCCGGCGCCGAGGTGACGTCGGTGAAGCTCACGCTCAAGTACTTCCTTGCCAGCGACAGCCCCCACGCCAGCGAGCCCGAGATCAACAACACCAGCTCGATCCTGTACGGCTGCATGCTCACCGACGAGCTCAAGCCCGCCGCCGAGTACAGCTACTCCGCGCCGCCGAAGATCGACTGCACTAAGGGCAGCATCACCGGTACGCGCGACGACACCGATGGCAGCTTCAGCTTCGAGCTGCTGCCGCTGGTCAGCAGCTGGCTCCACGGCACCAATACCGGGGTCGCCATCCTGCCGCTGCCGGGCAGCCCCAACAGCGCCTACTCCGTCACGTTTGACAACAGCCTGACCGGCGCCGCGGCGGTGTTCACCCCCGCCCCGACAAGCGCAGGCGGCGGCCGTACGGTGGTGGTGCAAAACCCGCAGCCTGCGGTGGCGCCCGTGCCCGGCCTGGGCAGCAACACGACCCAGCCGGCGGCACCCGTGACCGAGGGCTCGCCGGCCGCGCCGGCGGCGACACCGGCCCCGAAGGTGACCGTGCCGCAGGCCCCGGCGCCGGCTGCCGGCCCGACGCCCACCGGCCCGTTCGGCGTTCCCTGGTGGGCGCTCGCGCTGGCGACCAGCGGGCTGCTGGCACTTGTCCTGCTCTTCGTGCCCCTGCGGCGCGCGATCTTCAGCGCCGGTGGGAGCCTGGGCGGCGGGGTGCTCCGCCAGCTGCCGGCCCACGGACCGGCGGTCGCCGTGGCGGCGGTTGCGGTGACCTGGAGCGTGGCGTTCACCGGCTACTCGTTCGCCTACCCCAACGCGCCACTGCTGGGCGGTGGCGAGCAGGCCGCGAGCGACCTACCCGGTGACGAGCTGGCGCCCGAGGCGACGCCCTCGGCCGAGACGCCGGGTGCGGCCGGCAACCCCACCCCCAGCGCGACGTCCGGCCCGGGCACCCTCAAGAAGATCGGCAACACCACCGTCTTCGTCCCCGAGGGTGGCGGTCCACCGGTGGCCAACCTGTTCTCGGCGGCCCAGGACCGTGTGGGCATCTCCGACAGCAACATCAACCTCTGTGCCCACGCAGCCCTGACCTACGCCAACGCCTTCCAGACCACGGAAGACGACTTCAACGTCTTCTGGACCAACCTCAACGCCCACGGGGGCATCCACGGCCGCACGGTCACCCAGACGTACAAGAACGACAACTACGAGCCGACCACGGCGATCCAGGCCGCCCAGCAGTGCAAGGACACCCAGGGGGGCATCTTCTTCCTCGAGGGCGGCATCGGCTTCGACCAGATCCCCCAGGTACGCGTATGGGCGGAGCGCAATCGCATGCTCTACCTCCACCACGTGGCCACGGAACAGGGCGGCGAGGGCAGCTACAGCTTCGCCCCACTGCCGAGCGTGGAGATGATGGGTCGCTTCTTCGGTGAGCTCGTCACCAAGAAGCACCATGGCCAGAACACTGGCGTGATCTGGCGCGGCAGCGACACCTGGCAGCCCGGGCGAGACGTGTTCGAGCAGGTCCTCGCCGCTGACGGCACCCCGGTCACGGGGGACTTCCCGGTGACGAAGAACCAGGGCAGCTACGCCAACGAGATCAACGCCCTCAGCGGGCACAACGGGGGTCCCAAGGCCGATGTCGTGTTCATCTGGGAGAACGCGCTTGCCGTACCCCAGATCATCGCCCAGGCCCACAGCCAGGCCTACTTCCCGACGTTTGTCGTCTTCCCGTTCAACCTGGAGACGCAGACCCTCACCCAGGCTGACGTGAACCCTGCGATCGAGGGTGTCGCCGTTTGGCCCGCCTACACGAAGGGGCAGTACGGCGGCCCGTTCGCCTCCTACGCCGACGACATCCACGAGTTCGAGCGCGAGTACGCCGAGTACCGTCCCAACACCGACCTGGGTGGCAAGGGCGGCGACCTCCTGTTCCTCAACTGGGTGGCCCAGAAGGCGACCGCCCAGATGCTGGAGGACTGCGGCCGCGACTGCACCCGTAACAAGGTGGCCGGCATGATGCTCAGCGGCTACCAGAAGACGGTCACACCAAACTGCCCGGGCGACTGGTCGCGGCGCTCTCATTACGGCAGCTACGGCATGACGATCTTCGAGACCTACAACCTCGGCACCGGCGTGGCCTGGCGACCGCAGGCGCTCTGCGTCGAGCACCCCTAAGGGCGATGCTGCAGACCCTGGTCATCGGCCTGATCTCGGGCGGGATCTACGGCCTCATCGCACTGGGCATCGTCCTGATCTACAAGGGCTCCCGCGTCCTCAACTTCGCCCAGGCCGAGGTCGGCGTCGCCAGCCTCTACGTCGTCCACCTGATGACCATCAACCTGCACACCCCATATCTCGTGTCGGCCGGCACCGCGCTGCTCTTTGCCGTCGCGGTGGGGTTGGTCTTTGAGCGGTTGGTCGTCCGCCCGATGGGGGCCAGCTCGCGGGTGGCGGTGGCGATCTCCACCGTGGGGCTGCTGACGCTCCTGTACTCCCTCGAGATCATGCTGTTCGGGCCATCCCCGCGGTCCGTGCCGGCGCCCATCGAGGGCATCGGCCTGGCGGTGGCCAACATCTACGTCAGCCCCACCCAGATGCTGGCGATTGCCGCGATCGCGTTCATCGGCGCCGCCCTGACCCTGTTCCTGCGCTACACCGACTTCGGACTTGGCGTGCTGGCCGCCGCCCAGGACTCGAACGCGGTGCGGCTGATGGGGGTTAAGCTGTCGCGCATCAGCGCCTTCACCTGGGGCGCCGGCGCCGCCCTGAGCTGCATCGCCGCGCTGCTGATCTCGCCGACGATCGGGATCGGCGTGGTCCCCGGGATCCTCAGCGGGCTGTTCGTCAAGGGCCTCGCCGCCGCGCTGGTGGGCGGCCTCGACAGCCTGCCGGGCGCCTTCATCGGGGGCCTCGCCATCGGCGTGATCGAAGCCCAGGCGTTCAACGTCGGCATCAGCTACCCCGACTTCCCCGGCTTCCAGCCACTGTCCATCTTCCTCGTGATCCTGGTGGTGCTGGTGGTCCGCCCGCGCGGGTTGCTGGGCAAGGCCACGTCGTGACGGTGGACGCGATGAGCCCGGCGCTCCCCGTACCCCGCGAGCAGGCCGCTCGCCCGGGCCCCTGGGCCCGCCGCGCCAACATCGCCCTGGTCCTGCTGACGGCTGTCGTGCTTCCGCCGCTGACCTTCAGGGCGATGCCGGCCTGGTTCCCCGAGAGCTACGCCCAGGTCCTGGGTACCGCCGCGGTCCTGGCCGTGGCGGCGATATCCCTCAACCTGCTGATGGGCTACGCCGGCCAGATCTCCCTGGGCCACGCCGCCCTGCTCGGCGCCGGCGCCTTCACCAGCGGAGTCGTCACGAGCCAGCTGGGGCTGTCGATGTTCATCGGCCTTGCCGCCGCCACCGTGGTGGGCGGCCTGGTGGCGCTGGCCATCGGGGTGCCGGCGCTCCGGCTGCGCGGCCTCTACCTCGCCATCGTCACGCTCGCCTTCGCCGTGGCGATGGAGACGTCGGTCTTCCGGTGGCGCCAGCTCACCCATGGCTCGGTGGGGATCGAGCTGCCCCCCCGGATACTCGGCGAGAACTACTTCGCGGGCCCCTCCGACATCCTTGCGGTCCTGCTCGTGCTGCTGGTCCTCGTCTGGCTCCTGGACGTCAACGTCACCCGCACGCGACTGGGCCGCGCCTTCAAGGCGCTGCGCGAGTCGGAGCCGGTGGCCCAGGCCTTCGGCGTCAACGTCAGCCGCCACAAGCTGCTGGCCTTCGTCCTGTCGGGTGCCATCGCGGGCCTGGCGGGGGCGATGCTCGGCCACCTGAGCCTGGCCGTCAACAACGAGGTGTTCGGCTTCGAGCGGCTGTCGCTTCCAATCGTCCTGCTGGTGGTCGTGGGGGGGCTGGGCAGCCGCCCTGGTGTGGTCATTGCGGCCTTTGCCTTCACCCTCTTCCCCCAGCTGCTGGCCAACGCGCCCTACCTCAGCTCGTACCACGGGTGGGACATCGTCGTTGGCGCGGTGCTGTTCATCTACACCATCGCCCGTCACCCCGGTGGCTTCGCCGAGATCATCGCCGAGGCCCGTGAGCGGCGTCGCGCCAGGAAGGCCCCAATCGCCGTGGTGGAGGACGAAGACGACGACATCTCGGAGCTTGGGCACGTCCCCAGGCTCCCCGTCATGCCCCGGCCCGAGCGGGCGGCCGGGCCGGTGGCAACGACGGAGCAGCTGGCGGGCCCGATCCTCGAGGTCTCGGACCTGACCGTTCGCTTCGGCGGCTTGACCGCGGTCGACGGCGCCGCGCTGCAGGTCGACCGGGGCCAGATCGTCGGCCTGATCGGGCCCAACGGCGCTGGATCTCCTCGCCCATGAACCTGATGACGCCCGACTGCGGCTTGACCAGGCCCGAGATGGCGTTGAAGAGCGTCGACTTGCCAGCGCCGGCCCGCCCACGACCGCGCCCGGCGGGGCATCGCCCGCACGTTCCAGAACGTGGGGCTCGCCAAGAACCTCTCCGTGTACGAGAACTTCCTGCTGGCCCAGAACCCGATCGCCGGCTACGGCACCGTCTCCGCGCTGCTCTACCTGCCGAAGGCGGCCAGGATCGAGCGAGAGCTGGCCGACCGCGCCCACCAGGCGATCGCCGCGCTGGGCTTCGACGAGTTCACCGACACCCCCGTCCGCAACCTCTCAGGCGGCCAGCAGCGAATCGTCGAGATGGCCTGCGCGCTGGTCGGCGCGCCCGACCTCCTGATGCTCGACGAGCCGTCGGCGGGGATGTCGCCGGGCGCGGCCGAGAACCTCGCCGTGCGCCTCCGCGACCTGCGCGACGAGCTGGGTCGCACCGTGCTGCTGATCGAGCACAACGTCCCGATGGTGCTGGACGTGTGCGACTACATCTACGTCCTCAACTACGGCAGCATCCTGGCCCACGGGACGACCGAGATGATCGCCCAGCAGCCAGAGGTGATCGGCGCCTACTTCGGGGAGGCGGTGGCGTGAGCGCCACCCCGCTGCTGGAGGTCGAGGGCCTCAAGGCCGGGTTCGGCGTCAACACCGTGCTCCACGGCGTGGGGCTGACGGTGCAGGCGGGGGAGCTGGCCGGCATCTTCGGCCTCAACGGCGCGGGCAAGAGCGTGACCATGAAGGTGATCGCGGGCATGGTCCCGGCGCGCGCCGGCACGGTCAAGCTCGACGGCCGCGACATCACCCGCCTCAGCCCCGAGGCGAGGGTGAAGGCCGGGATCGCCAACGTCCCCCAGGGCCGCCAGGTGTTCCCCGACATGACCGTGGAGCAGAACCTGCGGCTGGGTGCCTACACCCTCCGCCGTCGCGACAAGAAGCGCTACCGCGGGCTGCTCGATGAGATGTTCACGCGCTTCCCGATCCTCGGTGAGCGCCGCCGCCAGGCGGCGGGCACGATGTCCGGCGGCGAGCAGGCCAGCCTGGCGGTGGCCCGAGCGCTGATGTCGGAGCCGAGGCTGGTGCTGGTCGACGAGCCGTCGGCGGGGCTCGCGCCGATCATCGTCGAGAGGCTCTTCCAGATCCTGCACGACGTCAACACGTCCGGGGTGACGATGCTGATGGTCGAGCAGAACGTGACCTTTGGGCTGCAGCTGGTCGACACCGCCCACGTCATGCAGAGCGGCCGGATCGTCTACCAGGGCGAGGTGGCCACCCTCGACCGGGACCGCGTCGCCGAGTACCTCGGCATCGGGCGCCTGCTCGGGTCCGGGGTGGCGAAGGCGGCCGACGCGCGCAGCCGGAAGGCCGCCACGCCACGCCGCCGGGCCGCGCGCCCGCGCCCAGCCGCCGCCACCGACTGACCCTCGGCGCCGCCCTCAGGCGGGGCCGCCGGCAGCGACGCCGGCAGCGCCGGGCACCATCACGAGCTTGTTGATGTCGGGGTCGAGCAGCGCCTCGGCGGCGTCGTCCCAGCCCACCACGCGGGAGGTGACGCGCTCCGGCTGGAGCTTGCCGGAGACGACGGCGTCGAGGACCTCGGGGATCAGCGGGCGGGCGTCGACCCGGCCGGTGATGAACGTGACACCGTACGTGTACATGGTCAGCAGCGGCACCGGGACCTCGTCGCTGTAGTAGATCCCGACGCTGGTGCAGACGCCGCCCGGCTCGGTGGAGCGCAGGGCGCACGCCAGCCCGGCGGGCTGGGCGCTGGCGTCGACGGTGACCGCCCGCCGCGCCCGGCGCTGGGGTGGGGGACCCTCCACGACGGTTGCTCCGAGGTCCTGGGCGAGCTGCAGGCGGCCGTGGTCGACGTCGATGTACTCCACCGACCCCGCCCCCAGCGCCACCGCCATCGCGGCGGCGTAGAGGCCGATGCTGGGCGCGCCGCCGGCGACGATCAGCACGTTGGCGCCCGGCTGCTCGCGCAGCGGACGCGCCACCGTGCGCCAGGCGTCCGGGAGGTTGTCGCTCATGCTGGCCACCGCGACCGGGTCAATGCCCGCGGGCAGTGGCACCAGCATCGCGTCGGCGTAGGGCACCAGCACGCGGTCGCTCATCGCCCCGCCCCAGTCCCTGCCCACCACGGTCCCGAGCCCGTACATCGCGCGTCGCGGCTCCACGCCGGTGCAGCTGGAGGTCAGGCCGCGGCGGCACCGGTCGCACTCGCCGCAGGTCACCTGGAAGGGCACCACCACGCGGTCGCCGGCGCGCACTGAAGAGACCTCGCCGCCGACCTCGACGACGTCGGCTATGAACTCGTGGCCGAAGGCGAACGGCCCCGGGATGGGGGCCTTGCCCCGCAGGTAGGCGAGGTCCAGGTCGCAGGTCGCCACCGCCACCGGCCGCACGACGGCGGCGCGCTCCGACTCCAGCGACGGCTCGGGCACCTCCCTCCACTCCAGGCTGCCGGCCTGGAGGTAGGTCAGCTGCCGCACCCTACGGGGTGGGTTCGGCGGGGAAGACGCCGCCGCCGGCGTCCATCAGCTGCTTGGTCAGCTCCGGCGGAAGCTCCTGGCCCGCCGCCATGTACGCGACGGTGGTCAGGCCGAGGATGTACATCCGGAAGGCGTTGTACGCCGGCGCGGGGCTCTTGCCGCGCACCAGCGAGAGCCAGGCGATGCCGTTGATCGCGCCCGCCACGGCGCCGGGGAAGTCGAAGATGTCCTCGTTCTCGGGCACCGGCATCGGCAGCCGGTCCTGCATCGCGAGCATCTCTGCCCGGATCAGGTCTGTGAAGTTGTCCAGCATCTCCTGGGTGCGGGCGCCGATAGCGGGGTTGTCGAGCCCCAGCGCGTAGGCGTCGAGCAGGAGGCGGAAGAACTCGGGCTTCTCCGAGCAGTTGCGGATCGCGCGCTCGATGCCGGCGTTGATGCGGGCCATCGGGTCGGTGATCCCGGAGGCGCCTTCGGCCCACTCCTTCTGCAGCTGCCGGTCGACCTCGGCGACCACCTCGACGAGGAGGTCGTCCTTGGACTGGAAGTAGTAGTGGAGCAGCCCCGGGGCGATGCCCGCCTCGGCGGCCACGTCCTTGAGGGAGGTGTTGGCGTAGCCCTGGCGTCCCAGCACCGCGGTCGCCGCGGCCACGATCTGCTCGCGCCGATCAGGCCGAGTGGTGGCGCCGCCATGGGCCGGGCGGGTGCGGACCGCGTTCATCGTGCTGGCCCCCCCGGGGTCCCCGCGTTCAGGTAAGCGATAACTTGTCCTCCGCGGGCCGCTGCAGGATAATCGCCCGCCGTCGGCTCCCCCGCCTCTGCCCGCCAGTTGATGGCACTTTGTGGCCAAGCTTGACACATAGAACGCCCGCTGGTTGAATTGCTCGGGATGATGGCTGGTTGGTCGTCCAACCGAACCATCCGCCCACGATAGCAAGGGAGTCAGGCTGTTGCATCGCCCCGTTCTCGCGGCCAGCACCAGCAGGCCGATGGCCGCGGGAGGGGTCGCCGCCACACCGGGCGCGACCGGCTACACGCTCAAGCTCGACTTCACCAACGCGGACGGCATCGTAAAGGGGAACTTCGTGACGATCGATGGGGTCAACGCCGGCACGGTCAAGGACCTTCAGCTGAAGGACAACGTCGCCGTGGTCACCGTGGGCCTCGACAGCCAGTTCGCCCCTGTGCGGGCCGGCACCAAGGGCCTGATCCGCTCCCTGGGCCTGCTGGGCAACAAGTACCTCGAGGTGATCCCCGGCCCTGCCGGGGGCGCCGAGCTGCCCCCCGACAGCGAGCTCACGATCGACAGCACCACCTCGCCCGTGGACCTCGATGAGTTCAATGCGATCTTCGACGCCCCCACGCGGGAGAAGCTGAAGACCATGACCCTCCAGGGCGAGATCGCCCTGGGCGGGCGGGCCACCGCGCTCAACACCGACCTCCGCCAGCTGCGCAACCTGGCAGTCGCGGCCGAGCCCGTCACCGGCGTGATCGACGACCACCAGGTGGCCCTCGACCGGGCCACCATCGCCTTCGACACCCTCACCCAGAAGCTCGTGCGCGAGGACGCCGCCCTGCGCGGCCTGGTGGAGCACGGCGGCAGCCTGCTCAGCGCGGTGCAGGCCAACAACGCCGAGCTTGGCGGGCTCCTGGAGCATGGCGACCACACGCTCACCCGCCTCGACACCGCCCTGGCGGGCAACGAGGGTAACCTGGCCGGCTTCTTTGCCCGTCAGCCGTCCACCCTCCAGAGCACGGATTACACCCTCGGCGCCGCCATCCCGGCGACCGGCCAGGTGAACCGTCTGATACCTTCCCTGTTCGACCTGCTCTACAACATGCAGGACGCCACCACCGGGCGCGACGGCCCGGGCAACCCAGAGGACCCGAACTCAGGCACCCAGTACGCCCTTCGAGTCCTCCCGGTCATCTGCCCCACGACCGGACAGAGCTGTTGAGTGGGGACATAAGACCGGGGTCCTAACAGACCTCAGGCACCGCGGGGCCTCGGCCCGCCCCCGAGGCCCCAGCGGTACAACTCCATAGAGTCCGTGGCAGCCCGCGCCGGTGAGCCCGCGGCGCTATCATGGGCGGCTCAATGGAAGCCCCCTTTCGGATCAACTTCTCGGCGTCCGAGCGCGCCAGCCTGGGCATCGAGTGGGAGCTCGAGGTCATCGACGGCGTCACCGGCGAGCTGAAGAGCGCCGCGGGCGAGGTCCTCGCCGAGATGGGTGACGGCCGCGAGGACGGGCACCCGAAGGCCAAGCACGAGCTGCTCCAGTCGACCATCGAGATCCTGACCTCGGTCTGCGCCAACGTCGCCGAGGCTCGCGCCGACCTGGCCGCGACGATCGCCGAGATCGAGGACCACACCCGCCCCAGGGGCCTGTCCCTGATGTGCTCGGGCACCCATCCCTACAGCGACTGGTCCGCCCAGGACATCAGCCCCGCGCCCCGCTACGCCCAGCTGGTGGAGAACATGCAGTGGCTGGCGCGGCGGATGCAGATCTTCGGCGTCCACGTCCACGTCGGCGTGCGCAGCCCGGAGAAGGCGATCCCGATGGTCAACGCCCTCACCTTCTACATCCCCCACTTCCTGGCGCTGTCGGCGTCCAGCCCCTACTGGATGGGCAAGGACACCGGGTTGGCTTCGTCGCGTACCAAGGTCTTCGAGGGCCTGCCGACGGCGGGGCTGCCCTACCAGCTGTCCGGCTGGGACGACTTCGAGCGCTTCATGCACACACTGATCTCCGCCCACACCATCGACTCGATCCGCGAGGTCTGGTGGGACATCAGGCCCCATCCCAACTTCGGCACCGTGGAGCTCCGCGTCTGCGACGGCCTGCCGACGATGTCGGAGGTGATCACCGTGGCGGCGATCTACCAGTCGCTGGTGGAGCGCCTCGACGCGCGCCTCGACGCGGGCGAGGAGCTGAAGCGGCCGCGGGAGTGGATCATCCGCGAGAACAAGTGGCGGGCCGCCCGACACGGCCTTGACGCCGACATCATCGTCGACGACAAGGGCGCGACCATGCCGGTCCGCGAGGCGATCGCGGAGCTGGTGGACGACCTGGCCCCGATCGCCGAGCGCCTGGAGTGTGGCGAGGAGCTCCGGGGGGCGCTGAAGATCCTCGATCGTGGCCCCAGCTACATCCGCCAACGCCAGGTCTTCGGCCAGCGGGGGGAGCTGAAGGACGTGGTCGACTCGCTGGTGGAGGAGCTTCGCAGCGACACCCTTACGCCGGTCCCCGCCGGCGCGCCGGCTTAGCCCGCCAGGAGCTCCGCGCCCAGGGCCGCCAGCAGCGCGGCGCGCTCCGGGATGCGCTCGACGAGGACGTGCTCGCCCTCGGCGTGGGCCTGGTCGCCGACGCCACCAAGGCCGTCGAGCGTGGGCACGCCGAGCGCCGCTGTGAAGTTGCCGTCCGACCCTCCGCCGACCATGGCGCCGTCCGCCGGCAGGTCGATGTCCAGCTCCTCCGCCAGCCGGGTGGCGCGCGAGAAGAGGTCGCGGGCGGCGCTCTCCTCCATCGGCGGCCGGTTGGCGCCGCCGCGGACCTCCAGGCTGACGTGCGGCCGCGTCGCCCGCAGCGCCTGGAACGCGGCGTCGACGCGCCCCTGCTCGACCGCGGTGGCCACCCGCACGTCGACGTACGCGTAGGCCGCCGCCGGCACGGTGTTCTGGGTGCTGCCCGCCGAGGCCAGGGTGGGGGTGACCGTCGTGCCGAGGTCGGGACGGGCGATGCTCACCAGGCCGATGACCTGGTCGGCCATCTCCAGCAGCGCGTTGCCGCCGCGCTGTGGCTCGCTGGCGTGGGCCGCCAGCCCGGTCACGTGCAGGTGGTAGAAGGACACTCCCTTGCGGGCTATCTTCAGCGCGCCGTTGCGGCTGGGCTCGGCGACCAGGACGGCCTGGCACCCCGCTGCCAGCTGCTCGATCAGGCCGCGGGAGGTGATCGAGCCCAGCTCCTCGTCGGTGGTCGCCAGCAGCGCGATCCCAGTGGGGTCGGGCAGGGCGGCCAGCCCGTAGAGCGCCTGCACCAGGCCCGCCTTCATGTCGAACACGCCGGGGCCGCTGGCGCGCCCACCCTCCACGCCAAAGGGCCATCGGGCGGTGGTGCCCACGGGCCACACGGTGTCGAGGTGGCCGACGACCAGGACGCGGGTGTGGGGGCCGAACCGCCAGAGGAGGTGCTGGCGGCCATCCACCTCGAGGCGCTCCGGCTTCTCGCCGAGGAGGGCGCTTCCCATAGCGGCGAACGCCGTTGCGCACGCCGCGGTGGCGGATGTGTCGGACGACGGCGACTCGATCATCACCAGCTCTTCGAGCGCCGCCAGCATCGCCGGCGTCTGCTCGCGAAGGCCCGCCAGCACCGCTTTCGTCATCGGCTCAAATCTACCGGGCCGGCTGATAACCTTCGGCAGCCATGATCGCCAGCCGCGCTTCTCTTCGTGTCGCCCTGCTCGCTTACCGCGGTAATCCGCACTCCGGCGGACAGGGCGTGTACGTGCGCCACCTCGCCCGTGCCCTCACGGCGCTGGGCCACCAGGTCGAGGTTTTCGCCGGGCAGCCGTACCCCGAGCTGGACGCCGGCGTGGCCATGACGCGGGTGCCGAGCCTCGACCTCTACCGCCCCGACGATCCCTTCCGGACCCCCAACCTGCGCGAGTTCCGCGATTGGATCGACGTCCTCGAATACGGGCTGATGGGCACCGCCGGCTTCCCCGAGCCGCTGACTTTCAGCCTCCGCCTGCGCAGCGTGCTTGGTCCGCGGCTGTCCGAGTTCGACGTGGTCCATGACAACCAGTGCCTGGGCTACGGCCTGCTCGACCTGCAGCGCGGCGGCACGCCCCTCATCGCCACCATCCACCACCCCATCGTCGTCGACCGTGAGCTCGACCTGGCCCATGCCCGCAACCGCCGCGAGCGGCTGGTACGCCGGCGCTGGTACGGCTTCACGCGGATGCAGGGGCGGGTGGCCCGCCGGCTGCGCCGGGTGATCACCGTCTCCGAGGCCTCTCGCGCCGACCTGGTCGGCCGCATGGGGCTCGACCCCGAGCGGCTGACGGTGGTCCCGGTCGCGGTGGACCGCGACGTCTTCCGGCCCCAGCCGGGCGTGGCCCGTGTGCCGGGGCGGATCCTGGCGATGGCCAGCGCCGACGTCCCGATCAAGGGCCTGGTGCCCCTGCTCGAAGCCGTGGCGCGGCTGCGAACCCGCCGCCACGCGGAGCTGGTGGTGGTCGCCCAGCCGGCGGAGGGTGGCGGTGGTGCCCTCGCTCTACGAGGGCTTCTCGCTCCCGGCGGTGCAGGCGATGGCGTCCGGCGTGCCCCTTGTGGCGACCACCGCGGGCGCCCTGCCGGAGGTGGTTGGCCAGGACGGCGTAACCGGCCTGCTGGTACCGCCCGGGGACGCGGAGGCGATGGCGGCCGCCCTGCAGCGCGCCCTCGACGACCCCGAGCTGCGCGCCCGGCTGGGCCAGGCGGCCCAGGCCCGCGCCGACGCGCGCTACAGCTGGGCAGCGACCGCCGCCGCGACAGTCGACCAGTACCGTCTGCTGCTGGACACCTCCGCGGGACCCCGGCTCGAGGCTCGCCCGGGCCTCCCCGACTGATGCCCACAGGCGCCGCCGTTCACCGATGCTGACGGTCGACTTCGACCGCCTCGGCATTGGCCCTGGCACCCGGGTGCTGGACATCGGCTGTGGCGCCGGCCGCCACAGCTTCGAGGCCCTCCGCCGGGGCGCCGTGGTAACCGCCGCCGACCTCGACGCCGCCGCGCTGCGCGACGTGGCCGACATGGCCACGGCGATGCGGGCGGCGGGGGAGGTGCCCCGCGGCGGCAGGCTGCGGACGCGGGTGGTCGACGCCCTGGCGATGCCCTTCCGCGCCGCAAGCTTCGACGTCGTCATCGCCAGCGAGGTGCTGGAGCACATCCCCCATGACACTGCGGCGATGGCCGAGATCGCCCGTGTCCTCCGGCCCGGGGGGAAGGCCGCGGTGACGGTGCCCCGCAGTGGCCCCGAGCGCGTCTGCTGGGCGCTGTCCGACGAGTACCACGGCAACGAGGGCGGCCACGTGCGGATCTATGGCGGCGACGTGCTGACGGGGCGGCTGCGGGCGGCCGGGCTGCGGCCTCGGGGCACGGCCCACGCCCACGCGCTGCACTCGCCCTACTGGTGGCTCAAGTGCCTCGTCGGGGTCCGCCGCGACGACGCCCTCCCCGCCCGCCTGTACCACTCATTCCTGGTGTGGGAGATGGTCAACCGACCTGCGGCGACCCGGGCGCTGGAGGCCGCTCTCAACCCCCTCATCGGCAAGAGCCTGGTGGTCTACCTCGACAGGCCGAAGCCGCGGGCCGGCGCGCGGCGCACCCGCCGTCCCCGGAGCGTCAGCCGTGCTGCTGCCTGAGCCCATCGGGGCGCTCGAGGTCGGTGACCTCGAGGCCACCGTCGACGCCATCGCCCTGGTCCAGGAGGACGATGGCGCGATCCCCTGGTACCCCGGCGGCCAGATGGACCCCTGGAACCACGTCGAGGCCGCGATCGCCCTCTGCCTGGGCGGCCGTTTCGATGCCGCCGACCGCGCCTACGAGTGGCTCTACCGCAACCAGCGCCCCGACGGCGCCTGGCACGCGTACTACCGCGACGGCGCGGTCCAGGACCCCACCCTCGACACCAATGTCACCGGCTACATCGCCACCGGCGCGTGGCACCGCTACCTCGTCACCGGCGACCGGGCCTTCCTTCGCGACGCCTGGCCGGCGATCGACGCCGCGATGGGCTTCGTCCTGACCCTGCGCCGGCGCAGCGGGGTGATCGCCTGGTCGCGGCCCCCGGGCGGCCGCGGCGCGCGCAAGGGCCTGCTGGCCGGGGGCTCATCGCTGTACCTCAGCCTCCGCTGCGCGGTGAGGGTGGGGGAGGTGCTGGGCGAGGTGCGCCCCGCCTGGGCCGACGCCGCCGCCGACCACGGCGAAGCCATCCGCAACCAGCCGCTGGACTTCCTCGACAAGCGCCGTTGGGCGATGGACTGGTACTACCCCGTGCTCACCGGCGCCGTTCGCGGGGCGGCGGCGCAGCGGCGGCTGGAGGAGCGCTGGGAGGAGTTCGTGGTCCCCGGCAAGGGCGTACGCTGCATCAGTGGCAAGGCCTGGGTGACGGCCGCCGAGACCGCCGAGCTGGTCATCGCGCTGAACGCGATAGGTGACCACGCCGAAGCCCTCGAGCTGCTCGACTGGGCCCAGCACCTCCGGGGCGACGACGCCGCCTACTGGATGGGCGCCAACTTCACCGACGGCGCCTACTGGCCGGAGCACCGCCCGGCGTGGTCGTCGGCGGCGGTGGTGATGGCCGCCGACGCGCTGGCCGGCGGGGCTACGGCGCTGCTCTTCGCAAGACCCGAAGGCTCCCGGTAGCAGGTTCCTCGCTGAACCGTCCCGAGGCCAGCGCCCGGAGGTAGACCTCATAGGGCGGCCGGCCGCCGTCCGCGGGGTCGGGGAAGACGTCGTGAATCGCGAGCAGCCCGCCCGGGGTGACATGCGCCGACCAGGCGTCATAGTCGGCCTCCGCCGCCGCGGAGCTGTGGCCGCCGTCGATCAGCACCAGCCCCAACGGGGTGGCCCAGTGCGCCGCCACCGTGGTCGACCCACCCACCACGGCGATGACCACCTGCTCCAGCCCGGCCTCCTCGATCGCGCGGCGGAACAGGGGCAGTGTGTCGACGCGCCCGCTGCGTGGGTCGACGCTGTCGGGGTCGTGGTACTCCTCACCGGGCTGGTTCTCCTCGGAGCCCCGGTGGTGGTCGATGCTGAACAGGACCGTGCCAACCTCCCGGGCGGCGCTGCCCAGGTAGATAGCCGACTGCCCGCCATAGCCACCGATCTCCAGCAGGGGGCCCCGCCGCCCGGCGTCCAGGCCCGCGCGGTACAGCGCCAGCCCCTCGGCCTCCGGCATGAAGCCGACGGCGCGGCGCGCCGCGGCGAGGATCGCCTCCGTCAAGGGGACGGCGCCGCCGACGCCGGCGGCGACGGCGAGGCGGCAGGCTTGGCGCGGAAGGGCGCCGGCCCGTACAGCGCGAGGTAGATGAAGCCCAGGATCACGGCGATCGTCAGCACGCCGCCGACGACGTAGAGCCACGTCCCCCCCGTGGCCTCCTCGTAGTAGGCCACCGCCGAGGCCTCGCGTTCGGCGCGGCGCTCCGCAGCCGAGATCATCGGCACGTCGTCCATCGACTGCGACGAGAGCTCAAACGTCTCGTACGAGCGCTCCGACACGGAGAACATGTCCTGCAGCTCCGCCATCACAGCCCGGATCTCGGCGGGCGACATCAACGGCTGGGTGGGCCCCTGGGGCTCCTCCGGCACCTCCTTCTCCGCTGCGGCGGGCGCCTCAGCCAGCGCCTCCGGCGGCCGTGGCCGCGGCGCAGCGGGGACCTCGACCTCGTCGTCGACCAGGCGCGCCCGCAGCTCCGACGCCTGGTACATGCGGGCCAGCGCCATGGGGTCGGGGAGGGCGGCGTGGCGGTCGACCAGGGCTTCGGCGCCGGCGGCCTCCGGCTCGAGCGCGCGGCGGCTGGGTTGGGGAGTGCTCTCCCGGGCCAGGCGCAGCTTCTCGCGGAGCCTGTCGCCGGGTTGGGACGTCGAATTCACCGCGAATTCACACCGGGCGCGCGCGGTCGGTGCTTATGATGGCGACCAGCCACATGACCGAGATCATCGCCGTTGCCAGCAGCAAGGGCGGCGTGGGGAAGACAACGACCTCGTTCTCCCTGGCCGCCGCCGCGGGACAGCGCGGCTCGGTGATCGTGATCGACCTGGACCCCTCCATCTCCCTCACCACCCAGATGCAGGTGCCGATCACGGGCCCGACTATAGAGGATGTCCTGAAGCGCACCGCCACGCTGGAGGACGCCCTGGTGCAGACCAAGGAGGGCATCCTGATGGTCCCCGGGAGCCGCGAGATGTACCACCTCGAGGTGACCGAGGACCTGCTGCGCGAGGTGTTCGGGCCGGTGATGGACCTGGCCGACACGCTGATCCTCGACACCCGGCCGGCGCTGGAGGCGCTCGAGGCGCCGATGCGGTTCGCCTCGCGCGTGGTGATCCCCACCTACCTCGACGGGGTGTCGATGCCGGTCACGGCGGACACCATCCACCTGGCGCTGGAGGCGGGACTCCCCGACCGCGTGTCCGGCGTCCTCGCCAGCAATGTCCGCAGGCCGCTGACCGTGATGGCCCGGGACCTCTACGCCAGCCTGCAGATGAGCGGGGTGGGGCTGGAGGCGGTGGTGTGGAACACGGTGCAGTGGCCAACCGCGCTCGCCTCGGGTGGCCTGGGCGGCTTTCCCGAGCTGATGGAGGCCGCCACGGTCGTCTACGACGAGGTGCGAAGCCGCACCTCACCCGAGTTCGCGCTGCGCATGTACGCCGATGCCTGGAGGAAGGTCTCCTAGGGCCGATCCGCGAAGGTGCGCCGCAGGGCCGTCGGGTACCGCGCGGTAAACTGGGATCGAGTTGAGAGCACGCGGCAGGGCGGTCCGAGGCTCGGACCAGGTGGCGGTGCGGCAGCCGGCGATGCGTCGCCTGGCATGGCTGGCAATCGCGTTCGTGGTGCTGACGGCTGCGCTGGTGGCAGTCGCCGGGCAGCCCGTCCCGGTGGTCCACGCCGGCTCGTCGCTGGCGGTCGGCGTTCCCACGCTGGTCGACCCGATCCGGGGCGCGGGTGAGCCCTACATCGCGATCGGCCGCGACAACGACGCCTGGATCACCGGCCCCGGCGGCAGCAGCGCCCAGACGAGCTTCTTCTTCCACTCCCTGGACGGCAACCTGACGTACCGGCACATCTCGCCGACCTCAGACGGGCACCTCGTGTGTCCCCTCGGCGGCGGCGACAGCCAGATCCTGATCGACCGCAACGGCGCCCAGGACACCATCTACCTGACCGACCAGGAGGCCCTCGCCAACTTCGGCACGGGCAAGATCCAGGGCGCGACCGTCACCACCGGCTGCGCCACTGCGCCGGCGATGACCGCCGACCGCCCGTTCCAGGGCCTGCTCGACCCACAGGGGACGACCAAGGCGCCGCAGTTCGTCGCCAACGGCAACAACCCGATGGTGTACCTGTCCTGGCTCTGCTCAGCCTGTGGCACCGGCGGCGGCCTGGCGTTCGCATGGACCGATGACGGCGTCACCTACCACCCGGCCGACCCCGGGGTCATCGACACCGGCCCGCTGAACCTGCTCTCCGGCACGATTCTTGGTGAGGGCAGCACCTTCCCGAACTTCAGCGGCCACGGCACGACCTTCGTGGACCAGGAGTCGGGCTACGTGTTCACCGGCCTCAGCTGCAGCGGTAGCTGTCCCAACGGCGAGTCCTCCAACCAGCTGGGCGTGACCGTGGGCAAGCCCCCGGCGGTAATCGGCACCAACAAGGGCCAGTTCGGCACCCTGACCTACCAGAAGGCCGTTGACCATTTCGCGGGTGGCATGCCGTTCCCCGAGGGGAGCAGCCTCTTCCCCGTCATCGGGATGGACCCTGCCGGCACCCTGTACCTCGTCTGGACCCAGGGCGACGGCTCGAGCAACACCGATGCCGAGCTCGACCCGACGTCGTGGCACGTGTACTACTCGTACTCCAAGGACCTCCCCGACCACACCGTCTGGTCGGACCCGATCCAGGTCGACACCGGGCCGGACACGGTGGTGTCCAACATGGCCTGGGTGGCCACCGGTGATCCCGGCAAGCTGGCCTTCACGTGGCTCGGCACGGACAAGCGCGAGCACCCGAGCAAGGCCAACGAGGACAAGCACTGGCACCCGTTCCTGGCCGTCACGACCAACGGTGACACGCCCAACCCGACGTTCCAAACGGCGAGGATCGGGGAGAACCCCAACCACCTGTCAGACATGTGCCTGTCCGGCACCGTAGGGTGCATCACCGCTGTTGGCAATCGCAACATGGCCGACTTCATCAGCGTCGAGGTCGCCCCGGACGGGGCTGCCCAGGTGACCTGGGCCAGTGATGCCAACCGCCTGGCCACGTCGCCGTTGACGCTGATCCCCGGCCTGCCGCTGAACATGACCGCGCGCCAGACCTCCGGTCCGAAGCTGATCGGCAGCGGCGACGTCTCCGACAGCCGGTTCTCCACCACCCCGACCCACAACATCGGGGACGCCGCCGGCGACGGGAGCGACCCGCGCACCCTGCCGACCGTCACCAACGTCCCCCAGATGGACCTGATGGGGTCCAGCATCGGCACCGACGGCACCGACCTACTCGTCTACATGCCCACCGCGAGCCTGGGCGACACCACCAGCCCGGACGCGCTCCACCCCAACACATGGTGGTTCACCACCTGGCAGTACAAGACCAAGCTGTACTTCGCCAAGGTCGAGGTCGACAGCGGGGGCACGCCCAAGTTCACCGCGGGCATCCCGGCCAGCTACGACCGGCCGGCGCTCAACGCCCAGACCGCCGCCACCCTGGTGGACTACCGCGGCGGCACGCAGGTCTCCGGCGAGAAGCAGGGCAACGAGTGGATCATCCACGTGCCGACCGGCCTGGTGGGCAACCCGACCACCGGTGAGTCCCTCGAGGCGGTCCAGGCGTGGACCGCGATCGACAACGGCGCGCCACCCTTTGTCACCGCTGCGATCGGCAACATCCCCACCGTCTTCGACGCCACCGGTGCCTACAACGCGGCCCTCGGCGACCTGCCGCCGGCGCCCGTCGTCATGCCGCCCGACAGCGGCTCGCCGGAGAACCTGCCCAACACGGCCGAGGGCGCCCCTGGCCCGTGGATCCTGGCGATGGTCTCGGTCGTCCTCCTCGTGGCTCTCGGGGTGTCAGGGTTCAGGCGCCGCGGCCGTCGCGGCCGGGTGACCCTGGGCTAGGACTCCGCGCCGGCGCGACTGCGCGCCGGCCTGGCCGTGGCCTTCTTGTTGGCCGGTTCGCTGCGCCGCGCCGCCTTGGCGGTGGCCTTCTTGATGGCCGGCTTCCCGCGCCGCGCCGGCTTGGCGGTGGCCTTCTTGCTCGTCGCCTTGCTTCGCCGCGCCGGCTTGGCCACGGCCTTCTCGGTTGCCGATGACTCGCGCGCGGGCTTCGCCGCGCTGTCAGCCTGCTTGCCACCCTCCTCGCGCTCCGCCAGCTCGCGCTTGACCACCTTGCCGGTGGTGTTGCGGGGCAGCTCCTTGAGGAACTCCACGTCGCGCGGGACCTTGTAGCGCGCCAGGTTCGACTTGACGTGGTTCTTCACGTCCGCCTCGGTCAGCTTCGCCCCGCCCTTCTTCACCACGAATGCCTTCAGGCGCTGGCCGAACTGGGGGTCCTTGACGCCGATGACGGCGACCTCCGCGACCTCCCTGCGGCCGGCGATGAGGTCCTCCACCTCGCGGGGGAAAACGTTCTCGCCGCCGGAGACGATCATCTCGTCGTCGCGGCCCTCGACGAACAGGCGGCCGTTCTCGTCGAACCGGCCGACGTCGCCCGTGCTCATCAGGCCGTCGATCTGGGCCTTGGTCTCGACGCCACCGGTGTAGCCCTCGAACTCGAAGCCGCTGGCGACAAAGATCCGCCCGGTTTCCCCCGGGGCGACCTCCTGGTTCTTGTCGTTGTAGAGCCGGATCGTGGTCCGGTACGGCGGCCTGCCCGCGGTCCCCGGCGCGGCCCGCAGGTCCTCAGGGGTCGCGATGCTGGCCCACGCCACCTCGGTTGAGCCATAGAGGTTGTAGACGACGTCGCCGAACTCGTCCATGAAGTTGGTCGCCAGCTCACCGGGCAGCGACGACCCGCTGACCGCCACGACCTTGAGCGAGCTGGTGTCGTACTTGCGGCGGGTGGCGGGGGGCAGGTCCATGATCCGCTGCATCATCACCGGCACCACGACAAGGTTGTCCGGGCGATGCTCCTCGATCGCCTTCAGCGTGGCCTCGGGGTCGAAGCGGCGCTGCACCAGGAAGGTGGACGACAGCACCAGCCCGAGGCTGAAGTGGGCGAAGCCCCAGGAGTGGAACAGCGGTGCCGCGATGAACGTGAGGTCGCGCGAGTGCAGCGGGATGGTGGCGAGCAGCGACACGGCGGGGTCGAGGTTCTTGGGCTGCGACCGCCCCGCGCCCTTGGGGGTGCCGGTCGTCCCCGAGGTCAGGATCACCGTCCGCCCGGGCTCGGCGGGGGGATCCAGGTCGGCGTCGTCGCCACGCTCGATCAGCTCCTCCAGCGTGGGCACGCTCAGCTTCTCGCCGGGCTCATGCCACGCGACGAAGCGGCTCCGGTCCTTGCCGGCGGCCTTGAGC
>JAXDLV010000101.1:0-15877 GCA_034666445.1 Chloroflexota bacterium | reverse complement strand
TTTGTCGACCGCTACAACGCCGACCTGGCCAATGACTTCGGCAACCTGGCGTCGCGGGCGCTCAAGATGCTGGCGCAGTACACGTCCGGCGCCGTCCCGCCGCCCGGGGAGGACCTCGTCGGCGAGGAGCTCGCGGCGATCGCCCGGGAGCTGCCCGGCCGCCTCGAGGCGCGGATGGACGGCCTCGACTTCAGTGGCGCGCTGCAGGACACGTGGCGGCTGGTCGACCGCGCCAACAAGTACGTCGAGGAGAGCAAGCCCTGGGAGCTGCGCAAGGCGGCGGACGGCGAGGCTCGGCTCAACGCCGTCCTGTACAACCTCGCGGAGTCGCTGCGGGTGCTGACCTACGCGGTGTTCCCGTTCATCCCCAGTGCCGCCGCCGAGCTGGCCCGGCAGCTGGACGTCACGGCGCCGGCGGACGTGGCGCCGGGCGGGCCGGCGCTGGCGGAGGTCCTCGCCTGGGGCGGCCTGAAGGCCGGCCACCAGACCACGGTCGGCCCGGTGCTGTTCCCCCGCCTGGACAGGGCCACCGTGCTGGCCGCGGAGTGAGCCGCCCCGGGCTGGTGGACACCCATTGCCACCTCCAGGTCATCGGCGCGGATGACCCGGCGGCCGTCGACACAACGATCGCCGCCGCAACCGAGGCGGGCGTCGACCGGCTCATCACCATCGGGCTTGGGGACGACAACCGGGCTGTGGTCGAGCTGGCGGCGGGCCGCGACGGTGTGTACGCGACCGTCGGCTGGCATCCCCACGAGGCGACACCGCCCAACGCCGACCAGCTGGCCGAGATCCGGGAGCTGGCACTCCTGCCCGGGGTGGTCGCGATCGGCGAGGTCGGGTTGGACTACTACTGGCGGCCGGGATACCACGAGGTTCCCGTCGACGTCCAGAAGGAGAGCCTGCGACTGATGCTGGGGCTGGCCCGGGAGGTGCGGCTGCCGGCGGTGATCCACAACCGGATGGCGCACGGGGACACGCTGGCGCTGCTCCAGGAGTTCGACGACCTCACCATCGTCATGCACGCGTTCAGCGGCGACGTTGACTTTGCCCGCGAGTGCGCCGAGCGCGGCATATACATGTCGATCGCGGGCCCGATCACCTATCCCAGCGCCCAGCCCCTGCGCGAAGCTGTCGCCACGATCCCCCTCGAGCTGCTGCTCGTGGAAACCGACGCGCCGTTCCTGCCCCCGCAGCCCTGGCGGGGCAAGCCCAGCAGCCCGGCGATGATGGTGGAGACCGCCCGCCGGCTGGCGGAGGTCAAGGGCACAACCCTGGACGAGCTGGCGCCCCGCCTGCTCGCCAACTCAGAGTCGGTGTTCCGCCTCGGGGTCGATCTGGCTACCCTCGAGCCGTGACCCCCGTCATCCATTCCCGCGCCTCGACCGTCATCCCGGCGCGCAAGTCGCTCGGCCAGAACTTCCTCGCCGACGGGGTGGTGATCGCCGACATCCTGGCGGCCCTGCCGCCGGCGCCCGAGGCGCTCGTCGAGGTCGGCGCGGGCCGGGGGGCGCTGACCGGGGGCCTGGCGGCCACCCGGCGGGTCGCGGCGGTGGAGATCGACCCCCGCCTGGTGGACATGCTGCGGCGCGACTTCGCCGCCAACGACAACGTGGTCGTCGTGGCGGGCAACGCCCTCGACATCGACCTCGGCGGACTGCTGCCGGCGCCCTACGCCGTGTTCGGCAACATCCCCTACTACATCACCGGGGCGCTGGTGCCGCGCCTGGTCAGCCTCCAGCCGCGCCCCGAGTGGGTTTGCGTCATGGTCCAGTTGGAGGTGGCCGAGCGGCTCTGCGCTGATCCCGGCGGCTGGAGCCTGGCGACGCTGGCGGTCCGCACCCACGCCACGGCGGAGCTGGTGATGCGGGTCCCGGCGCGGGCGTTCGAGCCGGTGCCCAAGGTCGACTCCGCGCTCGTCATGCTGCGCCCGGCGGCGCCTGCCGCGTTTGCCACGCCGGAGTTCTTCGACTTTGCCCGCGCGGTCTTCCAAGAGCGGCGCAAGAAGCTGCCCAACGCCGTCGCCAACGCGCTGGGCCATGACGTGCTCCGCGGCAGGGCGGTGGTCGCCCGGGCGCGACTCGACGACATGCGGCGGCCGCAGACGCTGGACCTCGCGGAGTGGGAGACGCTCCACGACGCCTACCGCGCGGAGCTTGACGGTGGCTGACGACGTGGCGCTCCCGGAGGACACGGCGACGCAGGCGCCGGCCGAGGACCAGGCCGCGGGCTTCCGAGAGCTGCTCGGCAACGGCGAGTTCCGCCTGATCTGGGCTTCCCAGATCTTCAGCCAGCTGGCCGACAAGTTCCTGGTCTACTCCCTGCTCACCGTGACGTACGACCGCAGCGGCGCCAACACCCAGGAGGCGGTGGTGCTGCTCGCCTACACCTTCCCGTCGGTGCTGCTGAGCCCGATTGCGGGTATCTATGCGGATCGCTTCGACAAGCGCCACCTGATGATGGTCACCAACCTGGTCCGCGGGGTGCTGATCCTGCTGGTCCCGGCGAGCGCCCTGGTCCCTTACTTCCAGGGGGTCACCTGGCACCTGCTCCTGGTCACCCTGCTGTTCAGCGCGGTGGGCCAGTTCTTCGCTCCCGCCGAGGCATCGGCGATGCCATTCATCGTCCCCCGGCGGGTGCTGATCACCGCCACCTCGGTGTTCACACTCACAATCGTCGCCACCCTCGTGGTGGGCCTGCCGATCTCGTCAGTGCTGATCCGCCTGCTGGGCGCGTCGTCGCCGTACTTCGTCGCCGCGGCATTGTTCGGCCTCGCCGCGGGAGCCAACTACCTGATGCGCACCCGCCTGTCGGCGCGGCCCGAGGCCTCCGAGGAGCACATCGGCATCAACCGCTTCCAGCGCATCTGGGACGAGGTGATGGAAACCATCAACTTCCTTCGCGCCCACCGCGACCTGCTCAACGCATTTGCCCAGCTGGGGGTGGCGGTTGCCCTGATCTTCACCATCTTCACCCTGGCCCAGGGCTACATGAAGACCGTGCTCAACCTCGACCCCCGCGACTCCTACCAGATCCTGGTGCCGGCGGCGCTGGGCATGGGGGCGATGGCGGTGTACCTTGGCCGGGGCCACATCCAGGCCCGCGACCGGCTGATAGCCGCCGGTCTCTTCGCCATCGGCGTGCTGCTGATGCTCATGGGGGTGGGCCCCTACCTGCTAGTCGGCCTGGGTATCCGCGGCATCCTTATCGGTTTCGCGATGGTGGTGGGCGCCTTTTTCGGGGCGGCCTTCGGGGCGGTTTTCATCCCCGCCGTCACGCTGCTGCAGGAGTCGACAGAACCCGAGCAGCGCGGCCGGACCTTCGGGGCGATGTTCACGGTGCTGAACCTCGCCATCGCGGTGCCGCTGTTCCTCGCCGGGCTGGCGGCGGACACGTTCGGCCTCCACTTCGTGGTGGTGGCCATGGGGGGCATCGTGATCTTCGTCGCCCTGGTCCCGGTGCTGCTGCGCAGCAGGCGGATGCGGCGCTCCGGCTCGGTACAATCCTGACCTGACCCGGGCGGCTAGCTCAGGGGTAGAGCACTACGTTGACATCGTAGGGGTCGCTGGTTCAAATCCAGCGCCGCCCACCACAGCCCGATAACGTGAGCGACAGGATGGCGCCGGCGATTGACTTCCAGCCGATCACCGAGGGCGATGTGCCGATGCTGTGGGAGTGGTACCAGCGTCCCCACGTCGCGCGCTGGTTCGCACCGTGGACGCCTGCGACCTACCAGGGCTTTGTCGAGGAGACGGGCCGCATGATCACCGGCGTCGACCCGCAGCGCGGCTTCCTGGTGGTCGTCGACGGGGTGCCCGCCGGCTACATCCAGGGCTACCGCCTGGACCAGGAGCCGGAGATGGCGGGGCCGATCGCCCTCGGGGAGGACGCCGTCGCGGCGGATGTCTTCCTGGCGGAGGCGGCCGGCACCGGGAGAGGAGTGGGGCCCCGGGTCGTCGGGCTCTTCTACCTGCGGATGATGGACGAGACCGGCCTGGACGTCGGCATCATCGACCCCGAGGTGGAGAACGCGCGCGCCATCCGGGCATACGAGAAGGCCGGTTTCAGCTTCCTGCGCGAGGTCGACACGGGCGGCCGGATGAACGAGCGCATCATGCTCGCCCGCCGCGCCGACCTCGAGGCTGCCCTGGCCCGGGCCTGGGGCTAGACTCCTGCTGGCATGACTGTTGACAGCCGGCGCGCCGAGGACTTCCATCTCGGGGCCGACGTCCGGGCGGCGGACGGCACCCACGTCGGGCGCCTGGCGCGCGTCATCGTCGGACAGGACGACTTCACGCTGCGGGGCGTGGTGGTCAAGGAGAGCCGCCGCTTCAGCGGCCACCTGCTGGCGCCCGAGTCCACGCTGATCAGCGACGAGATCGTCGTCCCCATCGACGCGATCGGTAAGGTCGGCCACGAGGAGGTCAGCCTCACCCTCGCCTCCGCCGAGGTGCGGCGGCTGCAGCCGTACCTCACATACGAGGCGGCGGCCCCCGACGAGGTCGGGATCGCCCAGGAGATCCTCACGCCCTTCGGTGCCAACCCCGGCTCTCCCGGCGCGCTGGAGATAGCCGCCAAGGGCCCCGGCGAGATCGAGATCGAGCGTGGCGAGAGCGTGATGCTCGGCCACCATGGCGACAAGCTGGGCGAGGTCCAGGACGTCCTGATCGACGACGGGCAGCTGGTCGGCGCGGTGGTCACGCTGGGACGCTGGTTCAAGCAGCCTGTCATCCTGCCTCGCCGCTTCCTGGACCGCTCCGACGACAGCGTGCTCTTCGCGCACCTGACCGCCGACGACCTCGAGAGGCTCGAGCCTTTCCTCCCCGCCGACTAGGTGACCTCGGCGAGTCGGACGGTTCGATTGCACGATAATGCGGGAGCTGTGAGGCGCGGGAATCGGCTGCGGGCGGTGGCGGGCACGTTGGGCACCGTCCTGCTGCTCGCCGGCTGCGAGCTGGGTGCGCCCCCGGCCGGGTCCCTCTCCAACAACACCGGCAGCAGCGGGATCGACACCGGGGCCTCGCCCGATAACCAGGGTGCAACCTCCGCGATATCCCGCCTCCCGGTGGAGCAGGGCCTCGAGTTCTCAGGGCCGCTGACGGGGAGGATGGCCAAGGCGGTCACGAGCTGTGGTGGGACCAACGGGCAATACTCGGTCGCGCTCACAGGCGAGGTCGGCAGCGCGAAGGTCATCGTCTACCTGACGCTGGTGCAGGACCACGGCCCCGGCAGCTACCCGGCGCGTAACCCCGGCGGCGGGGTCAACGTCGCGATCCACACGCCCGACTTCGACTACGAGGGCGTGGAGGGGACGTTCGTCACCAACAACGACCACCGCACCGGCACCATCGACGTCAAGCTGACCAACGAGCAGGCCCTCAAGGGCAGCTACGGCTGCGCGCCGACCTAGCCGGGCGCACCGCCCCGACCTGGACGGACACCGCGCCCCGACCTGAGGGGCCGTGTGCCAGAATCGGGCCCTTAGGAATGATGAGCGGCCGCCTGGCCGGCCCGAGGAGGAGTGCGCAAATGGCAGACAGCGTTTACCGCGTTACCGACATCGTGGGGGTCAGTGCCAAGTCCTGGGAGGACGCCGCCGACAACGCCATCCAGACGGCGAGCAAGTCGCTGCGCGACCTGCGCGTGGCCGAGGTGGTGAAGCTCGACGTCACCATCGAGAACGGCAAGATCTCGCGCTACCGCACACGGCTGAACCTCTCGTTCAAGTACGACGCCCAGTAGGGGCGTCTTCACCGCGGGGCCGGCCGCCTGGGGCGGCGGGCCCCCCACGTGAGGTGTTGGTCGCCTAGGGCCGGGGTCCCGCGGGCGACGGGGTGGGCGCCGGCAGCGGCGCCAGCCCCTCCTGGCTGAACCCCCACTCCAGCAGCGTGCGGGTGTCGTCGACCATGTGCGGCGCGTCCAGCAGGACGGCGATGAGGCGATGGCCGTCCCGCACCGCGACGGTCACCAGGCACGGGCCGGCGGCGTAGGTGAAGCCCGACTTGCCCCCGACCAGCGCCGGGTAGGACGCGTACAGCCGGCTCAGGATGTTGTGCAGGACGAACTCCTGGTGGCCGGCGTTGGCCGGTATGACCGTGTCGTGGGTGTCGCTCAACTCCTGGAAGATGGGATAGCGGCGATAGGCGATGCTCGTGAGGGCGGCGAGGTCGCGCGCCGTCGTCAGCTGCGCCGGCGCGTCAGGGTACCCGGAGGGGTTCTCGAAGTGAGTGGAGGTCAGCCCCAGTGCGGCGGCCTGCGCGTTCATGGTGTCGACGAAGCGCTCCATGCCCACCGTGTCCCCGGCGATCGACATGGCGGCGTCGTTGGCACTGACCATCAGCATGCCGGTGAGCAGCTCGCGGACGGTCAGGCGCTCGCCGGCACGTAGCCCCATCTGCGTCTCCTCGCCGCCCCGGGTGGCTGCCGCGGCGCCAACGGTGACGGCGCTGTCCATTGGGAAGTTGCGCATTGCCACCAGTGCCGACATGAGCTTGGTTGTGCTGGCCGGCGGGCGCGGGGTGTCGGCGTTGTGCTGCCAGAGGACGAGCCCGGCGTCGACGTCGACCAGGATCCCGGCCGCCGCAGCCACCGGCGGCTGGACCGGCCGCCCCGCGGAGACGTCGATGAACTCGACGCGGGCCTCGAGCACGTCCAGGGGCGGCGGCGACCCCAGTGTTACCCGCCCCGGCAGTGACTCTGCCGGGCCGGCGGGGGAGGGCGGCATCGCGCGCGACTCGGCCTGCACCGGGGCGGCCGAGAGCGGCCCCGGCGGCGCCGGCACCGCGCACGCCGCGACGCAGGCAAGCGAAAGCACCATGGCAACCGTCCCCCCGGCTGTCCCCGCCCGCATGCCTTCTATACGCACATAATGCTGAACCTGATATGCCCCCCGAAATTAGCACGCAGCTCGATCTCGCGCTGAGGCTGCTGGTCGCGCTGCTGCTGGGTATGGCGGTTGGGACCGAGCGGGAGTTCAGCCGCCACCCGGCGGGCCTTCGGACGCTGGCCCTGGTGTCGATGGGGTCGTGCCTGTTCAGCTCGATCGCGCTGCTGGCGGTTCCCGGGAGCCAGGACCCCACGCGCATCGCCGCCCAGGTGGTGACCGGCATCGGCTTCCTCGGGGCGGGTGCGATCCTGCGCCAGGGGGAGCGGGTCAAGGGCCTCACCACCGCCGCCTCCATCTGGGTGGTGGCCGCCATCGGCATGACGTGCGGCTTTGGCTACTACCTGCTCGCGCTGCTGGCGACCGTGATGACGCTGGTGGCGCTGCTCGTCGTGCGCCGTTGGGAGGACCGCGTGCTGCACAAGGGCGACCGGCCTACCACGGTCCTGCCGCACGACCCGCACGACCCGCACGACCACGAGTAGCATCGAGCCGCGATGAGCGCCGCCGCCAGCCCGACGATCTTCGACGACCGGCAGCGGCTCACGATGACCACTCTCTGCGACACGTTCGTGCCGGCCATCGAGGAGACGCCCGACCCCCACGGGTACTGGGCCCGCCGGGCGTCCGACCTCGGCGTCCCGGCTGCCATCGAGGCCACCCTGGGGAGCGTCCCTGCGGAGGTCCAGCAGGCCTTCCGCGACTTCATGGACGCCCTCAACGCCTTTGGCTTCAACGAGGCCTCCGCCGAGGACCGCGAACGCTTTGTCCACGCGTTCATGGACGCCTCCCCCGAGGCGCTGGCCGGGATCGTGGCGGTCAAGAGCCTGACCCTGATGCTGTTCAACGGCCTGGTGGACCCCGCCACGGGCGTTAACCCCAACTGGGTGGCGGGGGGCTACCCGGGCCCGGCCTCGCCGCCGCCACGGGCGCCCAAGCCGATCCGCCCGCTGGACCCGGGCGGCCGACCCCTGGAGCTGAGCGCGGACGTCGTGGTGGTCGGCTCCGGGGCCGGTGGCGGCGTCATCGCCGCCCGCCTGGCCGCCGCGGGCAGGGAGGTGGTTGTGCTGGAGGCGGGCGGCTACTACAACGAGGAGGACTTCGACCAGCTGGAGCTGCCCGCGTACCAGCGTCTCTACCGCGCCGGAGGCACCGCCATCACCGCCGACGGTGGCATCACGCTGATGACCGGCTCCAACCTCGGTGGCGGCACCACCGTCAACTGGACCAACTGCATCCGCACCCGGCCCGCCGTGCGCGAGCAGTGGGAGCTGGAGCACGGCCTGGAGGGGGTGGCCGGCCAGGACTTCGACCGCCACCTCGACGCCGTCTGGGACCGCCTCGGCGTCAACGACCGCTGCTCCGACTACAACGATCCCCATCTCCGGCTCCAGGAGGCCTGCGCGGCGCTCGGCTACAGCTTCAGCCGCGTAACCCGCAACGCCGACCCCGCCACGTACTCGCCCGAGTCGGCGGCGTTCATGGGCTTTGGCGACCAGTCGGGCTCCAAGCAGGGCACCCTCAAGACGTACCTCGAGGACGCCTGGGAGCACGGCGCCCGCTTCGTCGTCCGCTGCCGGGCGGACCGCATCCTGGTGGAGGCTGGACGGGCGGCGGGCGTGGAGGCAACCCACACCGGCGAGGACGGCACCACGCAGAGGGTCGTCGTGCGTGCGCCGCAGGTGGTGGTCGCGGCCGGCGCGCTTGACTCGCCGGCGCTGCTGCTCCGCTCGGGCATCGGCGGTCCAGCGGCCGGACGGTACCTGCGACTCCACCCCGCGACCGCGGTGGGCGGGCTCTACGACGAGCCTCAGAAGGCCTGGTGGGGCGCGCCCCAGACCGCACTGTCCGACCAGTTCGCCGACATCGAGGACGGCTACGGCTTCCTGGTCGAGTGCTCCCACGCCAGCCCCGCGCTGGGGGCCGCGGCCAGCCCCTGGGTCTCAGGCCGCCAGAGCAAGGAGCTCGGGCTGGAGGCGCGCTTCGCCGCGCCGTTCGTCTTCCTCATCCGCGACCACGGCCACGGGACGGTCACCATCGACGCGGCCGGCAACCCCATCCACTCCTACAGCCTGTTCGACGACCCCATGGACGAGCGCCACTTCCGCCGCGGCCTGAAGGAGCTGGTGCTCCTCCACCACGCGGCAGGCGCCCGCGCCGTCTACAGCCTCCATACCCGCCTGCTGCGCTGGGACCGGGGTGGGGGAGAGGACATCGACAGCTTCGCCCAGCGCGTCCACGACGCGTCGCTGGCGCCCAACGAGCACGCCACGTTCTCGCTGCACCACATGGGCAGCTGCCGCATGGGGGCGGACCCCGCCACCAGCGTGGCCAACCCGTGGGGCGAGCTGCATGACACGCCGGGGGTCTGGATCGGCGACGGCAGCGCCTTTCCCACCGCCTCGGGCACGAACCCCATGATCTCGATCATGGCGCTGGCGGAGCGCACCGCCGACGCGATGGGGCGTTAGCCGGATAGGAGGCTGAGGGCCACGCGGCGCTGGGGGTTGTCGCCGTTGAGGTCGACCAAGACCACCCGCTGCCAGGTACCGAGGCCCAGGCGCCCGCCCCGTACCGGGATGGTCACGGACGGGCTGACCAGCGCCGGCAGCACGTGGTCCGCGCCGTGTCCAGGACTGCCGTGCTGGTGCCGGTAGTCGGCGTCCCTTGGCAGCAAGCGCTCGAGCGTCGCGACCAGGTCCTCCTCGGAGCCGCTGCCGGTCTCGATCACCGCCACACCGGCGGTGGCGTGGGGAATGAAGACATTGAGGAGGCCGTCGAAGCCCTTGCGGGCAAACGCCTCTACCTCGGCGGTGATGTCCACGACCCGGCGGGCGGACGTGTCGATCGCCAGCTCGCGCGTCTGCACAACAAACCATTCTGCCAACCCGCGCCGCTGGCGGGAGGGCACGGGGGGCCGATGTACAGTAGGCCCGATGGACGGAGCGGACCAGGTCACCCCATCGCCTCCCGAGGGCGGGCAACGCCTTGTCGGCGACCACCACCCGCTCGCCGGGCACCATCCGCTCCGGCACCTGCCGCGCCACCACGCGATCGGCCACCACTGGCGCTTCCACTTCCAGGACGCCTGGCGGGAACGGCTGTTCATCGCCTCCACCAGCTTCACCCTGACCTTCGGTGCCATCAGGGGTATCACCCACGCCATCCGCAGCGGCAGGGGCCCGCTGAAGAACGTGTCGATGGGCGACACCCACGTCCACCACCTCGTGTGGGGCATCGCGATGCTCCACCTGGTCGGCTATGTCTGGCTTGCGGGGGTGGAGTACATGGTCCCCCGTAAGTGGGCCTCACGGGTCGCCGCCGCGGGCTACGGCGCCGGGGCGGCGATGACGCTTGACGAGTTCGCGCTCTGGCTGCGCCTCGAGGACGTCTACTGGACGAAGGAGGGCAGGGCCAGCGTCGACGCGGTCGTGCTGTTTGGCGCAATTCTGTCCACGGGCCTCTGGGGAGGCAAGTTTTTGCGCATCCTGGCCCGCGAGCTGGTGGCCTTGAGACGCTATGAAGAGGAGCACCTGCTCCACCATCCACACGTTTCGGACCCCGCCTGATCTCAGAGTTTTCCCCATTGCGCACAGGTTGTGCACAGTGAGCGTGGATAGCCCGTTAGACACCCACAGGCCCTGTCAAATGTTGCATCGCGTCACGTCCTTGACAGGTCGCCGACCCCGAGGACTATGATGCTTCCAGAGGTCACCCACGGGCGGTGACAGTGGGATATTCCGGGGAAACGCATGGTTGCTTCAGGTCTACGTCAGTGTGCCCGCATGGGCTGCATCAAGCAGGTGAAGAAGCCGACCAACAAGTACTGCAGCCGCGCCTGCTGCACCTCTGACCCGGAGCGGAGCCAGCGCCTTCGCGAGGTCTCCCGACGGCGCATTTTGCCCATGGCACGCCAGCTGGACCTGCGCATGTGGGAGTCCGAGGACAACGTCCTGGCGGCCGCCTGCGAGGAGATCGAAGAGGCCCCTTCAGGCCTCTCCCGGCTCACCGCCGGCTGAGTCCCGGCGGCCCGCCGGGCGGGTGCTTGACGCCCCGTACACTTCATCCCGATGTCTGAGCAGCCCGACCTCGAGGTCCTGCGCCACTCCAGCGCGCACCTCCTCGCCGCCGCCGTCACCCAGCTCTACCCCGGCGCCCAGTACGCCATCGGCCCGGCGATCGACGACGGCTTCTACTACGACTTCGACCTCGGCCCCGGCGTCACCCTGAAGGAGGAGGACCTGCCTGCCATCGAGGCGCGGATGCGGGAGATCGCGACGCAGGCTCCCGGGTACGAGCAGGAGACGCTCCCCAAGGACCGTGCGGTCGAACGCTTCCGCGAGCTGGGCCAGGGCTACAAGGTCGAGATCCTGACCGAGGGCGAGGCCGCCGCCGAGACCGAGGTGTCCTGCTACCGCACGGGGGAGTTCTTCGACCTCTGCCGCGGCCCACACGTGGCCGACGCCGGGGCGATCCAGCACTTCCGCCTCACCCGGGTTGCGGGCGCGTACTGGCGTGGCGACGAGCGCAACCAGGTGCTGCAGCGCGTTTACGGCACGGCCTGGCTGTCGGCCGAGGCGATGGAGGACTATTTCCAGCGGCTGGAGCTGGCCCGCGAGCGTGACCACAAGAAGCTGGGCCGCGAGCTGGGGCTGTTCATGATCGACGACAAGGTGGGCAAGGGGCTGCCCCTCTGGCTGCCCCGAGGCGCCACGGTGCGGCGCCTGCTGGAGGAGTACATCCTCGACGCCGAGCGTCGCGGCGGGTACCAGCACGTCTACACGCCCCACATCGCCAGCACCGAGCTCTACAAGACCAGCGGCCACCTGCAGTCGTTCAAGGACTCGATGTTCCCGCCCTTCGGCGTGGAGGACGAGGAGTACATCCTGCGGCCGATGAACTGCCCCCACCACATCCGCATCTACCAGCACGACCGCCGCAGCTACCGTGACCTTCCCCTCCGCATCGCCGAGCTGGGCACCGTCTACCGCTACGAGAAGTCGGGCGAGCTGTCGGGGCTGCTGCGGGTGCGCGGCTTCACCATCAACGACGCCCACATCTTCTGCACCCCGGAGCAGGTCAAACAGGAGTTCATCGCCGCCACCCAGCTGATCCTCGACCTGTACCGCGACCTCAAGGTCACCGACTTCAGCTTCCGGCTGTCGCGGCGCGACGACGACTCCAAGTACCTCGGTGACCCGGCCGACTGGGAGGAGGCGGAGGGCGCGATCCGCGAGGCGCTGCTGGAGGTGGGCCACCCCTTCGTGGAGGCGGTGGGCGAGGCGGCCTTCTACGGCCCGTAGCTCGATGTCCAGATCCGCGACGCCCTCGGCCGCGAGTTCTCGGCGTCCACCACCCAGGTGGACTTCAACCTCCCCGAGCGCTTCGGCCTCGAGTACGTCGGCGCCGACGGCGCCATGGCCCGGCCGCGGATGATCCACCGCGCCCCGATTGGCAGCCTGGAGCGGTTCATGGGCTACCTGATCGAGCACTTCGCCGGCGAGTTCCCGCTCTGGCTGGCGCCGGTGCAGCTGCTGATGGTCCCCATCTCCGAGAAGCACGTCGCCTATGCACAGCGCCAGGCCGACCACTTCCGCGGCCTCGGCCTGCGCGTCGAGGTCGACACCCGCGACGAGCGCATGCAGGCCAAGATCCGCGACGCCGAGCTGCAGAAGATCCCCTTCGTTGGCGTCGTCGGCGGCAAGGACGAGGAGGCGGGCACGGTCAGCCTGCGCGAGCGCCACGTCGGCGACCGCGGCGCGATGGCGCCGAACGCCATTGCCGAGGACCTCGCCGGGAGACTGGCGGCGCGGGACTGACCCGCCCGCGGAACTCGTCGGGCGCGGTTCCCGCGGCCCAGGTCAACTGCTATGATCCGACCCGGCTCGGGCCTGACGGCCCGGCGGAAGAAGGAGCGGTCCTCCTCACCTGACGGCCCCCACGGGGCGTCGCTCGGGTCCCTCCCAGAGAGGGGTCAACGGACGGCTTCGGCTGTCCGTTCTGTCTTTAAGGCGGCGAAGGCCCGGCGCCGGTAGTCAAGGAGAACGTCTATCGCCTTCAAAGAGCTGAGGATCAACGACCAGATCCGTGTCCCGCAGGTGCGGCTGATCGACGGCAACGAGCAGCTCGGCGTCGTCGACATCGAGAAAGCCCGGCAGATGGCCAACGAGCGAGGCCTGGACCTGGTCGAGGTTGCCCCCCAGGCACAGCCCCCCGTGTGCCGACTGCTGGATTACGGACGCTTCCGTTTCGATGCCCGCAAGCGCGAGCAGGAGTCGCGCCGGCGCCAGGCCAGCACCCGCCTGAAGCAGATGAACTTCAGGCCCAAGATCGGGGAGCACGACTACCAGACCAAGCTCCACCGGGTGAGGGACTTCCTCATCGAGGGGGACAAGGTCAAGGTCACGATCTGGTTCAGGGGCCGGGAGATGGTCCACCAGGACATAGGCAGAAAGATCCTCGAGCGCATGGCCAACGACCTCGCCGACGTGGCCCACGTCGAGAGGACGCCCCTGCTGGAAGGCAAGAACATGAGCCAGATCATGGGACCGCTCGCGAGGCACGACGAGGCCAAGCCGGACGAGGTCCCGGCCGGTGTCGAGGAGAATGGCGCGGTCCCCGCGGCGGCGGTCACAGTCCCGGAGAAACCCGCGAAGACAGGCTAAGAAGCCCCCCGGACGCGTTGGGGAGAGATAAGAGGTTTGCAATGCCGAAGATCAAGACGCACAAGGGCACAGCCAAGCGGTTCCGCATCACGCGGAACGGCAAGGTGCTGAGCCGCCACTCCCACCAGAGCCACATCCTGGAGAAGAAGTCCAGCAAGCGGAAGCGCGCCTTCAAGGGCACCCGCCAGGTCAGCGCCGCGGACGCCAGGTCGATCAAGCGGATCGCCCCGTACCTGTAGGAGGATTGAGATGCCGAGAGTAAAGCGAGGCGTCACCGCCCACGCTCGACACAAGAAGGTCCTCAAGCGCGCCGAGGGCATGTCGGGGAGCCGCAAGGAGCTCTTCAAGGCCGCCAACGAGGCGGTCATGCACTCGCTGGCCTACCAGTACCGCGACCGCCGCGTGCGCAAGCGCGACATGCGCGCCCTCTGGATCGCCCGGATCAACGCCGCCGCGCGGCTCAACGGGATGACCTACAGCACCTTCACCCACGGCCTCAAGACGGCCGGGGTCGAGATCGATCGCAAGGTCCTCGCCGACATCGCGGTGAAGGACGCGGCCCAGTTCAGCCAGCTGGTCGACGTGGCCAGGTCCGCGGCGCCCGAGGGCGCCCCGGCCGAGGTCAGTTGACCGGCGGCGATGAGCTGGATCTCGATCAGCACCAGGGGCAGGCGCTAGAACAGGTCGCTGCCGCCCAGGACCAGGCGGCCCTCGACCAGGCCCGGGTCCAGCTGCTGGGACGGCGGGCGCCGCTGAGCGAGGCGCTCTCCGGCATCGGCAACCTGCCGCCCGAGCGGCGGAGGGCCTTCGGGCGGCGGGCCAACCAGGTCAAGGCCGCGATCCAGGAGGCCATCGACGCACGCGCCGTCGCGCTGCGTGCCGGCGCGTCGGGGGGGCTGGCCGAGGCGGAGGCCATCGACCTGACGTTCCCTGCGACGCCCGTGCGTCGCGGCCATCCACACCCCGTCAGCCTGGTGATGAGGGAGATGGAGGAGATCTTCCGCGGGCTTGGGTACGAGGTCGCCCGCGGCCCCGAGGTGGACAACGACTACTACAGCTTCGAGGCGCTCAACATCCCCCGCGGCCACCCAGCCCGGGACGGCTTCGACACCTTCTTCATCGCCGACCCCGGCGCCGGTGACGAGCCCGACCCGGCGGCAGAGACCAACCGCCTGCTGCGCCCTCACACGTCGCCGATGCAGGTGCGGGTGATGGAGCGCCAGGCGCCGCCCATCCGGATCGTCATGCCGGGCAAGGTGTACCGCCGCGACAACGACGCCACCCACGTCCCGATGTTCCACCAGCTGGAGGGCCTGCTGGTCGACGAGGGCGTGACCGTCGCCGACCTCCGGGGCACGCTGGAGTATTTCGCCCGGGCCATGTTCGGCGACGACCGCCGTATCCGCCTGCGCCCCGACCACTTCCCGTTCACCGAGCCCAGCCTGGAGGTCCATGTCAGCTGCTTCGTCTGCGACGGCGCGGGCTGTGGCCTCTGCCGCCACAGCGGCTGGATCGAGATCCTCGGCGCCGGGATGGTGCACCCCAACGTGCTGCGCTTCGGAGGGATAGACCCCGACCGCTACTCGGGCTTCGCCTTCGGGATGGGCGCCGACCGGGTGGCGATGCTGAAGTACGGCGTCGAGGACATGCGCCACATGTTCGACAACGACCTCCGCCTCGTGCGGCAGTTCTAATGCCGCTCAAGGTCTCGCTCGAGTGGCTCCGGGAGTACATCGAGCTACCCGAGCCGGTCGAGGAGCTGGCCGACATGCTGACGCTCTCCGGCACCGAGGTGGAGCGGGTCATCGACCTGGGCGTGGGCTGGGACGGCGTCGTGGTGGCGCGGATCCTGGAGGCCCCGTTGGTGGATGGGTCGGACCACCTCCGCGCACTCAAGCTGGAGGTGGGGGAGGAGCGCGTGCAGGTCGTCTCCGGCGCCCCCAATGTCGCCGAGGGTGACCTCGTCCCCCTGGCCCGCCCCGGCACGTTGCTGCCCAACGGCGTCAAGGTCGGCGCCCGCAAGTTCATGGGCGTCACCTCCGAGGGCATGGCCTGCAGCGGCGTCGAGCTGGGCATCAGCGGCGAGGCCGACGGCCTGCTGGTGCTTGGCAGAGAGGGCCCCACCGGCCAGCCGCTGAGCGAGCTGATGCCGCCCGACCAGGTGATGGTGCTGGAGACGACGACCAATCGCCCCGACCTCCTCTGCCACCTCGGCATCGCACGCGAGCTGTCGGCGCTGCTCGACCGGCCGACGAAGGACTGGCACGGCGACCCCGTGGAGGGCGGCGTCGGGGACGTCGACGGTGATGGCCCCGCCGCCGCCCTCCAC
>JAXDLV010000100.1:0-10803 GCA_034666445.1 Chloroflexota bacterium | reverse complement strand
TTCGCCAGCCTCGAGAACCAGGGCACCTTCGCCGCCTACAAGCAGGGCCCGTTCGGCCTGTACGACATCCGCAAGCAGGTCTCCAAGGACACCGGCGTGCCGATCGGCTCGATCGTCATCAACGCCGACCACAGCCACGCCGGGCCCGACTTGATCGGCCTCTGGGGCGGCGTGCCCGTGAGCTACCTCCAGCTCGTCCGTGACCAGACCATCAAGGCGCTGGAGGGTGCCTACTACGCCCGGGTCCCGGCAAGCCTGGTCGTCGGCAGCAACACCCCGGTGATGCCCGACGCCGCGACCGGCGGCTACCGCCCCGGCACCGCGACCCCCGGCGAGGCCTTTGACCACAGCCAGTTCGGCGTCAACACCGGCACGCTCAGCGTCGCGCGCGACAGCGGCCTGCCCATCGCCGACCCGCCGCCGCCGGTGCCCAACGACGCCACCGGCTACCGCGATGACCTGGTCAACAGCCAGCTCCGCGTGCTCCACGCCGTGGGCGCCGACGGGCGGCCCCTGGGCACGCTCATCAACTACTCGGCGCACGCCGACGTGATGGGCAGCAGCAACCTGCGCTACTCGGCCGACTGGCCGGGCCGCGTCGCCACCGCCACCGAGGTCGCCCTGGGCGAGCCGGTCGCGATGACGATGGTGTCCGACGTGGGCCGGACCCAGCCTCCGCGCCCGAACAGTGACGCCCAGTGCAACCAGCCCGGGCATCCCAACTGCGAGGTGGACAAGCTCGACACCTGGACCCGGCTCTTCACCCCCTGGGTGGTGGACGCCGTGACCCACGCCGAGGCGGTGCGCGGCTCGGGGATCGCCAGCGAGGAGGTCTTCACCCGTGAGACCGCCACCAACCCGGCGCTGCTGGCCGTCAGCTACACCGGCGAGACCCCGATCCGCGGCTACGGCGCCTACCGCGCCACCACCGCTCCCTGGATCACCGGCGACGTCCTGGGGACGTTCGCCTCAGCCCACCGCATCGGGGACGTGCTGCTGACCGCCAACCCCGGTGAGGCCTACCCCGACATCCGCTTCGGACTGCTGAAGCGCGTCAAGGGGATGCAGTCGGCGTTCACCTTCGGCCTGGCCAACGACCAGCTGGGCTACCTGATCGCGCCGGCCAGCGAGTACGGGTGGATCAACTACAGCAACGTCGGCAACGACAACGGCCTGTTCAACGTCAGCGCCCAGTACGGCGACCACCTGTACTGCACCCACGTCGCCGCCACGGTGAGCCTGGGCTTCCAGGACACGCATGACCCGCAGCCGTACGGCCCCAACGCCAAGAAGCCGCTCTGTGGCGCGCTCACGGCGTCCGACTCGGTGCCGATGAGCAAGACGCCACAGCAGCCCTGGCCGTTTGGCGACGGCCTCAAGCTGCCACCGCCGGCGCCGCAGTAGTCAGTACCCGCGGCGCGGGTCGCGGGATAATGAGGAGGAGCGCGGCTTGGAAGGGCGCGCATTCAGGGGGAGCTGAAGTTGGGTAGACGATCCAGGCTGATGCTGCGCGCGGGGGCGGCGACCCTCGCCTCGGTGATCTCTATGGTGGCGGCCGGTCCGCTGACCGCGTCCGCGGGCCCGCTGAAGCCGCCGGCGTCGATCTCCAACTTCGAGCTGGTGGGGCACGACCCGCTGTTCAAGCGGGGCATGAACGCCGCCGCCGGGATCTACGACCACTACATGTACGTCGGCAACCGCACCGACGCCGTCGGCGCCCACGCGGCCCACGGCGGCGTGATGATCGTCGACATCGGCAACCCCGCCAACCCGCACGTGGTGGGGGAGATCGCGCAGCCGGCCAAGATCGCGGCGGGCTACACCTCGCGGGAGCTGCGCGTCTGGCCCGAGCAGAAGATGCTGGTGGTCATCTACTTCGGCTGCAGCGCGATCCTGCACGCGTGCACCTCGGGCTCGGACACCGGCCTGCAGCCGCTCCAGCACATGGCCTTCTTCGACCTCTCGCAGGACCCGGCCAACCCGCGGCTGGTGACCAACTACCAGCCGAGCGTCACGCCCCACGAGATGTACCTCTGGGTCGACCCGCTGCGGCCGGGCCGGGCGCTGATGTACTGGACGTCACCCAACAGCACGGGCCAGGCGCTGACCGTCACCGACATCAGCCGCTGGCGTGAGGGCGTGTTCCCCGAGGTGGCCACGTTCACCGCCGACCCCGACTTCCGGGCGGCCGGTGTGAGCGGGAGCGCCTATGACCTGCGGCTGCACTCGCTCAGCCTCAGCCCCGACGGGCGGCGCGGCTACCTGGCCCACCTGGGTGGGGGCTTCATGGTGATCGACACCAGCGACCTCGCCAACGCGGTGGCCAATCCCCAGGTCCACCTCGTGACGCCTGTGGCCAACCGCAACTTCTGGGACAACCAGGGAGCGCACTCCGCGGTGCCCATCCCAGGCACCCATTACGTCTTCACCACCGAGGAGATCTACGGCAAGATGGCCGTCGGCACCGAGGTCTTCGGCCCCGCCCTGGGAGGCTGCCCGTGGGGCTGGGTGCGGATCATCGACATCGCGGACGAGACTCACCCTCGCGTGGTCTCCGAGTACAAGACGCAGCTGAACGACCCGGCGTCGTGCGCCGGCATCAGCCCCGTCCTGGACAACTTCAGCAGCTTCGCGTCGCACAACCCGAGCATCATCGGCGACCTCGGCTTCCTGACCTGGCACTCCAAGGGCCTTCAGGCGGTCGACCTCTCCGACCCGACCCACCCGACCAGCGCCGGGCAGTTCATCGCCACTCCGCTGACCGCCGTGGTCCAGGAGGACCCGGCGCTCAACGAGGGCCCGTTGCTGGCCAACAAGGTCACGGCGTGGAGCTACCCGATCATCAAGGACGGCCTGATCTACATCGTCGACATCCGCAACGGCATCTACGTGCTGCGCTACACCGGCCCACGCGCCGGTGAGGTCAGCGCCATCCACCAGTTCGAGGGCAACTCCAACGTCGGCGACGGCGCCACCCTGGGGGTCCAGGCAATCGGCGGCGTGCCCGTCGCGCTGGTGGGCCCGCTGCGCTCGCTGGAGGGCGCGACGTCCGAGGCGGTGACGTCGTGGCAGGGCATCGCCGTCTGCCTGGTGCTGCTGGCCGCCGCCGGGCTGTACCTGCGGCGCTCACTGCGGGGACCACGCGGAGCCTAGACGCCGCACGCGGCGGTGAGCGTCGGGTACCATGCCCCTGTGCCAGACGACGTGATGGATCCCGGCGCGGGCCCGGGCCCGGCGCCCAAGCTCACCGACCACCTCAGGAACAACTGGAATTTCCGGCTGGTCCTGGTGGCGATGATCCTGGTGCCGCCTTCGGTCGCGTTCTTCCTGCCGCCCACGATCGTCGGGCTGGGCGACTTCATCTGGCTGTCGGGGGCGTGGCTGGTGGCGGCGGTCCTCCTCTACCTGGGCGACGAGACGTTCGTCCCGGGGAAGGACAACCTGAGCACGGGCGGTGGCCACAAGGGCAGCGTGCCGTACCGGGTCCTGACGAACCCCCTCTTCCTGCTGTCGGTGGCGGTCCTGGTATTTGCGCCCGCGCCGCTTGCGTTCTATGGCCCGGCGATCATCGCCGGCAGCCCGGACTGGGTCTGGCTCGTGGCCTCCTACGTGCTGGCCGTGGCCACGGTGTTCGTCATGTATCGCACGATCGTTTCGATCGAGAACTCGGACCCCGCCGCCTAGCCTTCGCAAAGATTTACAAAACCGCCACAACAGCCACCTAGACTGAGTTCCCGCCCGCGGCCATGCTTCGGACGTGGACGGAGAGGCCCTCGCGCCGTCGCGCACGTCCTCGACGATAGGGGCGGTCATCGTGATCGCCGCCGTCGGGGTACACCTGGCGCTGGCGCAGTTACCAGTACCGCTGATGGCGGGCGAGGCCGCACTCGTGCTGGTCGCCGGCCTGTACGCGTTCGTGCTCGTCCGCTTCCAGGCGCAGATGCTGGTTTCCCGCACTTCCACGCAGGTCCTGGGCACCACCGTCGGCGTCGCCGTGGTCACGGCAATCGTGGCGGTTGGCGCCGGCTACTTCCCCGACCCGCTGGGCCTGGCCGCGGTGCTGTTCCTGATCATGGTCGTCGGCTCGATCCTCTCCGCGGACGAGGTCGAGCTCAGCACCGACCGGCCGATGGTCACCCTGCTGGCTGCCGGGTTCGGCTTCGCGGCCGTGTGCGGCAGCGCCGAGGCGCAGGGCATCCACCTCGGCCTCCAGGGCGTCGCCTGGGGAGGCCTGCTGCTGGGCGTGGGCGTCCTATTCCATGCCTACTGGCGGTTCGGCGTGGCCCGCCAGGACAGCCGCCTGCGCCAGCTGACGGCCGTGGCCCGGGCGTCGGCGCGGCTCGGCCGCACCACAGACCTGCGTGAAGTGTCGACAGCGGTGCTGGAGGCATTCGCGGAGACCTACCCGCACCTCAACTGGGGTGGGGTGCTGCTCTGGAATCCATCCAGCCGGACGCTGGTGGCGGTGGACGTCGCCCTGACGCCCGGTGGCGTTGTCAGCGTCGCAGGGTCGGACATGCCCGCGGTGGAGATCAAGCCGGGCGAGGGCCTCGCCGGGCTCGCCTACCAGGCTGGGGAGATCGCCACCCGGTCGACCGCCGCCGAGGTGGCCGAGGACACGATGGACCGACCCGCGGCCAACCGCGCCGCGATCGAGAAGGGCATCGGCGTCGTGCAGTCCGCGATCGCGGCCCCGCTGCGGGACAGCAACGGCCTGGTCGTCGGGGTTGTCAGCCTGGGATCGACGGAGGGCGAGTACCACTGGCACGCGGGCGACGAGCTGGTCGCCCAGGGAATGGCCGACGTCGCCTCGGTGGCGCTGGAACGGGGCCGCCTCTACGAGGAGCAGCGGCGCCGGGCCCACACCGACGACCTGACCGGCCTGCCCAACCGCCGCGAGTTCGAGCGGATCCTGCGCGAGGGCGGTCGCGAGCACCATTTCTCGATACTGGCGATCGACCTCGACAACCTGAAGATGATCAACGACGAGCACGGCCATGAGGCCGGCGACGCCATCCTCAGGCTGGTGTCGCGCTACCTGCGGGCCGGCCTACGCGCCGAGGACTCGCTGGCGCGCGTCGGCGGCGACGAGTTCGTCGCCATCCTGCCCGCCACCGAGGAGACCGTGGCACTGGAGATCGCCCAGCGGCTGACCTCCACCATGAACGGCGTGGCGGTGCCCTTTGGGGCGGCGCGGATCAGCAGCGGCTGCGCCTCTGGCGGTCCCGGTGCCGACCCGCGCGAGGTCTGGAACCTTGCCGACGAGGCGCTCTACCGCGCCAAGGCGGAGGGGCGCAACCGTGTCGAGCTGGCGCGGGTCTGGTCGAGCGCCAGCAATGAGAAGCACCAGCGCTGGGGCGAGCTGATCCCGCGGATGCTGGAGAAACGCCAGATGGGCTCCGTCTACCAGCCGATCATCCGCCTCAGCGATGACACCACGGTCGCCTTCGAGGCGCTGGCCCGGCC
This sequence comes from Chloroflexota bacterium, assembly GCA_034666445.1. Lineage (GTDB taxonomy): Bacteria > Chloroflexota > Dormibacteria > DASZGP01 > DASZGP01 > JAXDLV01. The sequence goes on along the minus strand of JAXDLV010000100.1, from coordinate 5,337 downwards.
GCAGGGGATGGGCCCCGAGGCCAGCGTCGAGGGCCTGTTCGCCGCCGCGCTGCGGCTGGGCCTCACCCGTGACCTCGACTGGCTCTGCCGCCGTGCCGCCGTCGACGGCGCCCGCGACATGCCTGACGGGGTCGCGCTGTTCGTCAACGTCGGGGTGCCGGCGCTGCTCGACCCGCTCCACGACGTCGACCAGATGCTCCTCCTGCTGCAGTGGGCGGGGCGCGAGCCGTACGACGTGGTCCTCGAGCTGAGCGAGCGCGAGGCGGTGACCGACTCGGGCCGATTCCGCGAGGTGATCGACACCTACCGCGACGCCGGCTTCCGTTTCGCGCTGGACGACGTGGGGGAGGGGCACTCCACCATCGAGGTGCTGGCGTCGGGCCAGCCCGAGTACATCAAGGTCGCCCGCAGCCTGACCCAAGGCTCCAGCGCACGCGGCCACATGGCCGCCATCGAGGCCCTGGCCACCTTCGCCCGCGCCAGCGGCGCAGTCCTGATCGCCGAGGGCGTGGAGACCCCCGAGCAGCGCGAGCGTATGGCCGAGCTGGGCGTCGAGCTGGGCCAGGGCTACGGCCTCGGCCGCCCCCAGCACGGCCTCGCGATCGAGCCCCGCCACGAGCCGCCCAAGCTCGCCGTCGTTTAGCTCCCAGTAGGCGCCGCCGCCTCCTGTTCCCGCTGGGAACTAGGCTGGTCTCGTGCCCAGGGGACCGTTGGCCAGGCTGGAGCTGGTTAGTGGCAGTCTCACCGCAGTGATCGGCGCCATCGCGCTGGTCGCCGGCCTGGGGCTCGCCTCGACCCGCCAGGGTCTGACCACCGGGGCCTGGGTGGCGACGATCGGGACCGCCGCGCTGCTGCTCGAGATCGCAGTCCTCTCCGCCATCCACGCTCGGTCCGAGACCCGGGGGTGGCTTATCCCGCTCGTGGCATCGTGGCTGCTCCTCTGTGCCGTGGTGTCAGTGGTGCTCACCAGCCTGGCGTTGTTCCTCCTTCCATCCTTGCTGCTGGGGCTCTTCACGTTGCTGTTCGGCGCCGCGGCGTCCGCGGGAAGATCGGTCAGCCTGCGGCGATAACGGCCGGGCCGTGGATGGGGCCGGAGGCCTCCTCTGGCCGGCCCAGGCCAAAGCCCTGGCCGAGGCTGACGCCCAGGTCGCGGACCCGGTCGACCTGCTCGGCGGTCTCGAGGCCCTCAGCGATCACCTCTCCGCCGCTGGCCTGACCGAAGGTCACCAGCGCCAGCACGGCCGAGCGGGGGCCGCCGTCCGCCACGCCGCGCGTCAGGCGGGATGCGACCTTGATGTACTCCGGCTGGGTGGCGGCCAGCACCTCCATCGTGGAGTGGCCCTCGCCAACGTCGTCCATCGCGAAGCTGAAGCCCGACGCACGGTAGTCAGCGAGCACCTCGCGGAGGCGGGCGAGGTCGGAGATCTGCTCGCGCTCGCTGATCTCCAGGACGATGTCGCTCGGGTCGCGCCCGCCCCAGAGGAGCAGCAGCTCCATCTGGTCGACGCCGTGGAGGGGGTCGAGGAGGGCGTGCACGCCGACGTTGATGAAGAGCCGGGTACCCGGCGGGAAACGCGCGTACTGGACGGCGGCGCGGCGGCACAGCCAGTCGAGGTCACGCGAGTAGCCGAGCCGCTGGGCGGTGGCAAACATCGTCTCGACGCCCGTGCGCAGCTCCTCATCCAGGGGACGCGCCAGGGCCTCGTAGCCGACGGTCTCGAGGTCCTCGAGACGGCAGATGGGCTGGTAGACCGCGCGCATCGCCCGGCCCTCGAGGAGCTGCGGGACCCGCAGGGACCAGTTCGGGCCGCGGTTGTCCAGCGGGGCACTGGCGGCCACCACGCGGCCGCGGCCGGCGCGCTTGGTCTCGTATAGGGCTGCGTCGGCGCGCGCCACCAGCTCACCGGGGCTCTCGCTACCATCCCATAGCGCCAGCCCTACAGAGAAGGTCTGGCGCTCGGGGGCGAGGCCGCGAAGGCGGTCGAGCACCTGCCGGGCCGAGGCCAGGTCCGTGCCGGGGAGGATGACCGCGAACTCGTCGCCGCCGTACCGCGCCACGAAGTCCACCTCGCGCATCGCCGACCGCCAGCCTGTGGCGTAGGCCTCCAAGAGGCGATCGCCCATGTGGTGGCCCCAGTCGTCGTTGTACTCCTTGAAGCTGTCGAGGTCGAGCAGGCCCACCACGAGGGGCGCGCCGTCGCGCTTCGCGCGGGCGATCGCGCGGGGGAGCTCCTCGTCCCAGGCGCGGCGGTTGGGGACCTGGGTGAGGGAGTCGACGCGGGCCGCCAGCTTGGCCTGCTGCTCGCTCAGGCGCAGGGCCTCCTCGGCGCGCTTCTTGTCGGTGATGTCGCGGACGATCGAGACCATCTGGACCCCGTCCGCAAGCTCCAGGCGCTTGAGGGCGAAGTCCACGTCGACGCGCTGACCGTCGCGCGTCAGGATCGCCGACTCGCCCCGGTCGGGCATGGGGTTGTTGGCCTCGCGGCGGCGGGTGCGCTCGATCAGCCCGGGGCGCTCGTCCTCGGGGATCAGCTCCATGAATGAGCCCAGCGCTCGGAGCTGGGCCAGGGTGTAGCCGGTGAGCCGGCAGTAGGCCTCGTTGGCGTACAGGATTCGGCCGGCGCCGTCCACGGACACAAAGCCCTCGCCGAGGTCGCTGACGTTCTGCAGGAGCGACTGGTACCGCTCCGACTTCTCCAGCGCCACGTTCCGCAGCTGGTCGGCCCACTCCGCCGCCGCGGCCGCCGCCTGGCGCCGGCGCTCGCTCTCGTGGGCGATGCCGCCGAGGAACAGGGCCATCATCGCGATCAGTCCCGTCCGGTAGAACACGCTCCCGGCCACCGGCGCGAAGCCGAAGTCCGCCCAGCGTACCCAGTAGAACACGCCGTAGACCGCGGCGAAGGCGACGGTGAAAGCGATCGCGCCGCGCCACCGGTAGAGCACCGCGGCCTCGATCGAGACCAGGCCGAAGACGGCGTACGAGGTGCTGTACACGTCGTTGGACGTGAGCAGCATCCAGCTGGTGCAGACCGCGAAGTCGCCCACCAGGGCCCCCAGCAGCACGGGCTCGAGCCAGCGCGAGGGCAGGCGGTGGGCGAGAGTGGCGGGCACGTTGTAGGCGGCCATGACCGCGGCCGCCAGCAGCACGCCGCGCCACCCGAACACCGGCTCCGGGTCGCTGGTGAGGAACGCCTGGACGACGCCGAGGCCCACGCCCGCCCAGCGGACGTAGGAGACCAGGCGCGCGGTATGCACGCGGCCCTCCGCGGACGCGGTTGAAGTTCGGAGCTCGATCGCCACGGGCCTAATCTCGGGCCTGGCCCGTAAAAAATCGCGTAACTTACGGTGAAGAGTTATTAAGCGTGACCGGCCCGCTCGCCCGCGTTCCGGCGCCGGGACTAGGCGCCGTCGCGGACCTTGAGCAGCAGCCGGTTCGACGAGGGGTCGCTGGCCCAGAGGCCCGCGCCGTCCTCCTGGACATCGATTCCGCCACCGCGCAGCCGGGCGACGACGGTGTCAAGGTCGCCCGCCGAGGGCAGCTCCATTGTGAAGTGGCGCAGGCCGGCGGTCCCGGGTGGCGGGGGAGGGGCCCCCTGGCCCGCCCATGTGTTGAGGCCGAGGTGGTGGTGGTAGCCCCCGGCGGAGATGAACGCCGCGCCGAAGCGGCGCATCAGGCCCATAACGTCGAAGCCCATGAGGTCGTGGTAGAAGCCGAGCGCCTCGGGGACGTCGCGTATGTGGAGATGGACGTGGCCCATCCTGGTCGCCTCGGGCATCGGCTGCTGCAGGTCGTCGGCGTCGGTGAGATGGCCGAACAGCTCGTCGAGGTCCATCGGGTCGCGGCCGGAGCGCGGCCGGCCCTCGTTGTCAATCGCGCCGAAGGTGTCCTCGCTGTATACGAAGCGGCCGTCCTCCGGGGACTCGCAGTAGACCTCGATGCCATTGCCGTCGGGGTCCCAGAGGTAGTCCGACTTGGTCATGGTGTGGTCCGTCGGGCTGTGCGGGTAGCGCATCGCGAACAGCCGGGCCACCACCCGGGCAAGCTCCCGCCGGTCCGGGACCAGCAGGGCGAGGTGGTACAGGCCGGTGCGCTGCTGCACCACCGGGCCGGTGGCGTCGGGGTGGAGGACCACCAGCTCCCTGCCGCCGGCGCCGAGGCGGACCAGGCCTTCGCGCGGACCGAGGTCGGTGAGGCCGACGACGTCGCGGTAGAACTCCAGCATCGCCGGGCCGTCGGTCACCGCGAGATGCACCGCGCCAACCCCGGTCTCCGGCGCGATCGAAAAGGGCTCGGCCTGGCTGGTGGCTTGCGTCGGCTGGGCGTCGATGTTCATGCTCGTCATTGTTACCCTCGATCCCCAATCCGACGCGGGGGCACCCTATTCCGACCGGCGGGGAAGAGGCGGCTCGGCAGCGGCGTTGCAAGCAGGGAGCCCATCAAGGAGATCCCAATGAAGCTGGAAGGCATCCACCACATCACCGCCGTCACCGCCGACGCGCCCGCCAACGTCGAGTTCTACGTCGGCGTCCTCGGCCTGCGCCTGGTCAAGAAGTCGGTCAACCAGGACGACCCCACCGTCTACCACCTGTTCTACGCCGACGAGAAGGGAAGCCCGGGGAGCGACCTGACGTTCTTCGAGTACCCGGGCGCGGCCCGCGGGCGGGCCGGCGCGGGCATGGTCCATCGCATCACCTGGCGCGTGGCCGATGCCGCCGCCCTCGACTTCTGGGCCGAGCGCCTCGGCGCCGCCGGCGTCGCGGTCGAACGTGAGGACGGCCGCCTGCGGTTTGCCGACCCGGAGGGCCTCGGGCTGGAGCTGGTGGCCACGCCCGGCCCTGACGCGCCGCTCATCGCCGACCACCCCGAGATCCCGGCGGCGGTGGCCCTGCAGGGCTTCGACGGCGTCCGCGCCTACAGCGCCGACCCGTCGGCCAGCGCCCGTTTCCTGACCGACGCGATGGGCTTCGCCGCGGGCGACGAAGACGCCTTCGAAGGACGCGGCGAGAGCCGCGGCTCGACATACGCGTACGACCACCTCGACACGCCCGGCGTCCCCGGGGCCGGCACCGTGCACCACGTCGCCTGGGCGTCGCCGATGGAGGACCACCTCGCCTGGCGGGCGCGCATCCTCGAGGGCGGCGGGCACCCAACGCCGGTGATCGACCGCTACTACTTCCGCTCGATCTACTTCCGCGAGCCGAGCGGGGTTCTCTTCGAGATCGCCACCATGGGCCCGGGCTTCACCGCGGACGAGCCGCTCGAGACCCTCGGCGAGAGAGTCGCCCTGCCACCGGCGTACGAGTACCTGCGTGACCGCCTGGAGGGCATCCTCACAC
>JAXDLV010000099.1:0-4953 GCA_034666445.1 Chloroflexota bacterium | reverse complement strand
CGAGGGCAGCATCCCCGCCGCGAGGTTGCTCAGCTGATGACACCCGCCGACGCCGCAGACGCGGCCCCCGACCCGCAACTGGTCCCGGACCGGATCCCCCTCGAGGAGGTCTACATGCGCCTCGCGGAGGAGCTCGCGCGGCGCAGCACGTGCCGCCGCCGTTCGGTCGGGGCGGTCATCACCAGCGCCGACCTGACACGCGTGCTCGGCGTCGGCTACAACGGCGGGGCCAAGGGCATCAACAACGAGTGCCTGGGCCCCGGCGGCCCCGGGGATCCCTGCACCACCTGCATCCACGCGGAGACCAACGCCGTGGCCAAGGCGGGCTCGGCGGAGAGCGGCAAGTGGGCCTTCATCACCCACAGCCCGTGCGTGCTGTGCGCCACCCTGCTGATCAACTCCAACGTGGCGCACGTGCTCTATAGGCGCGAGTACCGCGACCTCGGCGGGGTCAGCCTGCTCCACCGCGCCGGCGTGGATGCCCGCTCGTACGACCAGCTCGCCGGCGCCTTCCGCGGGCCGCTGCCGCAGGACCCGTGAGCCTCGCGGCGATCAACCCGGCCGACAACCCGCTGTCGGTCGAGTTCTACCGCCTGCTGCTGCACAACTTCGGGCCCGCCGTCGCGCCCGCCCTGGTGACGATGGTGGTGACGATCGTGCTGGTGCCGGTCACCCGGCGCCTGTCCTTCCGGCTCGGCGCGGTGGCGGTACCGGGGGGGCGCAACATCCACGCCCGGCCGACAGGCCGTCTCGGCGGCATCGCGATGGGGATGGGCTTCGTCGCCGCCGCGGTCGCCTTCGCTCTGAGCCCGCTGTCGCCGCTGGACGAGGCGTCGCGGCTGCCGGTCGCGCAGGTGGCCGCGATGGTGGCGATCGTCGTCATAACGGTGGCGGTGATGACGGTCGACGACGTCCGGGCGCTGGGCCCCGGGACCAAGCTCGTCCTCCAGCTGGGCCTGGCCGTGCTCACGGTCGTGCTGGGCATCGCGATCCACTTCATCAACCTCGGCGGCGGCAATGTCATCCAGCTGGGCGTGCTATCGATCCCGGTGACGCTCATATGGCTGATGGGGATGCAGAACACCATGAACCTGCTCGACGGCGTTGACGGGCTGGCCGCCGGGGTCGCCGGGATCGTGGCGGTCGCGCTCCTCCTGGCGGCCGTGAACCGCGTCCCCGAGGACGCCAGCCAGCTGAACGTGGTGCTGCTGTGCGCCGCCTTCGCCGGGGCCTGCGTGGGGTTCCTGGTGTTCAACTTCCACCCGGCGCGCATCTTCATGGGCGACAGCGGGAGCCACTTCCTGGGCATCGGGCTCGGCATCCTGAGCATCTTCGGCATAGCCAAGGGCGAGGTGGTCTTCGCCCTTGTCGTGCCCGTCGCGGCACTGGCGGTCCCGATCCTGGACACCGCTTGGGCGATCGTGCGGCGGCGGCGGCAGCGGATCTCCATCGGCCACCCCGACACCGAGCACGTCCACCACCAACTGCTCGACTTCGGCCTCAGCCAGCGGCGCATCTGCCTGGTCTTCTACTCCGCAACCGGGATCACATCGGGGCTGGGGCTGATGCTCTACGGGCACCGCAAGATCCTCGCGGTGGTCATAGTGCTGCTGGTGGTGGGGCTGTCCACCATCGTCGGGGACCGCCTCTACGAGCTCGAGCAGGGCCGCGCGGAGGGCCTCGCGGGCGATCTCGGCGAGGAGCAGGCCGAAGCGGGGGTTTTGCTAGAATCCTGACCGCTGCCGAGGGTTCGGAATGAATGTCTGGCAGTCCTTTGCGCGTATATCCGGAGTTGCTTTCCAGGTTTTCGCGGCCGTAGGGCTTGGGATCCTGGCGGGCTTTGGAGTTGATCGGCTTGTTCCATCGATACAGCCTGCTGGGGTCCTCGTCGGCGCCGTCATCGGCTTTGGGGCGGCCATCTACCTGATGGTTCGGGGCATGCGCGCGTACATCGCCGCCGAGGACGAGCCCGGCGCGGGGGTTGACCAGGGGTGATCCTCGGGATGGTGGGGAGGCTGCTGCAGGCCGAGGCCGAGGCGGAGGCCCAGGGCGGCGGAGGAACACAGGTCGTGCCCTTCTTCCCCGAGATCAAGGCCCCCCCGATCCGGCCCGAGGCGCTCTTCGCGATCGGCCCGGTCGAGGTGACCAACTCCATGCTGGCCGCGCTGCTGGCGTTCGTCGTGCTGCTGGTGCTGGTGCAGGTCGCATCCCGTCGCCAGGACCGCCGGCCGGGCCGGTTCCAGGTTGCAGTGGAGATGTTCGTGGGCGGCCTCTTCAACTTCGCGAAGGGCGCCGGCGGCCCCGTCGGGGGGACGGTCTTCCCGCTGTTCGCGACGCTCCTGATCTGGCTCCTGGTGAACAACTGGATCGCGCTGATCCCGGGGTTCGGCCAGGTCATCGTCCACCACAACGGGGAGAGCTTCCCGCTCTTCCGGGCGATGGCCGCGGACTACAACGCCACCCTCGGCCTGGCCCTGATGGTGTTCTTCCTGATCCACATCTTCGGGGTCCGCAGCCACGGCATCGGCTACTTCGCCGAGTTCGTCAACATCCCGGCCCTGCTGAAGGGCAAGCCGATCGACTTCATCGTCGGCATCTTCCACACCATCGGGGAGCTGGCCAAGGTCCTCTCCCTGAGCTTCCGGCTCTTCGCCAACATCTACGGCGGCGAGATCCTGATCGCGGTCATCCTGGGCCTGGCGGGCCCGGTGGCGGTGATCTTCTACGGCCTCGAGGTGTTCCTCGTGGCCGTCATCCAGAGCCTCATCTTCGGCCTCCTCGCGCTGATCTACATCAGCCTGGCGGCCGAGCACGCGGAGCACCCCGGTGAGGCCGGCGAGCCCGCGCCCGACGCGGGACGCCCCGCGCCATCCGACCAGGTCAGCCGGGCGGCCGCCTAGCGCGCCCCGCAATACAAAAAGGTAAGGAGGAACCCACTTTGGATCCCACAGCAGCAAAGCTTCTCGCCGCCGGCCTGGCCATCGGCCTCGGCGCCATCGGCGCCGGCATCGGCATCGGCAACGTGTCCGGCAAGGCTGTCGAGGGCATCGCCCGCCAGCCCGAGCTTCGCAACCAGCTCCAGCAGGTCATGATCCTGGGCATCGTCTTCTGCGAGACCGTCGCGATCTACGCCCTGGTCGTCTCGCTGATCCTTCTCTTCGTCGCGAAGTAAGGCTCGCAACCAAGCACGTTGACCACGGAGTCCTGATATATGCAGGCGTTCTTCGAGTCCTTCGGCGTCAATTGGCACAGCCTGGCGTTCTACGTCCTGCTGTTCGGCGCGGTGCTGTTCATCGTCCAGCGCTTCCTCCTCAAGCCGATGCTGGGAGCCATCGACCGGCGCCAGGAGGAGATCGAGCGCAGCCTGGACGACGCCGAGGCGGCCGCCAGGTCCGTCAAGGAGAGCCAGGAGAAGGCCGAGAAGATCCTCTGGGACGCGTCGTCGGAGGCCCAGGACATCATCCGCAACGGCGAGAAGATCGCCTCTGACATCCAGGAGCGCGCCCGCCAGACGGCGCGCGCCGAGAGCGACTCGATGGTCGCCAAGGCCCGCGGCGAGATCGACCGCGAGCGCCAGGCGGCGATCGCCGAGATTCGCCGCCAGACGGTTGACCTGGCCATCGTGGCGGCGTCCCGGGTGGTGGAGCAGAACCTCGACTCGGAGCGCAACCGCGAGCTCGCGGAGCAGGCCATCCGCTCGGCGGAGCTGGGCCGTTGAGCGCGCCCGACGCCGGGGGCGCCGCCGGGCGCTACGCCCACGCGGCCTTCGAGGTGGCGTCGGCCAAGCACCAGCTCCCGGGCTGGCGCACCGACCTCAGCGAGATCGAACGCATCTTCAGCGACCCCGACGTCAGCCTGGCCTTCGCCAACCCCCGCCTCGACGACCGCAAGCGCATCGGGCTGGCGCTGGCCCTGCTGCCCCAGGGGTTCGACCGGGACCGGTCCAACTTCGTCAAGCTGCTGGTGATGGGTCGCCGCACCGACCTGGCGGGCGCCATCCGCGACGAGTTCGAGGCGCTCCTGGCCGAGGCCGAGGGCCGCACCGAGCTGCGGCTCACCCTCGCCGAGGACCTGCCCGCCGAGGGCCGGCGGCGGCTGAGCGACCTGCTCAGCAAGAAGCTGGGCCGGGAGGTCACCGTCGAGTTCGACGTCGACCCGTCCCTGATCGGCGGCGGACGCTGCCGTCGGTGACGCGGTCGCCCTGGCGGATGACGACGCCGCCTGGAAGAGATGCGCGAGAGCCTGGTCAGCGCATGACGAACGCCAAAGGCGCCTTCACCCGCCCACGCCGCACCACTTAGGAGTTCTGATGGGAATCAAGAGCGAGGAGATCACAGCCCTTCTTAAGCAGAGGATCGAGAAGTTCGACGTGCCGATCTTCTCGGAGGACGTCGGCGTCATCACCGACATCGGTGACGGCATCGCCCACGTCTACGGCCTCGCCGGGGTGAAGGCGGGCGAGATTGTCGAGTTCAAGGGCGGCGTCAAGGGCCTGGCCCTCAACCTGGAGCAGGACTCCGTCGGCATCATCATCATGGGCGCCTACGACGAAATCGAGGAGGGCGACGAGGTCCACACCACGGGCCGCATCGCCGAGGTCCCGGTCGGCGAGGGCCTCATCGGGCGGGTGGTCAACGCGCTCGGCGAGCCGATTGACGGCAAGGGCCCGATCGAGTCCAAGGAAACCAAGCCGGTGGAGGTGGTCGCCCCCGGCGTCATCCAGCGCAAGCCCGTCGACACGCCGGTGCAGACCGGCCTCAAGGCCGTCGACGCGATGGTGCCGATCGGCCGTGGCCAGCGCGAGCTGATCATCGGCGACCGCCAGCGCGGCAAGTCGGCGATCGCGATCGACGCGATCATCAACCAGAAAGGCGAGGACCTGGTCTGCATCTACGTCGCGGTGGGCCAGAACGCGCAGTTCGTGGCGCGGCTGGCGGCCACCCTCGAGGAGAA
>JAXDLV010000098.1:0-5280 GCA_034666445.1 Chloroflexota bacterium | reverse complement strand
GGAACTGCGGCGTGACGGTCACGATCGAGAGCACGGCGATCACACCCATGATCAGCAGGGCGCCGGGCCAGCTGGCGCCGGGGGGGAAGTGCTTCATGCGGCTGCCCCGAGCGCCTCGAGCCGGCGTCGCCGCACCGCGAGGTAGATGGGCAGGCTGAACAGGGTGATCATCCCGGCCATCAACAGCGCCTGCAGCGGAGAGCGAAGCAGCCAGGAGAGGCCGGCCAGGAACTGCTCGATCAGCTTGCCGAGGGTGGCGAAGAACCCGGGGGGTGACCCGGGGGTGGCGGCCCGACCAGCGCTGAGCGAGACCGGTGCCGCGACCGGCGGAAGCGCATCGGTCAGCGTCGCCGGCGCCGCCTCCTCGAAGGAGCTGGCCTGGCTGATCCCGTAATGCGTCTCCGACTGGACGTTGGCGAGCTGCATGTCCAGCCGGGACGGCGTATCAGGAGTGTCGTTGTTGTAGACCACCTGCATGCCGGGGACCTGCACCGACCCGTCGTAGTTGAGGACGTTGTCCTCCAGGTGCGCGTACAGCTCGCGCTGGGCGACAGCCTGGTACCCACCGGGGCTGCCGTCGAAGAAACCGGCCCGGCCGTCCGGGCTGGGCATCGAGAAGACCAGGATGCCGGGGTCGATCGCGTTCAGCTGGGCCAGCATCGCTGCGCAGGTGTCTGTCGCCCCGGCTGGCCCGTCCACCTGGCGGCAGGCGCCGCCGCCGACCGCCTGGCCGCCGTTGGTGACCCCGTTTACCGTGCGCGTGAACGTGCATGTCGCGGTGCCGGTGCGGCCGTGGGCGACGCAGTGGCTCTCACTGCGGATCGAGCGGATGAACACCGGCCCCGCGGTGACATTGCGCGCCTCGGCGATGGTGTTGGAGGTGATCCCCTTGGCCGTGTCGAGTGTGACCTGCGATTCCCCGTGGCTCTGGCCCACGAGGAACGGCAGGGCGGGTGGCGCCTGCAGCCCGCCCTTCAGCGACGTCAGGGTGAAGCCGGCAGGACCTGCGTCGGCCACGGCGGAGGCGCTGTGGGTCGAGAGATCGCAGTCGACGGAGCTCTTGGTGTCGCCACCGTAGGTGTTGGCCATCTCCTCCTTCCCGGGACTCGAGCAGTCCGCGGGCACGAACGGCCAGTCCTGCTTGGTGGCGGTCGACTTCAGCTGCTCGGCGGTGGTGGTGTCGCTGCCGGCCGCCAGGGACTGCGCGGTGGCCTGGTAGTTGCTCACGTCCGCGTTGCGGACGTAGGCGAGCTGCATCTCACGCGTGGCGAAATCGGGCTGGGTCTGCGGTCGCACAGCGTCCGGCGGCTGCACGCCGGGTGGCACCTGCTGAAGCGCTAGGTCGTACCCGCCCGCGGTGCCCCCCTTGACCAGCCCGGTGGTGCCACCGATGAGGCGGAACCGGGAGCCGGTGGCCTCGCCGTGCGCCCCGAACTGGTTCTGGGTCATACCCGGCTGCTCGGCCACCTGCTGGGTATAGCTGTCGGGGTTGGGCGTCGCGGCCTGCGCCAGGCTTGGGATCGAGTCCTGGTACACCACCAGGTACGGTCGCCGGCTGTTGCTGTCGTCGCAGTTTGTGAACCAGGCGAACACCCGCCGCGTTGCGACGTCAGCCTGCAGCGACGCGACATACGCCCGCGGCCCGCCCGGCTCGCAGATGGCTAGCGGGAACCGGATGCCCTGCCCCTGGGGCGTGGAGGTCGTGTCACCAACGATCACGCCGTCCGCCCCCACGCTGTAGATGCGCCCGCCGGCGACCGCCAGGTTGAAACCGCCGGCGTTGTCCTCGGGAGGGCCGGCGGTAGTGGCGCCGATGTAGGCGTGGTGGCTGATGTCGAACCCGATCGCCGTGGGGCCGGCGGCGTTGGCAACCGTGGTCTGGGCCACGGGGGGCGCGGCCGCGTAGAACATGCGGCCCGAGCTGGGATCGGGCAACCCCGCGAGCACATTGGGCCGGCCGATGTAGGAATCTGATTGGACGCGCTGGTTGGCGTCGATGAACAGCGAGCCGTCCGGCTTGAGCGGGATGATGTAGGTCATCATCGAGCCGCCCGCCAGGGCGGCGTTGCTGGCGTTGGCGGTCCCCCCGTATGACCCGCGGGTGAAGGAGTGCGAGAACAGGCAACCAGCCGCCACGCCGTCGCCGCCCGCGGAGTGGAAGACCATCGTCGGGTCGGGCAATGGCACCCACTGCTGGGCGCCGATGGTCGCGCTCAGCGGCACCGAGCACCGTGCCAGATTGATCATCCAGCGCTTCTGCCCGCTGCTCGCATCCAGGCGGCTCAGGTAGACCCGCGGCTGCTGCGGCCCGTGGGTGGAGAACGCGGCCGACTGGTTGCTGAGAATGGGGCTCTCCATCACGTCGAGTGAGTTGGTCGCGGCGTCGTAGTACGCCCCGTTGACGTAGAGGCACCCGCTGCCGCCGAAGATCAGCTGGGCGCCGGCGCAGTACGTGGCGGTGCCGGCCGCGCCGGTCGCGTCGTCCGTGGAGGCGGCGGTATTGGCGTCGGGAACGCCCGGGGCCTGGTAGACCGCCGATGGGGTCACCGAGCCGGCTCCCGGGTCCAGGTGGCCGAGGTCGACAACCGCGATCCTGCTGCCGAAGTGGCCGTCGTCAAAAGCAACAAAGGCGCGGTGGCCGTCCTGGTCGACGGCGACCGGGCCGAGCGTTCCGGCGTTGTTGCCGGCCGTCAGGTCGGGGAGCTCGAGCGTCCAGCTGCCCACCCTGTCGAGGTTGGTGGTGGAGTAGGCGTCGAGGCCGACCAGGTGCCCGGCCGGACCGCACGCCGGGTCGTAGTGGCGGACGGACACAACCATGTGGAGGCTGGACGCGACCGCAAACTTGCGGTCGATCGCGCACGGCTCAAGCTGCAGCTGGCCGATGATGCTCAGCCCGGCCCCGGGGCCCGGCTCGGCGCGCGCGCTCCTGCCGGGCAGGGCCGCCAACACGGCGAGCACGATGCACGCGACGACAACACTCGAGATCGTGGCTCTCGAGACGCCATGCCATCTGGCGTTGGTCACTTAAATCCTCGTCTGGGTTCGCTGGAGGTAATTATTGTTGGAGCCCCTGGGAAGATCCCAGGGGCTCCCGGGTCGGAGCGACCCGTCAAGCTTTCAGTCGAGCGGTTAGAAGCTGGCGATCAGCTCCACGGCCGCTGTGATCGCCGCCGGCTTCTTGACACAGTTGCCCTTGCCGACGGGTTCGAAGATGCCTGTGGCGCTACCCGAACCGGTTGCGGGACCGCCGTTGATGCTGACGTTGGTGAGCGTGATGTTGGCGGTTACGCCGTTACGCACCCATGAGAAGTCCGCCGAGGCCCTGGTCTTCGCCCCGGTGATGTTGAAGTGGCCGTTCGCGGTTCCGCTCTGCGGAACGACGTCGCCCGCGTTGCACCGCTCGGTGTACGAGAAGGTGGAGCTGAGCGTCCCACCATTGAACTTGTAGCCGCCGCCCTTGCCCTCGACGGTGCCGGTGAAGGTGCCGCCACTGCAGGGGTTGTTGGCGCAGGGGAACTGCGGCAGACTGGCCGTGCCCACGGTCACCGTGTTGGTGGCGGCGGCAGCCGGCATCGTGGTGAGCGCCGCGAAGCCGAGTCCGACCAGCAGCGCCGCCTTCACGCGAAAGCCTTTCCTACCCAAAAATCTCATAGACCCCAATGACCTCCCTGGGGGACGCGCATGTGTGACGCCCCGTTGCATAAGCATCAGGATTGAAGAGTTGGGATCGCCCCCGGCGCTGAAAATCCACCCGCCTGTAGGTTGGCCCGCCTCAACCTGAAAGTGTGGTGACGATAAGGCAGTTCGGGCGCTCGCGTCAACTACCTGTTACATGGTGGCGCGGTGCGATCCGCAACGCGGCCCGGTCCGGCCGCCGGGCGGGGGGCCGGGACGCCCCCGGTAACAGGCGGTTCCCTTACTTGACGCCCTGCTTGCTGAGGAGCTGGTCGATCTCCTTCTTGACCTCGGTCAGGTCGCGGAACTGGCGGTAGACGGAGGCGAACCGCACGTAGGCGACGTCGTCGATGCCCCGCAGCTTCTCCATCACCAGCTCGCCGATGTCGCCCGAGGGGATCTCCATCCGGCCCGTGGCGCGCAGCTCGGCCTCGATCTCGTCAATGGTGGCGTCGATGCGGGCGGGCGAGACGTCGCGCTTCTCGCAGGCGGTCATCAGACCGTCGAACAGCTTCTGGCGGTTGAAGTCCTCGCGACGGCCGTCCTTCTTGATGACGTAGAACGGGATGTTCTCGACGCGCTCGTAGGTGGTGAAGCGCTTGGCGCACCCCAGGCACTCACGGCGGCGACGGATCGCCTCACCGGTATCGGAGTCGCGCGAGTCGACGACCTTGAGCTCTTCGTGACCACAATATGGGCACTTCAAGACCAGGGTCCCCTTGGGGATAAAGACAACATGTTGTGCTGTGGCCCGGATCGTACCACAGCAATTTGTGGTTGGGAAGCGGGACGGGCAACGCGCGAGCGCGCCCGTCCCGCGCTGGACTACCTCCGGTTGCGGAGGAAGGCCGGGATGTCCAGGTCGTCGCTGTCGAAGGTCGGGGTGGGCTCCTTCTCCTTCGACGCCACCGCGGCCGTGCGGGCCGGGGCGGGCGGCGCGTAGGCCGGCACCGTGGCGTCGTCCTCGACGCCGAAGACGTCCATCTGCCCGGGGCGCTCGCCGGCGAAGCCGGTGGCGATGACGGTGACCTTGACCTCACCCTGCATGCGGTCGTCGATGACGGTGCCGAAGATGAGGTTGTCGTCGTGGGCGTTGGCCGCCTCGCGCACCAGGTTGGCCGCCTCGTTGACCTCGACCAGGGTGAGGTCCGGGCCGCCGGTGATGTTGAGGAGGATGCCGCGGGCGCCCTCGATGGTGGTCTCCAGCAGCGGGCTGTTGATGGCGTTCTTGGCGGCGTCGGTCGCGCGGGTGTCGCCGCTGCCGAAGCCGATGCCCATGAGCGCCGCGCCCTGGCCCTGCATGATCGTCTTCACGTCCGCGAAGTCGAGGTTGATCAGGCCCGGGAAGACGATCAGGTCGGAGATGCCCTGCACCCCCTGGCGGAGGACGTCGTCGGCGATCTTGAAGGCGTCCGCCATCGGGGTCTTGCGGTCAACCACCTCCAGCAGGCGCTGGTTGGGGACCGTGATCAGGGTGTCGACCTTCTCGTGCATGTTCTGGAGGCCGTCGTCGGCGGCGGCCTTGCGCTGGGCGCCCTCGAACATGAACGGCGTGGTGACCACGCCGATGGTTAGCGCCCCGGCCTGCTTGGCGATCTCCGCGAC
>JAXDLV010000097.1:0-6706 GCA_034666445.1 Chloroflexota bacterium | reverse complement strand
ACATAGATCAGCACCGCCACCGACAGCATCGTGAAGGTCAGGATCACCGCCGACGTGATCCCCAGGTAGTCGGACGCCGGTGTCAGCGAGTAGTCGGTGGGGCCCACGAAATGGATGCCCGTGCTCTGCGCGAGGACGGCGAGGTACCCGGGGATGCTGGCGCCGAAGAGCAGGAGCAGCGGCATCGCCACCCACATCAGGTGGTTGAAGACGAGGTTGAGGAACCGGTGCAGCCGCAGCCGCGCCGGGATCTCCGGGTGGGTGAGCATGTTGATGAAGACGAACGGCACGTCCGACACGCCCCAGGCCCAGCGCTTGATCTGGTTGTACTGCGAGACGTGGGTCTGGCCGTAGCCACGAGCACGCGGGCAGTCGCCATAGATCGGCAGGTGCACCGGCACCACCGCGAGACGCTCGCCGTAGCGGAAGAAGGCGCGCCAGAAGAAGCGGGAGTCCTCCTGGATCACGTGGGGGTCCCAGTAGCCGACGTCGCGGACCAGCCGGATCGACATCGAGTAGCTGGCGAAGGTGACGAGTCGCTGCGGCCGGGTGTGGAGGAACATCTGCCACTGGGTGGCCGCGCTGGCCAGCACGTGGACGGCCGCGGGCACCCGCCAGAGGTTGTTGTGGAACATCGGGATCGGCTGGTAGAGGCGGTAGTCGCGCTCCCGGTCCTGGACGTAGTCCCAGGTCACCCGCGCCAGGTACTGGGGGTGGATGCGGAAGTCGGAGTCGAGGTCGGTCACGATCACCTTGCGGGGGTCGAGCCCCTCGTCCTCCACCAGCTGGTAGAGCTCCGGGCCGCCATAGGCCATCGCCGCCGACTTGCCGACGACGATCCCCGGCAGGAGGGGGTCGAGGATGTGCCAGAAGCGGAAGAAGCGATCGCCGTACTCCTCCCGCAGACGCTGGACGTTCTCGATCCCCTGGGTGTCGGTGGTGCGGGTGATGATGGCCACGATCTTGCGGTCCGCCGGGTACGCGGCCGCCGCCAGCGCCGACACGGTGGCATTGAGCACGGCGTACCTCTCCGTGTACGTGGGGATGAGGGCGACGTGGTAGATGTCCGCGGGATCGAAGGCCTCGCCGTCGGGGTCGGTCCACGCCTCGGCGGGCAGCTCGCGGCCCATCGCGAGCCAGTCGTGCTCGGTGTCGTAGCCCAGCTGGCGGTGGGTGCGAAGGATGCCGCGCACCACGATGATCGAGCGGACCAGCCAGTAGAGGTCCAGGACGATGATCATCGCCACCACCACGGCCGGCAGGATCACCATCGGCAGCAGCACCAGGGCGAGGATCACCAGCCAGGTGGCGGTGCCGGGGAGGACCTCCAGCACCCGCTGGCCGAGCGTCGGCGGCGTGGGCTGCGGGTCGGGGTCGGCCGGCTGGTCCGGGGGGGGGCGCAGGCCCACCTCGGGCAGGCTCATACGACCAGCTTGCGGCGCAGCAGGTTCACCGCCGGCGGGAACAGCACCACGCAGGCCACCACCAGCCACAGGCTGTGGCCCGCTGCCGCCACCAGGTCGCCCCGGGTGCACAGGTCGCGGAGCGCCTCGGAGCCGTGGAACAGGGGGCTGAACCAAGCCAGCCATTGCAGCCCTACGGGTAGGTTGGTCACCGGGAAGAAGGTGCCGCTGAAGAGGAAGAGCGGCGTCACGAAGAGGGTGAAGAAGTAGGAGAACAGGTCGATGCTGGGCGCCAGCGATGTGAAGATCAGCCCGATCAGTGCAAAGGCCAGCCCCAGGAGGGCGAACTCCACGGGGGCCAGCAGCGCCCCCCAGGAGCGGATCATCCCGAAGACCAGCATCACGCCGAGGAAGGCCACGCCGTAGAGCACCGCCCGGGTGGTCGCCCACATCAGCTCACCGGTGGCGATGTCCTCGCTCTCCAGGGGCGTTGTGATGACGGCGTCGTAAAGCTTCGACCAGCGGAGCTTGACGTACACGTTGTAGGTGGTCTCGAAGACCCCGCCGTTCATCGCGGCGTTGCCCGCCAGCGCCGGGGCGAGGAAGACCACGTAGTCCTGGCCGGCGATCTGGGTGCCGATGTAGACGCCCACCCCGATCCCGATCGACACCAGGTACAGGAGCGGGCTGAAGAAGTTGGGGAGGATGTTCATCAACCACGACCGGCGGTAGAGCAGCAGGTTGCGCTGCCAGACCCTTACGGCGCCGTTGAGCGACACCGAGGGCGGCTTCCACAGGCGCAGCACGGCCAGCACGTCGAGGCGGCGACCCGTGGCGACCATCGCCGCCGGCGCGCCGGCCATCCCTAGCCCTCCACCAGGGCGTGGCCGGTAAGGCGCAGGAAGACGTCCTCGAGGGTGGCGTCGCGCAGCAGCAGCGCGGTGTGGGCCACGCCGGCGCCACGTATGCGCGCGGCGATCGCCTCGGCGTCGTCGCCGTAAGCCAGGACCCGGTCGCCCACCCGCTCGACCTCGCGGGCGACGCCGCCGGCCGCCGCTCTGACCGCCTCGAGGTCGGCATCGCCCTGGACCTCGACCACCCGTGGCGGCACGTTGCCCCGCACCAGCTCCAGCGGCGATCCCGCCGCGATGATGCGGCCGCTGTCGACCACGATCAGCGCGTCGCACAGCTGCGCCGCCTCCTCCATGTAGTGGGTCGTGAGGAGGAGCGTCTTGCCCAGGCGCTTCAGGCTGCGGAGCCGCTCCCAGACGAAATGCCGGGCCTGGGGGTCGAGGCCCGTGGTGGGCTCGTCGAGCACCACCATCTCGGGGTCGTTGACCAGGGCGCGGGCGATCAGGAGGCGCCGCTGCATCCCCCCCGAGAGTCCCTCGACGGCGTCGTCGCCGCGGTCGGCCAGCTGGGTGAACTGGAGCAGCTCATCGATGCGCGCGGCGGCCTCCGCGCGAGGCACGTCGTGGTAGGCGGCAAACGTCACCAGGTTCTCGCGCACCCGCAGGTCGGTGTCCAGCGTCATCCCCTGCGGCACGACACCCAGCCGGCGCTTGATGCTGCGCCGGTCGCGCGCCACGTCCTGTCCCAGCACCTGCAGCACCCCGGCGGTTGGCGGCGAGACGCAGGTGATCATGCGGATGAGGGTGGTCTTCCCCGCCCCGTTGGGCCCGAGTACACCGAAGGCGCCACCAACGGGGATGTCGAGGTCGATGCCTGCCACCGCCTCGCGGTCGCCGTACGCCTTCACCAGGCCCCGTGCCATCACCGCCAGGCCCGCCGCCCGGGCCGCGACGGGGACCTCCTCAAGCACCTGCGCGACCATGGTCCCAAGCCTATCCGAGCGCCCGTTCGCAGCCCGGCGACAAAAACGGCAACCCGTTGTACACTAGCCGCGCCGATGAGGCACCCGGCCAACCGTCATCTACACGTCTCGCTCAGCGCCGCGGTAACCGCCCTTGTGGCGGTCCTGTTCGCGTCGTCGCTGCCTGCCCTGGCGGCCGCGGCCGAGGCCCCGCCCGAGCAGTACGTCGTGGCCGTCGACGCCGGCCACGGCGGCACCCCGGACAACAGCCACCCCGAGCGTCTCTTCGACCCCGGCGTCATCGGCACCAACGGCCTGCTCGAGAAGGACCTCACCCTCGACGTCGCGCGCAGGCTGCGCGCGCTCCTCGAGGCGGACCGCGTGAAGGTGGTGATGACCCGCGACGACGACGACTTCATCAGCATCGGTGACCGCGGCGAGACCGCCAACCGCGCCCACGCCAACCTGTTCGTCAGCATCCACTTCAACTCCTTCACCAGCGACACGGCGTCCGGCAGCCTCGTCCTCTATCCCGACGCCGAAAGCCATGCGTTCGCAACGACGATGGCCGCCGCGCTCGGCGAGAGGCTCAAGCCGCTGGCGATCGACAGTGGCGGCACCATGCTGAAGTCCGACCTCTGGACACATGTCGACATGCCCGCGGTCACCGTCGAGGCCGCCTACCTGACCAATCCCCGCGAGGCCGCCCTGATGAAGGACGACTCCAACCTCGGGGCGATCGCGGCGGCGGTGCTGGCGGGGGTGCAGGCCCAGGCTCCCGAGGTCGCCACTCGCAAGGCGCAGGTGCTCGAGTACGAGAAGACCCACGCGCCCATGCCGGTGGTGGCGCTCGCTCCCAACTCGGCCGGCCTCCCGGTCGGCCACCTGGCAGCGGCGGCAGTCCTTCTGACCGCGACCTTCGTGCTCCGGCGCCGTCTGCGGCCGGGCCTGGTGGTGGTGGCCCCGGTGCTGGCCGCCGCGGCGACGATCGTGGTCTACGCGGTGCAGCGATTCGACCGCGACCAGCCGGACTGGCGCAACCGCCGCGGTGTCAGGCGACGTCGCGGCCGAGCCCGCGTCTGGGCCGAGCGGGTGCAGATCCGCGCCTGACCCCGCGGCCTGCCGGGCCCGGCGAGCCTGCTAGATTCCGGCCATGTGTCGCAGCATCAAGACCCTCCGACGGCCGGGTGAGACGGCGGCCGATGACGAGATCCGGGCCGCCTCCCTCCAGTTCGTACGCAAGGTGAGTGGGTACCGGCAGCCCTCCAAGGCCAACGAGGAGGTCTTCACCGCGGCGGTCGATGAGATCGCCCAGGCCTCCCAGCGACTGCTCGAATCCCTCCGGCCCGGCGCCCGCGCCTGAGTCCCGGGGACTAGCTCAGGGCAGAAGGGCCGGCGCCGAGAGGTGCCGGCCCCCACCATGTCCCCTCCCCGCTGAGGCCCTGGGTGTCAGCCGCAGGTGTAGCGGATCGCCACCGGCGCAGAGTCCATCGTGTTCGGCGCCAGTACCCGCAGGATCGCCTTTCCGGAGAACGCCTTCCGCGCGGCGTAATCGAACTCGAAGGTCGACTCGACGTCCACCTGGTTCGCCTGCAGGGTCGCGGTGCGGGTCGGTTGGGCGGTGCCGTCGGGCGCGATCCACTGGTATTTCAGCTCGCCGGCCCCGCCGTTGGTCCTGATGTGGGATATGAACCTGAAGGCGGCCGACGGGCAGCGACCGACCTCGGGTGCGCCGGGTTCGAGCGCCAGGGTGACTGCGGTCACCTGCAGCGCGGCCGGGGCGGAGGGGCCGATGGCTGATGCCGGGACCTGGTTGCCGAAGCGCAGGTAGAGCACTGTCCCGGCGGCGCCGACCAGGACCACCAGGAGGGCTGCCAGCCCGACACGCGCCAGGCGGCCGTTGCTGCGGGCGGGCCGGACGGGCGTGTACACCGGCAGCTCAATGGAGCGAGTACGCAGGGCCGGGTCCTCGGGAGCGCCGAGGCGGGTGGCGGAAGCCGGCTGCAGGCGGGTGCCGGCGTGGTGCTGCACGCGGGTGCCCCCGGCCTGCTGGACGCGAGTGCCGGTGCCCTGCCGGACGCGGGTGCCGGTGCCTTGCTGCACGCGGGTGCCAGTGCCCTGCCGGACGCGGGTGCCGGTGCCCTGCTGCACGCGGGTGCCGGTGCCCTGCTGTACGCGCGTCCCGGCGCCCTTCTGCAGGCGGGTACGGGTGGCCTGCTCGACCGGCGCATCCGCGTCGACGACGGTCGCCGGCGACTCGACCGGCCGGCGGCGGGTGGCGCGGGTGGCATGCGCGGTCGACGTCGCAATCGTCCGGGGCCTGGCCGCGACTGCGAGACCCGCCAGCGACGCTTCGTCGCGCCAGCCCGGCCAGGCCGCGGTCGCCGCCTTCTCGAGCCGGCTCCACAGCTCGCCCGCGGTCTGGGGGCGGCGGCCGGGATCCTTCTCCAGCGCCGCCACCAGGACATCGGCGACCTTCTGTGGGAACCCAGGCACGATCGAATCCGGCCGCGGTGGGATGGCGGTGCGGTGGGCCTCCAGGAGGTCGACCTCGCCCATCGAGGTCGTGAACGGCAGGCTGCCGGTCAGAAGCTCGTAGGCCATGACGCCGAGGGTGTAGACGTCGGAGCGGGCGTCGACGGCGCCGCTGCCAGATGCCTGCTCCGGCGACATGTACGCGGGCGTTCCCATCACGGTGCCGACGCTGGTGACGAACTTCGACTGCTCCGACAGCATCTTGGTCAGCCCGAAGTCCACCACCTTGACGGTGCCCACTTCGGTGACGAGCACGTTGTCGGGCTTGAGGTCGCGGTGGAGGATGTCGCAGCCGGCGGCGTAGTCGAGCGCGGCTGAGACCTGCTGGATGACCGAGAGCGCCTGGCCGCGGTCCAGGCCTTCACCCCGCCTGACGATGGTGCCTAGGCTGACGCCGGCGATGTACTCCATGACCAGGTACACGTCGATGCCGGTGTGGGTCATGTCGTAGACACCCACGATGTTCTCGTGGTTCATTCGCGCCAGGGCGCGCCCCTCGCGCCGGAAGCGATCGAGGAATTCCTCGTCGCCACTCCACGATCCCAGCAGCTGCTTGATCGCCACGTCACGGCCCAGGGCGACCTGCCGCCCCAGGTAGACCGTGCCCATCGCACCCCTGCCAAGCTCCCTGACCAGCTCGTAACCGGCCAGCTCCTCACCGGTCCGGGTCGCCATTGCCATCGCCATCGCCATCCCCTTCCCGCCTGCCCCCGCTACCGCTTGCGAACCGCGGGCGGCGGGCTCACTAGGCCGCTGGCGACCTCACAGACGGTGCTGACGGTGCCGTCGTTGCCCGGCGGCAGCGTCACGACGACGCAGTCCTGGCCCGGCGGGGGCGGAGGCGGGTTCTCGGTGGGCGGCTCGCCCGGGTTGCCGGGGTCGCCGGGGTCGCCGTCGCCTGTGCCGGTGCCGGTCCCGCCGTCGTTGGCACCCGTGCCGGTGCCATTGGTACCGG
>JAXDLV010000096.1:0-28172 GCA_034666445.1 Chloroflexota bacterium | reverse complement strand
GCGCCATCGCGCCGGACGCCGACCGGCCCGGTGAGGAGGCCGCCGTGGTGGACGGCCAGCTGATGCGGCTGCTGGCGGGCGACCCCGCGTCGGTGCGGGAGCCCATGGCCGACCTGCTCGGCGCGGGCGGCAAGCGGCTGCGGCCCCAGCTCGCCTACCTCGCGTCCCGGCTCGGCCCCCACCATGACCCGGCGCGGGCCTCGACGCTGGCGTCGGTCGTGGAGTTCATCCACAACGCCACGCTGGTGCACGACGACGTGGTCGACGAGAGCCCGATGCGCCGCGGGCGGCCCGCGGTCCACGTCGCCTACGGTCCCGGCGCCGCCGTGCGCGTCGGCGACTTCTACTTCGGCCGCGCCGCGACGCTGCTGGCGCAGCTGGACAACGGCCGCACCACGCGCCTGATCGTCGACGCCGTGGCGCGGGTCTGCGAGGCGCAGATCGAGGAGTTCAGCTACCGCGGGATGGACAACCTCGAGGAGGCGGGCTACCTCCGGATCGTCGAGGGCAAGACCGCCGCGCTCTTCGCGGGAGCCTGCGCGGCGGGCGCCTCGCTGGGCGGCGCCGGCGACGACATCGTGGAGGCGATGGCCGCCTACGGGCTCAACCTCGGCATCGCGTTCCAGATGGTCGACGACGTCCTCGACTTCTCGCCCAACTCCGGCAAGGCCCTGGTCCAGGACCTGCGCCAGTCCGTCGGCCTGCCGCTGGTGTACGCCGCGGAGCTGCCCGACGTGCGCTTCCGGCTCACCGCCCTGCTCGACAGCGACGACGGCTTCGACGCCGACGCGGCGGTCGCGATCATGCGCGACTCGGGCGCCCTGGAGCGGGCGATGGAGCGCGCCGCTGGCTACCGCGACCGGGCGCTGGCGGCGCTCGACCGGCTCCCCGCCGGCGACGTCCGCGACCGCCTGGCGAGCATCGCCGACTTCGCGCTGGGACGCCAGAGCTGATGAGCACCCCCACGATCACGGCGGAGCCCGCCAGCCTGTCGCCGGTCCGGCTCCTGAACAACTGGCGCTACACGCTGCGCACCTGCAACTGCCCCGACAACCCGGTTGACGGGATCACCCGCTGGCTGGTGCTGACCCGCGCCTGCGTCCAGCCGATGACGCTGATCGCGGTGGCCACCGCGGGGCTGCTGGCGGTGCGGGCCCCGGGCTTCAACCCGTTCTTCTTCGCCCTCGCCGCGGTCGGCGCGGTCCTGGCCCACGCCAACAACAACCTGATGAACGACCTCTTCGACCTCGACGTCGGGGCGGACACCGAGGACTACCCGCGCGCCCTATACGCCCCCCACCCGGTGCTCTCGGGGATGATCACCCGCGGCGGCCTCGCCCGCGCCGCCGTGGTGGTGAACTTCATCGACCTCGGCATCATGCTCTACCTCACCTGGATGCGCGGGTGGCTGATCGTGGCGTTCGCGCTGGCCGGCCTCTTCATCAGCGTCGCCTACGCGGCCCCGCCGCTGCGGCTGAAGAAGCGGGGCCTTGGCGAGCCCGGCGTGTTCCTGATCTGGGGCCCGATCATGATCGGCGGGACGTACTTCGCCGCGGTCGGGCGGATCCCCTGGGAGGTGCTGCTGGCGTCGGTGCCCTACGGGCTGCTGGTGATGGCGGTGCTGATGGGCAAGCACATCGACAAGATGCCCTGGGACAAACCCCTGAAGATCGGGACCCTGCCGCAGGTGCTCGGCGAGAAGCTGTCGCGGCAGGTGACGGCTATCCTGATGGTCGCCTTCTACGTCAGCACCATCGGCCTGGTCCTGCGCGGCGCGCTACCGCTGCCGGCGCTACTCGTGGTGCTCGCGATCCCGCGCCTGGTGCAGGTGCTGGGCTACTTCAGCCGCCCCCGGCCTGACAAGCCGCCGGAGGGCTACCCCGTCTGGCCGCTCTGGTACGTGGCCGCCGCGTTCGTCCACACGCGCCGCGCGGGCGCGCTGCTGGTGCTGGGCCTGGCCATCGCCGCGGCTCTGCCGGTCACGTGCGGCGCCTACGGGTTCGGCGGCTGCAGCACCAACTGGTAGGCGCGCTAGCCGCTACCAGAGCCTCCCGCCGCCGACCATCACGTAGAGGATGGGACCGATGCCCCAGAAGAGGCAGACCAGGAGCCAGATGATCCTGCTGGTGCCGGTGAGGTCCTCGCGCTTGAAGATGTTGACGGCCGCCAGGACGAAGGCGACGGGGTGCAGGAAGATCGCCAGCAGGGCCTCGACCAGCAGCTTGACCATCGCGTAGCGGCTTAGCTTCCGTCGCCGGCGAAGCCGCCGGCGGCCGGGGGTTCCTCGGCGCCCGGGGACCACGCGCTTGGGCTCGGGTCGAGGCGTTCGAGGTTGGCCCAGTCCGCCCGCGGCGGGGCGAAGATGTCGACAACCACCGCGCCGTCGGGGCCGGTGACCACCGAGTGGGGCACGTTGCCGGGGATGACGTAGGTGTCGCCGGGCTTGAGGGCGCGGGTCTCGCCGCCGATCGTGAACTCCAGGGAGCCCTTCACCAGGAAGCCGATCTGCTCGTTGTCATGCTGGTGCTCGGGCACCGGCTGGTTGGGGTCGAGGTCGACCAGGGCCATCATCACCCGGTCGCCGCCGTGGACCCGAGCCACCACGCCATCCCAGACCTTCGTCGGGCGCTCGTCGTTGAAGTTGCTGAAAGTTGCCATCAGGCCTCTCCTCTGCGCGTGGTTATCGCCAGCCCCAGGGCCGCCACCCCGAGGATGCCCCCGACCAGCGGCCGCCAGCCGCCGACGCCGACCGCCATGTGGATCGCGGCCAGGCCGACCCCGTCGAGCGCCGCCAGCCCACCTAGGCCCAGCGTCGCCAGCGCCAGGCGGCCTGACTCCGGGCGGCGCCAGCGCCGCCCCGCCGCGCCGGTGAGCAGCACCCACACGGCCAGCCCGAAGAGCGTGCCCGTGGCCCGGCCGCCGTCCTTGAACGCCACCGCCGGCTCGGCTGCGGCGAAGGCTGCGACGTCAACAGCGCCCGCCAGCGCGACAGCCGTCAGCAGCGCGAGGCGGGTGCGCGCGGGGCGCAGCGCGGTGGTCACCGGGAGATCCTACGGGTTGACGAAGACGGGCTGGACCCACGCGCGCCTGCCGTCAGCGCGGTACGCCACAGCGCGCACGTACAGCTCGCTGTAGTTGACCGTGTAGCTGCCGGTGGGGCCGTCGGTGGTCCGCAGCACCTCGCCACCGCGCCCGATGAACGCGATGTGCTCGGCGTCCGGCGTGCTGACGGTGATGGTGTCGCCCGCCACGGTCACGCTGTTTACCGCCTGGCCGTTACCGGCGATGAAGGCCCCCCGGCGCAGCGCGTCGGTCACCTTGATGGGGGTGACCTCGTCGACCTGCACGTCGGTGGATGTCCGGCCGATGGTGGAGTCCGGCCCGCGCTCCTCGATGGTGTCGTCCCCGGCGATCCCCCAGAGGCGCATCCCGTCCGTCAGCAGCCGGTCCCAGAGCGCCACGGCGTCAGCGTGGGTGGGGTCGTCCTTGACCAGCCGTGCGTCGAAGATCTCTATCCCGTCGACATCGCGAAGGCTCACCAGCTGGTCGTAGTTGGGGGCCGGCTCGGCCAGCGGGCGGCCGACGAACACAACCCCGGCCTGGGCCTGGACACCGTCGACCACCTGGCGGGGCGTGATCGCGTCGGGGATCGCATCGACGTTGTAGGCCAGGAAGGTTCCGAAGCCGTACGTGGCGCCGGCGCTGGGAACCACCGTCAACCCCGGCGTCGCCAGCAATGCCGGGCTGGTGATCGCGTTGAGGTCGGTGACCGCGAGCCACTCGTATCCCGCCTCGCGGTAGGCCGAGCCTAGGGTGGCGGCGAAGGCGTGGCCGGTACCGACGTTGGTCTGGCCGTGGGCCTGGCCGCGGCGGAACGCCCCGTTGCCGTACGGCGACTCGATAGTCCGATGCGGCACCGGCGTGGCACTGGCGGCGGGCGACGGGGGGCGCAGCAGCCCGGGGTTGCGGATCACGACGAGCGCCAGCGCCATCCCCAGCATCCCCATCGCCGCGACGAAGAACCAGCGGCCGACGTCGGTGTCGAGCTTCACGCCAGCCCCAGCTCCTCCCGGACCGCGCCGGCGAGGTAGAGCGACCCCAGGACCAGGACCAGCCCCTCTCGACCGGCCGCTGCGCGCGCCGCCGCCAGCGCCGCGGGCACGCCGTCCACCGCCGTGTCGCCCTCGCGTCCAGCCGCCGCCGCCGCCGCCAGCAGCGCCGCCGGGGACTCGGCGCGGTCCTCGGCCACGGCGGTGAAGACCACCGGCCAGTCGCCGGGAATCCCCCGCAACATCCCGTCGATGTCCTTGTCCGTCATCGCCCCGAAGAGCACAACCGGCGGCGGCCCGTCCTCCACCAGGGCTGCCACGGCGGCCACCACGCCGGCCACCGCCGCCGGGTTGTGGCCGCTGTCCACCAGCACCCGCCCCCCGCGGCGGACCAGCTCGAGGCGCCCGGGCCAGCGGGCCCGGAGGACGCCCCGGCGCATGTGGCCGCGACCGACGCGGGTCTGCAGCCGGTGCCACATCGCCCACGCCGCGGCGACGGCCGTCGCCGCGTTGTCCGCCTGGTGGGGGCCGAGCATGCGGGTCGCGACGCGGTCCATCCCGGCCGGGGCCAGCGGCACGCGCAGGTCGAAAGTGCTTCCCTCCCAGCCGAGGTCGGTGGCCGACATCTCGATCTCCTGCCCCAGCCCCCACACCTCCGCACCCGCGGTCGCGGCCGCCTCCCGGACGACGGCGTCCGCCTCTGGCCGCAGCCGGCCGGTGACGACGACGTCACCGGGGCGGATGATGCCCGCCTTCTGCGCCGCGATCGCGGCGACGTCGGGGCCGAGGTACTGCATGTGGTCCAGCTCAACGGTGGTGATCACCTTCACGCCCAGGTCGAGCACGTTGGTGGCGTCGAGGGCGCCGCCCATGCCGACCTCGCAGACGAGGTAGTCCACCTCCGAGCGGCGCATGTGCAGCAGCGCGGCCGCGGTCAGCATCTCGAACTCCGTAGCCGGGCCGTGCTCCGTGGCGATGGCGTCGACCGCCGGCATCAGCTCCGCGACCAGGGCGGCGAAGTCGGCCTCGGCGATGGGGTGGCCGTCGATGCAGACCCGCTCCGTGTAGGTGCTGAGGTGGGGCTTGGGCATACTGCCCACGCGGTAGCCCGCCGCGGTCAGGATCGAAACCAGGAACGCGCACGTGGAGCCCTTGCCGTTGGTCCCGGCCACCAGCGCGCCGCGCAGCCCCGTGTCGGGCGCGCCGACCGCGTCGAGCAGCGCCCGGGTGCGCTCCAGCCCAAGCTTGATGCCGAACCGGCCTCGGGCGGTGAGCAGCTCGACCGCGTCCCTGTAGGACAGCGCCGCGATCGTCACGCCAGGGTTACCCGGCGGCCGGGGCCACTGCGTCGGAGGCGTGGGCGGCCCGGGCGGCCTGCAGGGTATTGCTGAGGAGCATGGCGATGGTCATCGGGCCGACGCCGCCGGGAACGGGCGTCAACCTTCCCGCCACCTCCGCCACCGAATCGCGCTCGACGTCCCCGACGACGCGGGCCTTGCCGCCGGGCTCCGGCGAGGGGATGCGGTTCATGCCCACGTCGATGACGGTGGCGCCCGGCTTGACCATGTCGCCGGTGACCAGCCCGGCACGGCCGACGGCCGCCACCAGGATGTCGGCCCGGCGGGTCACCGCGCCCAGGTCGGGGGTGCGGCTGTGGGCCACGGTCACGGTGGCATTGGCCAGCAGCAGCAGCGCCGCCATCGGCCGGCCCACGATGTTGCTGCGGCCTACCACCACCGCCTCCTGGCCTTCGATCGCCACGCCGGCGTCCCGCAGCATCTGCATGATCCCTGCCGGGGTGCAGGGCAGCACGGCCGGGTCACCCATGGCGAGGCGGGCGATGTTTTCCGGGTGGATGCCGTCGGCGTCCTTGCGGGGGTCGATGGGGCGGGTGTCCGCCGCCGCGTCAACCAGCGCCGGCAGCGGCAGCTGGACGAGGATGCCGTGGATCGCCGGGTCGCGGTTGAAGGTGTCGACGGCCTCCATGATCCGCTCTTGGCCGGCGCCCGCGCGGAGGTTGACCTGGACGGAGTGGAAGCCGGCCTCGTCGCACGCGCGGGCCTTGTTGCGGACGTACGTCGCCGACGCCGGGTCGTCGCCGACCAGCACGACCCCCAACCCCGGCGGGGGCAGCCCGTCGGCGGTCATCCGCGCCACCTCCTCCCTGATGCCGTCGCGCAGCCGCTGGCCCAGGGCCTTGCCGTCGATCAGCGTCGCGGTCACCCGAGGTACCTGCGGCGGGCCTCGTCGGTGACTAGCCGGTGGGCCTCCTGCAGCGGCATCCCGGCGCCCTCGGCGGCCACCCGGACCTGCTCGTACTCCGGCACGGCGTCGACCACCCGGCCGTCGATCAGCTTCAGCTTGACGTCGACCTCGCCAAGCGCGCTCTTCATGCGCTCCACCCGGCGTCGGGCCACCAGCCGCCTCTCCTCGCGGATCCGCACGCCCAGCGTCGACGTCTCGGTCAGGAGGCGGGCGCCCAGCGCCTCCGCAACGCCTGGGGCGCAGACGACGGTCACCACGTAGGCGGGTCGGCCCTTCTTCATCAGCACCGGAGTGAGGAAGGCGTCCAGCGCGCCGGCGTCCAGCATGGCCTGGGGGACGGCGGCGAGCAGGTTCGCGGGCATGTCGTCGATGTTGGTCTCGATCACCGACACCATTTCCTCTTCCAGGCCGGCCTCGGCTGGGGCGGGGGTGGCGTCAAACGCGGCGGCTCCATCGGGGGCCACCTCGCCGATGACGACGCGCATCACGTTGGGCCAGGGCAGGTCGGCCGTACCGGCGCCGAAGCCCTCGTGCTCGGCGTCCAGCCGCGGCGACTCGAACACCGCGCAGGCGCCCACGATGGCCGCCCCGGTCGGCGTCACCAGCTCGGCGTCACCATCCTTGTAGTAGGTGGGCGCGCCAACGGCCTCCAGGATGTTGACGGTGGCCGGCGCGGGCAGCGGGATGGTGCCGTGCTCCGAGGTGGTCGTGCCCCGGCAGAGCGGCAGCGAGGACGCGTAGTACGCCTCCGCCCCCAGCTCGTGCGCCAGCGCGAAGCTGCCCACGACATCGATCAGCGCGTCGATCGCGCCCGCCTCGTGGAGCCGCACGGTGTCGACCTCGACCCCGTGGGCCCGGGCCTCCGCCTGGCCGAGGAGCCGGAACGCCAGCCGGCTGCGCTCGATGATGCCCTCGTCGAGGGGCGCCGCCGCGATCAGGGCATCGATGTCTCCCACCGTCCGGAACTGGCGCGGCTGCAGCACCTCGATGTCGACGTGGGTGGCTTCGATGTTGCCCTTCTGCCGGCGGTCGACCGTCACGGTGGCGGCGTCCTGCAGCCCCAGCGCCGCGACGGTCCGGTCGAGGCACGCGGTGGTGGCGCCGGCGTCGAGCAGCGCCCCCAGCACCATGTTCCCCGACGCCCCGCTCAGGCAGTCGAAGTAGGCGGCCCTCAAGCGGGGCGGCGGATCTCCACCGCGAACTCGCCGAACGCGCCCCGGACCGGCGGCGTCTTGCCCACCCGCACGGTCACCTCCTCCACCCTTGGCAGGCCGAGGACCTGGGCGGCGATCGTCTCCGCGATCGACTCCAGCAGGCGGTGCTGCTGCTCCTCCACCACCTCGCGGACCAGCTGGTAGACGTGGACGTAATCCACGGACTGGGCGACGTCGTCGCTGCCCGCCGCCCTGGCGAGGTCCAGGCCGATCTCGAGGTCGACGCTGAAGCGGGCCCCGAGCTCGCGCTCCGCGGCGAGGTCGCCGTGGTAACCGTAGAAGCTCATGTCGCTCAGCAGCAGGCGGTCCACAGGCCAAGTCTATTGGCGTCCCGAAGAGGCTCGCGGCCGGGCGGAGGTGATCTATAGTGCAGGAGCCCGCGGGGGAACGCGGGCGGTCATCGATCGTGAGGAAGTGATTGTGAAGAAGCTGGTCTCGTTGCTGTCATCCAGTGCGCTTGCGCTAGCCGCCGGCGCCCTGTCGGGCCCGCTGCCGGCCAGCGCCGACACGACCACCAACTGCGCCGGCCTCCAGGCGGCGCTGGACGCCGCCGTGGACAACGACGTCATCACCCTGGACGACACGATCCTCTGCCCGGGCAACTTCACGCTGCCGCAGGATGTCGACCTCACCCTCCAGGGCCACGACGCCAACGCCGGTGATGGCTTTGACGCAGCGGAGTCGACCAACTCGATGCTCAGCGGCAGCATGCTGGGCAACGTCGTCATCCAGAACCTCACCTTCCAGAACGGGGCCGCAGGGACCGGCGCCGCGATCAACCTCTACAACAGCCCCGCCGGCCAGGCCACGCTCCGGAACAGCCGCTTCTACAGCAACGGCGCCAACAGCGGCGGCTTCAGCAACGTCGATATCAACATCGACAATGCCAACCCGCTGACCATCACGGGCAACATCGTCGGCGCCCCCGGGAAGGGCAACCTGACCGACTTCGGCGGGGCGCTGCTGGCCCAGACCCAGGGGTCCATCGTCTTCACCGACAACCAGGTGCGAAACAACACGGCCACCACTGGCGCCTACGGAGCCGGCGCCGAGCTCGAGGTGCTCGGCCAGGCCCCAACGGGCGGCATCACCGTCAGTAACAACATCATCAGCTCCAACAGCGGCGTCGGCGGCGTTGGCGGGGGCCTCTCCATCCACAGCGTGGGCAGCGGGGCCATCAACGTCACCGGGAACACGTTCAGCAACAACTCCCTTGCGGCGGTCACCTCCAACAGCTCGAACCCGACCAACCAGGGCGGCGGCCTGTTCGTGCAGGCTTTCAGTCCCGACGCTGCCCTGAACCAGTCGCACAACGTTTTCGCAGGTAACGCCATCGGCAGGGTCACGAAGGGCGACACCAACGTCAGCTTCGATTACGGCGGCGGGGGTGAGTACGCCCAGGCCGCCACGATCTCCAGCGTCGACGACACCTTCGTCAACAACTCCGTCGAGGGGGGCGACCCTGAGGACACCGCGGTCGGCGGCGGGCTCGCGGTCCAGGGCCAGGCGGCCCGGACCGGCAGCTTCGCCAGTGTCCTCACCGGCTACAACATGGTGGTTGCCAACAACTCGGTCGGGGCCGGGGGCGAGGGCGGCGGCATCTACACGGGCTTCTCCAACAGCTGCACGCACGCCACGGACTGCCCCTCCGAGGCGCACGTCTTCGATTCGACCATCACCGCCAACAGCGTGGGCGCGGCGGGGGGCGCCAGCGGCATCGCGGGCGATGACACCGACACCGCGGAGGTGGTGAACTCGATCGTGGCCCTCAACACCGGCAACCAGAAGCAGGTCAACGGCCAGGGCACCATCACCGTCAAGGACTCCGACGCCTGCCAGGACGCCACCACCCCGTACGCCGGCGCGGGCAACATCTGCACCGACCCGCTGCTGGAGAACCCGGCCGCCAACAACGTCCATCAGACGGCCGCCAGTCCCACGATTGACGCCGGCGACAGCACCCTGGTGCCGGCGCAGGTGCACCGCGACTACGAGGGCGACACCCGGGTCCAGGGCGCCGCCGTGGACATGGGCGCCGACGAGGTCACGCCGCAGGCCCCAACCCTGCCGCTGGCCGGCGCCGGCCCCCGGCCGGTCGCGCCGTCACCGCTCCTGGCGCTTCTTGGCCTACCCGCCATCGCCGCGGCGGGCTACGCTGCCCGGCGCCGCCGGCGGCGGGCGTAGAGGGCGAGGGCGTAGCCCGCGGCGTGTGGTTGCGTTGACCACCACACACGGCAGTGGGATAATGTACACATGAAAGTAGAAGTCAGGGCCACCGGTATGCGCGCCAAGCGGGAAGGCATGGGCTGGACCCAGCGCGAGCTCGCCAAGCGCCTGGGCGTCACCCAGAACTACATCCCCGCGCTCGAGCTTGGCAACCGCAACCCCGGGCCCCAGCTGCGCCAGTCGCTGATGAAGCTGTTCAAGTGCGACTTCGACGACCTCTTCACCGTCGTGATGGTCAACCCGACCAACAAGAAGGTCGAGGTCCTGGTCCGGCAGAGCAAGACCGCCTGACAACCGCGGCCGGGCGGTCGCAGCTTCGTCGCGGTTTCGTCATCGCGGCGCCCGCCAGGTCCCGTTAGCCTTCAGGAAGATGGAGGCTGAACGACACCCGCTCACGGTGCAGCGCGCCGTGACGGTGGACACGATGACCGCCGCGGACTGGCCCCGCGTCGGCGCGATCTACGAGGCCGGCATCGCCACCGGGGACGCGACCTTCGAGGAGCGCGCGCCTGCGTGGGAGGACTGGGACCGCACCCACCTCGCCGCACCGCGACTCGTGGCTCGCGACGAGGACGACGTCATCGGCTGGGCAGCGCTGGCGCCCGTCTCGGAGCGCTGCGTCTACGAGGGCGTGGCCGAGGTCAGCATCTACGTCGACACCGCCGCCACCGGCCGCGGCATCGGCGCCGTGCTGCTGGCGGCGCTGGTGGACGCCAGCGAGGCGGAGGGGATCTGGACGCTGCAGACGGGGATCTTCCCGGAGAACGTACCCAGCCTCAGGCTCTTCAAGAGCGCGGGCTTCCGGCTCGTCGGCACCCGCGAGAAGGTCGGCAGGATGGGCGGGGCGTGGCGCGACGTGCAGCTGCTCGAGCGCCGCAGCAGGGTGGCCGGCACCGGCTGACCCCGGTCAGCGGCGGGGCGTGGTGCTCAGCCGTACGACGCGGCCGTCGAAGCTCTTGACGTCCTCCCAGGGGACGTGGCGCGCATCAGGGTGGCCGCGGAGGTGGCGACTCAGCACCCCCAGGACCTCCAGCCGGTCGAGCCACTCCCAGGGGCCGCTGAGAATCTCCGTGAGGCGGTAGGGCGGACCGTCGGTGACGGCAAGGTCGATGACGCGGCCGATGCTGTGACCATCCGCGTCGATGATCCGGCTCCCCACCAGGTCGGCGATGCGCACCGTGCGCGGCCGCGGACTCATCGCTCGGCCTTCCAGGCGCGGTAGCCGCTGCCCGGGATGAAGCGCAGGATGTGCTCCACGATCCAGGGCTCGGAGTCACCGACGGGGTAGGCCTCGGCGTCCTGCTTGAGCCGCAGGACCATGCCCTTCGTCTTGACCTCACTGATCGGGATGCGGGCCTCTAACCTGCCCCGCAGCAGCGCGGTGGCGGCCGGCCGGAGGCGGGTGCCCAGGCGGCCCACCAGCGCCTCGGGGCCGGTCAGGATGTCGGTCAGCTCCACGGAGCCGTCGGCCGCCATGGTGCCGGCGATGTCGGCCACCCGGCCCAGCTCCCTGCCGTCCGCCGAGAGCATCTGGGAATCGACGAGGTCGCGCATGACGTGCAGCTTGCGGGCCACGTCAGGCGCCCCCAGTGAGCACGAGCAGAGGCATCGAGACGGCGGCGACGATGAACGCCATCACGATTATCCCGATCGTCCCGACGTTGCTGATCCAGCCGTTGGTGTCGTCGCCGAGGTAGTGCTTGTCGTTCATGATCACCAGGAACGGCGACAGCGCGACCGGCAGCAGCAGGGCGGTGACCGCGGAGCCCAGCAGCGCCAGCTGGAGAGGGTCGACGCCGAGGAGGCCGATGGCGACGGCCACCAGCACGTACACGATGATCGTGAGGTTGAAGCGCGCCGCCTCAACCGGCTTGTGGTGCTCGCCCCAGCGCCAGCCCAGGCCCTGGGCGAGGTTGTAGGACATCGACAGGCTCACCTCGAGGCACGCCCCGAAGCAGGTGATCAGCAGGGCCAGGGCAAAGAGCACCGTCCCGGTGCGGCCGAACGCCGTCGCCATCGAAAGACCCACCTCACCGAGGGTGCCGCCGCCAATGTGCATCGGCCCCAGCACCATCGCCGACAGGGTGACCAGCGCGATCGCGGTCACGCTGCCAAAGCCCATGCCGATGATCGCCGTCATCTTGTTGAGCCCCAGCGAGCGCCGCGACCAGCCCTCCTCGCGCGCCCCGGAGGAGTAGAAGAAGATCAGGTAGGGGCTGATTATCGCGCCCAGGATGGCGGCCGCCAGGAACATGTACTCGCCGAGGTCGTCAGGTTTGACGTCGGGCTTCCAGAGGGTCACCACCACCTCCCTGGGTGGCCCCCCGAGGACCACGATCGCGGCCACGAACGACAGCGTGACCAGGCCCAGGATGGCGGGGCCGTTCTCGATCACCTCGAAGGAGGCGAACCACACCGTCAGGAAGACCGCGATCGCGGCCACCGGGAACAGCAGGTGCCAGCTGATACCGGTGAGCAGCGACAGGGCGATCGCCACGCCCCCGATCTCGGCGGTGAACATCAGCCCATTGGCGACCAACTCGCTGGTCAGGGGCAGGAGGTAGAACTTGAAACCGAAGTGCTCCCGGATCGCGGCCGCGTAGGGCTTGCCGGAGACGGCGGTCAGCCGCCCGCTCATCTCCACCAGCAGCATGATGGCGACCGTCGCCAGCAGGAAGGCCCACACCAGGCCGAGGCCGAACTTGGCGCCCGCGGCGCCCGCCGTCGCCACCGCGCCGACATCGACAAAGCCGCCAATCGCCGTGAGGATGCCGAGGGCGACGTCCAGCAGGCGCTTCACCCGCCGACCTCCTCGTCGAGCGCGGCGGCCGCCGTCTCCAGCGCCGCGAGCTGGCCGCGCCAGTCACAGCCGTCGTCGAGACACGGCGATTCGATCACCTGCGCCACCCCCCGGGACACGGAGACGGCCCGCACGACCGAGTCGGGGGCGGGGGCGCCCTCCGCCTTTCGCAGCTTGGGCTCGAAGCTCACCAGGACCTCGCGGTAGTTCGCGAACGTCGACTGGGCGTACTGGCGCGTGACCCGGCCCTCGTGCACCAGGCGGAGGGTGGTGGCGACGGCGGCGAGCTCCTCGGCCGCCCCCCCAACCTGGGACACATAGGCCGACTTGACCATCTCGCACCCCGACACGGAGGGCGTCAACGCCACCAGCGACAGCATCACCGCAGCACCTCGCATGACTGCCGCACATGATAACTGCGCTATAAAGACTTGTTAGCCTAACGACTCCCTTTTGGCGGCGGGGCGGCCCCGGCGGCGGACCAGCGGCAGCAGCGCCACCAGGACCGCCACGGTCGCCGCGGGCACGAATGGCGATGCCCCGCCCGCGGCGGTGTCCGGCAGCCCGCGCGGGACGGCGCCGGCCGACGGACCCGTCGCGTCGCCCGCCGCCGGCAGGACGGGCACGCACCCGGCCGGCGGCGTGACCTCCAGCTGGTGCTGCCCGGGCGGGAGCGTCAGCGCGCCGCCGAAGACGCCGATGCCTGCGCCATCGAGGGTCACGGCCCCTCCCTGCATGCCATCGAGGCCGGCGAGACGAAGGGTGCCGATGCCATCGGCCTGCGAGTTGACGGTGAGGGGGACGCACGGTTGCAGCCCGGCCCGGGCACCATCCACCGTCAGCGCTGCGACATTGGTGAGCGTGACGTCGAGCACGTTGGCCCGCGCCAGCGCGGGTCCGGCCGCGGGCTCATAGCCGGTCATCACGCACGCCGTGGTATGCCCCGGCGGGGTGCAGGCCCCCACCGTCGGGGCGCCGGCCTCCGGGGCGACGTCCAGGCCGTGCGATGTCACGTCGACCGTGCCGGTGGTGTTGAGGCGATCGAACGCGGTGTCCTGGCTGATGCACTCCGCGGCGCTGGGCTGGACCTGTACGGCGATGTCGCTGACCCAGTAGGCACTGTCCGCAACCTCGTCGTAGAGCGGGCTCCAGTTGACGGGGTCCAGGCAGGGGAGCCGCGAGTAGGTGACCGTCGCGGGGTTGTGCACCCGGGTGCGGTTGCCCAGGTACTGCTGCGCGGTGGTCCACTCATCGCCCAGGGCGAAGCTGAAATGCTCGTAGCCGGGGAAGACGTAGAACTGGTACGGCTGCAGGTTATTGCGGAACGTCTGTGCCTGGGCCGCCACCCCGGTGATCGGGACCAGCTCGTCGTCGGTGCCCGCATAGATCACGTAGGGCAGGTGCCGCGCGTTGCCGACCATGGGGTTGGTGAAGTAGCGCGGGCGTCCGTTCTCGTCCATCGACGGCGCGAGCGGGTAGGCCCAGAACCCGATCGACGGCGGCCCCACCGTGCTGAACGCGCCGGCGAAGCGGTCCGGGTACATCATCCCGAACATGTAGGCGCCCCAGCCGCCCATCGAGTAGCCGGCGACATAGACGCGGTCGAGGTCGATGCTGAGGAAGCGCTCGGCGTCGTTCATCGCGTCGAGCACGTCGACCTGGGAATCGCCGACGTACCAGCCCGAGTTGCCGCGCCCGCGGGGCGAGACGATGACGTTGTCCCGGTCCTCGCCGAGCTGCTGGATCATGTTCGGGACGTAGTAGGCGGCCTGGTGGTCGCCCGGCCCGCGCCAGTGCAGCCAGACGGTCATCGCGCTGGGGGTGTCGGAGTGGTAGGAACCGGGCACGTACAGGCCGTACATCTGGTGGGCGCTGATGCCCTCGGTCTCGGGGCTCGGGGTACCGGAGTGGAAGCCGCCGTCGGTGACCCGCGACGTGAACACGCGGTCGAAGAGGCCGGCGGTAAGCTGCCAGGTCTCATGCGACCCCGCCGCCAGGGCGCCGGGGTCGAGCTCCTGGGCGTAGGCGTCACCGATCGTGCTGACCACGCCGTCCCAGCTGCGACGCAGGTCGAAAGCCTGGTCGTGCTCCATCCAAGTCCGCAGCGGCTCGAAGTCGCCGCGGAAGGCGAGGTTGAGCACCGCCGGGCCGGGCTCGTTGGCCACCGGGGTGGCCCAGTGACCGCCGGCGGTGTCCCACACCCCGCTGCCCGCCCAGACCCGCGAGGGCCCCGTCATGCCCAGCGCGGACAGCGGGACCGATGCCTCCAGTACGCCCCCAAAACCCCCGGGGTTGTCGGGGCCGGCCGGGCCGCCGTCATCACTGGCCACCAGCGCGCCCGCGGCGGGCACGCCGTCGACGAGGATGGCGTCGCGCCTCAGGGTGACGACGTGGTCCGCCCCCGGTGTGGCGACGCCGGCGCCCAGGCCCCAGTTCCCCGTGCCGGTGCCCGGCTGGCCGTCGGTGTCGAAGGCCAGCGCCACCACGGGCTGGTCGGTCTCGGTCATGGCGTTGAGGCGGGCCAGCACGAGGATGCTGTCAGCGTTGGCGGACAGCCGCAGCTCCTGGAGGTCGCCCGACCCGGGGGTGTGGCCGGCGGGGTAGCGGGCGTCGCCGTAGCGTTCCTTGCCCTTCACCAGGCAGTCCTGGGGCGGCATGTCGAACACCCCGGCCGCGTCGGCGTCCGGGATCAGCTCCTCCCCCAGCGCGGAGTCGTCGGAGTAGAACTTGTCGAAATCCGCCAGGTCCACCAGCGGCGCGGTGAGGTCCTCGTGGGTCAGCGTGCAGGGGCGGGCGGCGCCGGCGTCGTCCATCAGCCAGTCCTCGTAGATCAGCTCGCCCCCCTGCACCGTCGTGCTCCCCGCCAGGTGCGTGAGGCGCACATCGCGGTCCCAGTCGGATGCGCTGCCGTCCACGGTCCGGTTCGCCGGGCCGACCGGCAACGCCGCCGAGCGCAGCACCCGGCCGAGGTCGGGATGGTGCACCACCGGCCCGGGCGGGATCGTCGCCGCCACCGCCAGCGGGTTGACCAGGGACGCCGTCAGCGCCAACAGCATGGTCCCCGCCATCGCAGACACAGTCGCTCCCCGCCGTCGTCTCACCACGATCTCCCTTCCCGCCTTGGTACGACAGGGCTGAGTCTAGCCGCTGAGCGTAGCCTTCATCGTCGGAGGTGCAGCCTGTTGAGTGAGAGTCAAAACCCCACCGAGATCGACATCCTCTATGGCGGCGGCCAGGCCTTTCCGCCGCCCGAAGCGCTGGCCGCGCGGGCCAACGCCACAGCCGACCTCTACGCACGCGGCGAGGAGGACTTCGTCGCCTACTGGGAGGCCGAGGCCCGCCGCCTTGCCTGGTACGAGCCGTGGGACACGGCGCTCGAGGGCGCGGCGCCCGACTACCGGTGGTTCAGCGGCGGCAAGCTGAATGTCAGCTTCAACTGCCTCGACCGCCACGTCGCCGAGGGCCGCGGCACCAAGGTCGCCTACCACTGGGAGGGCGAGCCCGGCGACACCCGCACCATCACCTACCAGGACCTCCTCGACGAGGTGTGCCGGGCGGCCAACGCACTCCGGGAGCTGGGCGTGCGGCGGGGGGACCGGGTCGCGATATACATGCCGATGATCCCGGAGCTGCCGGTGGCGATGCTGGCCTGCACCCGCATCGGCGCGGCCCACACCGTGGTGTTCGGGGGCTTCTCGGCGGAGGCGCTGCGGAGCCGCATCAACGACGCCCAGGCCCGCGTCGTCGTGACCGCCGACGGCGGCAACCGGCGGGGCGCGCCGGCCGCGCTCAAGCCCGCGGTCGACGAGGCCATCGGCGCCGGCGACGCTGTCGCCTGCCCGTCCGTGGAGAAGGTGCTGGTGGTGCGCCGAACCGGGCAGGAGACCGCGATGGTCGATGGCCGGGACGTGTGGTGGGAGGAGGCCGTCCCGCGCCAGCCCGACACCTGCGCGCCGGAGCGGATGGACGCCGAGGACCTGCTCTACATCCTCTACACCTCGGGGACCACGGCCAAACCGAAGGGCATCGTCCACACCACCGGCGGCTACCTCGTCGGCGCGGCCACCACCCATCACTACGTGTTCGACATCAAGCCGCGCGACGTGTACTGGTGCGCCGCCGACGTCGGCTGGGTCACGGGCCACACGTATATCGTCTACGGCCCCCTGGCCAACGGCGCCACGAGCGTGATGTACGAGGGCACCCCCGACACGCCCGGCAAGGACCGCTGGTGGGACATCATCGAGCGCTACAGGGTCAACATCCTCTACTGCGCCCCCACCGCGATCCGCACGTTCATGAAATGGGGCGATGCGTGGCCCGCGAAGCACGACCTGTCGTCGCTGCGGCTGCTGGGCAGCGTCGGCGAGCCGATCAACCCCGAGGCCTGGCTGTGGTACCGAGAGCACATCGGCGGCAATCGCACGCCAGTGGTCGACACCTGGTGGCAGACCGAGACCGGCTCGATCATGATCAGCCCCCTTCCCGGCGTGTCGACCCTGAAGCCCGGGTCGGCGGCGAGGCCGCTGCCCGGGATCTCCGCCCAGGTGGTGGACGAGACCGGCGCTGAGGTCCCCCCCGGCCGCGGCGGCTACCTGGTGCTGGACCGCCCCTGGCCGTCGATGCTGCGCGGCATCTATGGCGACCACGACCGCTATGTCGAGACCTATTGGTCGCGCTACCCGGGACGCTACTTCGTCGGCGACGGCTGCCGCGTCGACGAGGACGGCGACTTCTGGCTGCTGGGCCGCGTCGACGACGTGATGAACGTGTCCGGGCACCGCATCTCGACCATCGAGGTGGAGTCCGCCCTGGTCGACCACCCGTCGGTGGCGGAGGCGGCCGTCGTCGGGGCCAGCGACCCGACCACCGGCCAGGCGATCGTCGCCTACGTCATCCTCCGCGAGGGCAACCAGCCTTCGGAGGCCGCCGGCCAGGAGCTGCGCGAGCATGTCGCCCGCCAGATCTCCGCGATCGCCAAGCCGAAGGTCGTCCACTTCACGCCGGAGCTGCCGAAGACCCGCTCGGGCAAGATCATGCGCCGCCTGCTGCGCGACGTCGCCGAGCGGCGCGACCTGGGCGACACCACAACGCTGACCGACCCCACCGTCGTGGACGCGATCCGCGCCGGCGCCTCCGCCCGGCCGGAGGACTGACGCTTGACAGCGCTCGGAGATGGGGAGACGCTGCGGCTGTGATCGTCGCCACGCCGGCTCGCATCGCAACAGTCGCCCTCCTGCTCCTCAGCGGCTGCGGCAGCTCGGCGGCCCCGGCGGCGTCTGCCAGTCCCCAGCCCGCGGCGCCCAGCGGGCCGCCCACCGCCCAGGTCACGGCCGTCGGCGGCGCCGGCCTGGGCGGCACCATCAAGATCCTCGAGGTCGACTGCGCGGAGCCGAGGCCGGAGGGGCAGGTCATCGTCCTGGGCGGGCAGACTGAAGGACAGGGCCCCGACGGCGTCTTCCTCAACTTCACGCTGCTGTCAGGCTCCGTGACGGTCCAGGCGACCCAGGGGTCCGGGCAGGTCTACTCGCAGCGCCTGTTCCAGGGCACAGGGGTCACCGGGTTCGACGCCGCCAGGGGCGCCCAGGTGGACTCGACCTTCACCGAGACCGCTGTCGCCGGCCTGCTCCCAGGGAGCATCGGCGGGTTGACCTCGCTCAAGGCGACCGTCGACTGCGCCGGCCAGCAGCCGGGCAGCTCCACCGTCACCATCACCGGCGACACCCCCGAGGGCGCCGCGGGTGGATCGCTCTCCCCCGTCCACGTCCAGTGCACGTCCGACAAGGACGGCAACCAAATCCTGGTCCGGGGGCTGACTAAGTTCGGGTCGACCCCGGCGCTGGTGATCCTGACGACCCACGGCGCCGGCGTTGCCACGATCGGCGCCAACCGGCGCTTCTACCAGGGGGCTGACGGCTCGGCCAAGGTCACCGCGACCGGCGCCCATTTCGACGGCGACCTCGCCCTGCAGAGCGGGACCGCGAAGCTGCACGTCTCAGGTGACGCCACCTGCGGCAGCTCCACCAAGACAGCCTAGGACGTCCCTCCCGGTCCGAGCGATAGGCCGGAGGCCGCTAACCGGCCAGCCAGTTCTCCAGGGCCAACCCCTGCACCCGCCGGAAATGGCGCTCGTTACCGCTGACCAGGACGAGCTCATGGGCAATCGCGATAGACGCAATCCTGAGGTCGGGATCGTCCAGTCGCCGCCCCTCGGACTCCAGCCGTGCTCTCATCGTCCCGTAGGCGTACGCGGCAACCTCGTCGAAGGCCACCACGGGAAGCGTCGCCAGCAGGGCCTCCATCCGCTCTTCCAGTGCCGGTAGGTGACGCAGCGCCGCTCCGTAGACCAGCTCTCCAACCGTCACCGCCGAGGTGAAGACCTCCTCCTGGGATACTGTAGCCAGCCGCCGAACGACCGCCGCGTCCGGGACGCGCCGCAGGACCGCGGAGATGGTGTCGGTGTCGAGGAGGTAGGCCACTAGCCCAGGTGGGGCGCCGGGCGCTGGCCGGCGCGGCGCCGGCTGGCCACGATCGCCGCGATATCGGGGTCGATGCTGTCCCAGTCCTCGAACAGGCCCGCCAGCGCGAGCAGTCCGCCGGGCCGACCGGCCACCGGGAGCGTCGCGACCGTCGCCGCAGGGACAAAGTCGCCGACAGCACGGCCGTGGCGCACGACGCGTACGCGGCGGCCCCTCAGGACCTCCTCGACGTACGCGCGGAAGTTCCGCTTGAACTCGACCACGGAGACGTTTTCCAAGTCTGACATTCTGTCATTTTATCAAACTCGGTCATTTAACAGCTCCGCCAGGGGCCGGACCTCGTCCTACTTCAGGAGCGAGGTCGCGCTCTTAGTGACAGAAGTCCCGCCGGTGGTCGCGCCGCCGGTGTTCGGCAGTGGCGGCGCCGGCTGGGGTGCGGGGGCCGGCAGCAGCGCCGGGTAGACCGGGGCCGTTGCGTACTCCGCGCCCGGCATCAGCAACTGCGAGCCGCTCATGATCGCCACCTCGAACGCCGTCGAGTTGGGCTTGAGGTACCCAAAGTCGGCAGAGGAGAGCGACAGCCGGAGGCGGTGCCCGGCCTTGAACGTCCAGGCGAAGGCGAACGCGTCAAACGCCGCGGTGTGCAGCCCCTTGCCCGCGCCCTGGGCGGGCATCTCGGAGTACGCCCCCCGCGTGATCAGCGTCGCGGTGCCGTCCGGCGCGAGGTCGTAGACCTTGGGGTCGACCTGGTACAGCGCGGCGCCGGTCGTGGGGGCGCCGTCACCGATCGAGGCGCTGATGACCTTCAGGCTCAGCTTCGGGATCCCCGCCAGCAGCGTGTCCTGCGCCATCGGCTCGCTGTCGTAGCGCGCCACGTCGACGCGGGTGGCCAGCGACGGGAACTCGCTCCCGAACTGATCCCGCCAGCCGTCGCCCAGCTGCTTGCCCACCACAGGCTCCGACACCGGGTCACCGCCGGTCCCCGCCGCCAGCACGGTCGGCAGCAGGCCGGTGCATGGAGTGGTGGTCAGCGTTCCCCTGCCGGGCATGCCCGGGCAGATGTTGTAGCCGTGGTTCCAGCCGAAGGGATAGCCGGTGATCGCGTGGTTCTGGGCCAGGTAGTCGTTCTCGAAGTACTTCGTCGGCGCAAACTCGATCGGCGCCGCGCGGTCGATGCCGTTGTCGATGCCGCGGACGTAGTGGTCCAGCCAGGCGTTGACCTCGTCCATCAGGTGGGCGATCTCGGGGCCGCCCGACGCGCGCGCCGGCGGGTGCCCGATGCCGCCCAGGTAGAGGCGCACCGGCACGTTACGGTTCTTCAGCTCCTGGTAGCTCTGGATCGCCGAGTTGCCGTCGAACAGGCCGTCGTTGAGCCCCTGGATGATGAACATCGGCTGGTGGATGCGGTCCCACTTGTCCACCACCGAGTGCTTCTTGAGCAGGGTGTGGACGCCGTCCAGGTCGACGCCGGCGGCCACCTTGGCCTCCATCACGTCGAGCTCCCGTGAGTAGTTGTTGTTGGGGTCGCTGCGGGGATTGAAGTCGCCGTCGGCGACCCCAAGCGCCCGACCAGCGGCGTAGAAGCCGGTCTCGTAGCTGATCTTGAGGACGTTGTTGGGCAGCAGGCCGTCGTACAGGTCGGTCCAGGTCGCGGCCGCCACGAGGGCCTTGACCGCCGGGTCGTTGGCCATCGCCAGGTTGTAGTCGTGGGCGCCCCCGTACGAGCCGCCGTAGTGGGCGATGTGGTCCACCCAGATGGGCACGTTGGCGGGGTTGTTGAGCCAGTGGATGGCAGTCAGCATGTCGCGGGTCTCCTTGGTGCCGACGAGGTCCACCTGGCCCCGCGACGCGCCGAAGCCGCGCGAGGAGTAGCGCAGGACGATGTAACCGTTGCGCGCGGCCGCCGCGGCGGTGTCACCGTCGCCCCCCTTGTCGCCGAGGTAGCCGTGGTTGATGAGGAGGCCCGGGAACGGCCCGGCGCCGTTCGGGATCAGCACGCGGGCGTCGAGCTGCACCGGGTTGCCCATGTCGTCGGGGTCGATGCCGTCCGAGATCCAGAAGTCGTGCTGGGTATACGAGTACGGGCCGTTCTGGCCCAGGCGATCGTCGCCCGCCGCGCGCGCGCCAATGGTCGGCGCCATCGTCACGACGGCCGTCGCAACCGCCAGGAACCGTGCCAGGTTGCGCGTCATCGT
Organism: Chloroflexota bacterium; assembly: GCA_034666445.1. Taxonomy (GTDB): domain Bacteria; phylum Chloroflexota; class Dormibacteria; order DASZGP01; family DASZGP01; genus JAXDLV01. Next base: position 6,944 of record JAXDLV010000096.1, on the reverse strand, counting down.
CACAGTTAGCCTCCCGCCTCGTATCGCGCCGGCCACCCCGCGAGGCCGCGTCCGCGAAGCCGAACGATAACAGATGGTCGGCCGCCCTGAAACAGTCTGTTACATGGCGGCGACGCGCGGGCTACGGAAGCAGCTCGGGCCCCTTGTTGACGAACTTCCGATAGAACTCCGTGATCCCGGCGACGTCGAGTTTTTCGAAGTCCTGCTCCTTCGTCCACGCCAGCACGGCCACCTTCGGCTTCATGTCCTGGTACGGCGTGGTCAGCGCTTTCACGGTGCCGAACTTCGACTCCTCGGGCAGCGCCGCCAGCAGGTCGCCGGCCTCGGCATACATGTCGTCACACTCCGTCCCCTCGCAGCGGTAGACGACGACGATCGCGCCGTGCTCGAGGTTGTGGATCCACTCCTCGGGCCACAACGACTCCTCATAGGCCTCGTAGCGCCGGGGCGCCCCAGAATCGCTGTAGTGCATCCCCGACGACGGTGGCTGATGCGTGTAGCTGACGCGGTTCGGGCGCCGGATGTGGGTGTTTCCCTCGCTGGTGACGGCCTGGACGCCGGTCGCGTCGGTGCCCGGGCTGGGGCTGGCGGCGGCCCTGGGGAAGGTGGGGATCGGCAGGCACCCGCTCAGCAGCAGCACGCCCAGGAGCGTGATGACCGCGGGCACCATTCGCGCGAGGCCGCGCCAAACACAAGGCACGCGTCCATGTTAGGTGGGGCTTTCACTTGCGACCGGGGCGCGCTACATTGCGGGGAAGGTAGGAGGTGAGACATGCCATCTGACGAACGCGCCGCGCCGCCCGCCACCAGGTTGCTGCTCCGCGTGGGGCTGGTGGTCTTCACGGTCACCGTGGGGATCGGCATCTTCAACGGGTTCCACTTCATCGAGCTGTCCCGGGCGGTGCTCCTCACCCACGTCCATTCCGGGACCCTCGGCTGGATCACCCTGAGCGCGTTCGCGGCCGCCTTCTGGCTGTTCGACCCCGGCGTCCGCGACGGCGACCGGGCGCCACGGATGATGGCGATCGCGTTCGCCTTCTGGGTGGTCTGCTACGTGGTCGCCTTCCTCAGCGGCAACTTCCTCGCCCGGGCGATCTTCGGCGTGCCGGTGCTGGGGATGATCCTGGCCATCGCCGTCCGGCTGATCGGGTGGGGCCGCAAGGCGGGGATGACGACGCCCCGGCTGGGCATCATCCTGGCGCTGATCGTGCTGGTGATCGGGTCCACCATCGGCGTGCTGGTGCAGATCCAGCTGGCCGCATCCAGCGTCTTCCTGCCGGATGGCGCCATCAGCGGCCACGCCGCCGCCCAGGTGGCGGGCTACCTCATCCTCTTTGCGCTGTCGCTGATCGACTGGCGCCTGGCGGGGACCGCCCGCCTTGGCGTCGGCGGGGCGATCCAGGTGGTGATGCTCGCGGTCGCGGGGGTGCTCGTCGCGTTGGGGGCGATGCTCGACATCCAGCCGCTCCTGGGTGCCTTCATCCCGCTCCTGATCATCGCGACCATCATCTTCCTGGTCCGCGTGGGCAACCGGGTGGTCGGCGCCGCGTGGCTGACGGCGGGCAGCTCGCGCTTCTACGCGATCGCGGTGCCGTGGCTGATCGTGGACGTGGTCCTGACCATCCTGGCCATCCGCGTGATCATCACGGAGGGCCCGGCCGCGGCGCCGTTCACCCTGTTCACCGCCGCCGACCACGCCATCTTCCTGGGCGTGATGACCAACTGCATCTTCGGCATGATCGTCGACGTCACGGCTGACCGGGCGCGCTTCTGGCCGTGGGCGGACCACGTGGTCTTCTGGGGCATGAACCTTGCGCTGGCGGGCTTCGTCACCACCCTGGTAATGGGCGCGAAGGACCTCGAGAAGCTGTTCACGCCCGTCCAGGGAACGGCGATCCTGCTGGCGATCGTGGTCTACAGCATTCGCCTGGCCGGCGGCGGCGCGGCGGCACCGAGCGCGGCGGCGCCGGCTGCGTCGGAGGGATCAGCCGCCTAGGTCGGAGAGCAGCTCCAGAAGGTCGGCGCCGTAGCGGTCGAGCTTGGCCGGCCCCACCCCCGACAGCGCCGCCAGGTCGGAGAGTGACGCCGGGCGCCGCTGCGCGATCTCCGCCAGCGTGCGGTCGTGGAAGATGACGTAGGGGGGCAGCTCCAGCGCCCGCGCGGTCTCCAGCCGCCAGCGACGCAGGGCGTCGAAGCGGGCAATCGCCTCGTCGGACATGTCGCCTGCGACCGGCGTCGCCTTGGGCCGGCGGCTGCGCTGTGACGGGGTGGGCGGCGGGGCCAGCTCCATCTCGATGGTCGCGCTGTCCTCGCCGGCCAGCACCGCCAGCCCGGTCGGGGTGACCGAAAGCGTGGGTTTCTCACCGTGGCCGCGGGCCACCATGCCCGCCTCCACCAGGGTGCCGAGCAGGTCGCGGATGCGGTCCAGCTCCCACTCCCGCAGCGCGCCGAAGAAGGGCAGCTGCTGGACCCAGGGCTTGCTGGTGGCCCAGGCGTCCAGCTGCCCCCGCAGGATCAACGCGATCCGGGCGGCGCCCAGGTGGCCCTCGAAGCGCGCCACGCAGCTGAGCGCCGCCACCGTGTCCTCCGGCGCGACGGCGACGGTCTCGACGCCTGACGGGTCCAGGCAGTTGTCGCAGGACGCACACGTGCGGGGCACCCCCTCCTCGCCGAAGTAGTCCGCGATCCGCGCGTGGCGGCAGCCGCGCGACTTGGCGTACTCCATCACCTGGTTGACCCGCGCGTAGGCGTGCTCCTTGAGGGCCGCCTGCTCCTCGAAGTCGACGGGCGCGCCGGTCAGGCGGCGGATGCCGCCGTCGGACTCGACCACGCCGGCGCGCTCCAGCAGGGCGACCGCGGCGCGGGCGGCGGTCACGTCGATGTTGGGCAACCGCGAATGCCAGTCGCGGATCCAGCCCGACCCCTCCTTCAGCATCTCGCGGTAGACGGCGCGGACGACGTCGCGCTCGGGGTAGGCCTGCTCGATGAAGAACTCCTGCAGCTGGCGGTCCTGGGGCGAGTAGAGAAGGATGCAGTCCGACGGCGCCCCGTCGCGACCCGCGCGGCCGGCCTGCTGGTAGTACTCCTCCAGGCTGCCCGGGAAGTCGTGGTGAATCACCTGGCGGATGTCGGGAAAGTCCACCCCCATGCCGAAGGCGGAGGTCGCCACGATCACCCGCAGGCCGCCCGCCGCGAACTCGTCGTAGACGTCCTGGCGCTCGTCGCCGTCCAGGGCGCCGTGGTAGGCGGCCGCCGGGATGCCGGCGCCGGCCAGGAGCGCGGCGACCTCCTCGGCCGACTTGCGGGTGCCGCAGTACACCAGCGACCTGCCCTCGCCGGGACGCACCCGCGCCAGCAGCGCGTCGCGCTTCTCGCCCTTGCCACGGCAGCGGATGACGGACATCGTGAGGTTGTCGCGGACGAAGCCGGTGACCGTCGCGAGCGGATCGCGCAGGCCCAGGCTGGCGATGATGTCGGACCGCACCCGGGGCGTTGCGGTGGCGGTGAAGGCGCCAACCGGCGGACGGCCGCACGCGACGATGGCGTCGCCAAGGCGGCGGTAGTCAGGCCGGAAGTCGTGGCCCCAGCTGGAGATGCAGTGGGCCTCGTCGACGACGAAGCGGTCGACCGCCAGCCGCCCCAGGCTGTCGAGGAAACCCGCCGCCCCGATCCGCTCGGGCGCCAGGTAGAGGAAGCGAAGCTCGCCGGCGGCGGCCCGCGCCATCGCGTCGGCGCGCTCGGCGGCGCCCATCTGGCTATGGACACAGGCGGACGGCACCCCCAGCTGGGTGAGGCGCGCCACCTGGTCGACCATCAGCGCGATGAGCGGCGAGACGACGATGGTGAGTCCGCCCCCGGTGATGCCCGGCACCCAGTAGGCGATGCTCTTGCCGGAGCCAGTCGGCGCGACAAACAGCACATCGGCGCCGGCCTCGGACTCCGCCACCACCTCGCCCTGCCCGGGACGGAAGTCGGCCAGGCCGAAGGTCTCGGTGAGGACGCGCCGCGCCTCAACCGATGGGCCGATCGAGGGTGGTGCTGGCATCAATCGACGCTAGCAGGCCGCGGGCACCCGCCCGCGCGGTGGCGCAGTTACTGGAAGAGCGCGTCCAGCTCGGCGGCCTTCTCGGGTAGGAACCACGACTCGGTGGCCTTGCCGTCAGCGTTGACGTGGAGAACGTGCACGGCGTTGGTGTCGAGGCTCTGGCCGTTGCGCTCCAGGTGCTGGGTCACCAGGGCGATCGAATGCTCCTCGTTGGCGATGACGTCGTGGACCTCGAACTTGAGCGTGCCGTCGGTCAGCTCGAAGCTCTTGAGGAAGAAGCCGATGACATCGTCATGACCCTTGTAGTCGCCGCTCTGGATGTTATGGCCGCCGACGTGCCAGACGATGTCGGGGTGAAAGAACTCCTTGACCGCTTCCATGTCGCCGCGACCGAAGGCGTCGTAGCCGTCACGGAAGGTCTTCTCGTTCTGCTCGCGGGTGCTCAACCCGCGCGCCTCGCCTGCAGCGCCAGGCCGCAGGCCAGGGCAAGCGCCAGGGCGACCAGCACCACCGCGATGTCGGGGATTGCGCCCGCCGGTCTCGCGCCCGCGGCGGGCAGGCCGGGGGCCACCGGCGTGAACTCGTCAGCGCCCATGTCGACCGCGGCCTCCTGGATGCGCGCATCACCCTCGTAGTCCTCGGTGACGCCCACGGTCACCAGCGAGTCCAGCCCGGCGTTCCGGGTTGGGCTGGCGGCTGTCTGGTGAACATCGATCGCCCCCGCGGTGGGGCTCACCAGCAGGGGGTCGGCGCATGTGTTGCCCGTGCCCGTGTACGCGGCGTTGGACTGGTTGCAGGCGTCGGTGTACTGCACCTCCATCGTCCCAAACCCGGCCAGCGAATCGCCCTTGCCGGTGTTGGGCGTGACGATGTCATTGGCGAGGTGCAGGATGTCGGTGTCGTCACCAGCGATCCCGCCGGTGCTGCCGCCGCTGGTGTTGCCCACGACCGTCGAGTCATTGAGACGAACCTCGGCGGGGCAGTTGGCGTTGTCGGAGCGGCAGCCGAGCCCGCCGGCGTAGATCCCGCCCCCTTCGCCCTCGGCGCCGACGGTGTTGCCGCCGACCACCATGTTGGTGGCGGTCACATGGACGCCGTTGCTCTCCCCGGTGCCGCGGGCGGCCAGCCCACCACCGACGCCGACGGCGCCGTTGGGCGTCTCGGGCGTGTTGACCACGTTGTCGAGGAAGGTGTCGTTGAGGCTGGTGGTGATACCGCCGCTGATCCACTCACCGCCGCCGCCATAGTCGAATTCCGGGTTGTCGACGGTGCGTGGCGGGTCGATGACGTTCTTCTCGAAGAGGTTGTGCACCTGGGTGAAGCCGCCTCCCCCATAGTTCTCGGTCACCAGGCCACCGCCCAGGGCGGTGACCCCGCTGGCGCCCGAGGAGCTGATGTGGTTGGCGCGGAAGACGTTCTCACTGATGACCACGTCGGCGGTGATTCCGGTGTCCGTGTTCACCAACACCGTGGCGCCACCGCCGCTGCTGCGGGAGTCGTTGCCGACGAAGGTGTTGTGGTCGATGGTCATGCGGTTGCCATTGGTGGAGGCGAAGTAGAAGACACTCATCCCGCCACCACCGTTGCCCGCACCGGAGGGGTCGGTGACCGAGTTGTCATTGAACGTGTTGTTGGTGATGGTCACCATGCCTCCGCCGGACAGCGTCAGCCCACCACCGTAATACAGGGCGGAGTTGCCGTGCCCCGGTGACCCGAAGGTGTTCCCGCTGACGACGATGGTGTTGGCCCGGGGGTTGGGGTTCACCGCCGCACCGCCGCCGACGCCTCCCGAGGAGGAGTTGTCGAAGAAGCGGTTGTCGAGGATGCGGGGCGTGACGTCACCGTTGAGGCGAAGCGCCGCTCCTGGCGTGCTGAGGCTGTTGGAGTTGTTGACAAACGTGAGGTTCTGGATGGTGACGGGGCCGGAATCGTCGCCGGCCAACGACGGGGTGTCGGCGTGGCTGGCGCCGTCGAAACCCTGGGCGGCGTCAGCGCCCTGGAGCACCACCGCCGTCGGCAGTGTGTAGGCGCCGGTGCAGAGGATCGAGTCGGAGAGGACGACCGTGCCGCCCGCGTTGAGCGCCGCCTGCAGGCCGGCGCAGTTGGTGGTCACCGCATTGGCGACGAGGGCGCCCGAGAACCCGGGCACCGCTGCCACCGCCGCGGTGATCGCGGCCAGTCCGAACCTGGTCAGCTTCCTCACGTTCTCTACCTCCTACCTGGATGGGCCAGGGGTTGGATTGGCCACCGCCGGGCGATTTCCAGCGTGATGGCGGCGGCGATGGCGAGCAGCGCGAACAGCTGCCATGCGGGCGTGGCATCGGCGGGCGGCGCCCCGGCGGCAGGCAGGCCGGGGGCCAGCGGCGTGAACTCGTCAGCGCCCATGTCGACCGCGGCCTCCTGGACGCGCGCGTCACCCTCGTAGTCCTCCGTGACGCCCGCGATCACCAGCGAGTCCAGCCCGGCGTTCCGGGTTGGGCTGGCGGCTGTCTGGTGAACATCGATCGCCCCCGCGGTGAGGCTCACCAGCAGGGGGTTGGCGCAGGTGTTGCCCGTGCCCGGGTACTTGACGCCGGCGGCGTCGCAGCCATCGGTGTAGGCCACCGTCAGGGTGCCAAAGCCGTCGAGTGAATCACCGGTACCGGTGTTGGGCGTGACGATGTCGTTGTTCAGGCGCAGGGTGTCGGTGTCGTCGCCGGCGATGGCGGAGCCGGTGCCGCCACTGGAGTTGCCGGCGACCGTGGCGTCGTTGAGGGTGACATCAGCGGGACAGACCCCGGTGCAGCCGGCGCCGCCGGCGTAGATGCCGCCGCCCTCGCCGCCGGTGCCGACGGTGTTGCCCCCGGCCACCAGGTTGGTGCCCGTGAAGGTGGCGCCGTTCGACTGCCCCAGGCCGCGG
>JAXDLV010000095.1:0-5674 GCA_034666445.1 Chloroflexota bacterium | reverse complement strand
CGAGGGCAGCATCCCCGCCGCGAGGTTGCTCAGCTGATGACACCCGCCGACGCCGCAGACGCGGCCCCCGACCCGCAACTGGTCCCGGACCGGATCCCCCTCGAGGAGGTCTACATGCGCCTCGCGGCGGGGATGCTGCCCTCGCGGACAATGCGCGGCTCCGGGCGGGTCAGGTCGAGTATAGAAGAGGCCCTGCCGCTGCCCGGCGCGCCCACGAGGACCGCGTCGACCCCGTCGCCGAGGCCCTCCAGGGCCGCCGCCGAGGACGCGGGCGGGTCACCCCCCGCGCGGTTGGCGCTGCTGGTGGCGAGCGGCACGGCGGCGGCGCGAAGCAGCGCCAGGGCCACCGGGTGCGCCGGGATGCGGACCGCCAGCGTGCCGTCGCGCACGACGGTCCCGAAGCGGGCGAGCGCGCGCTCGGTGGCCGGCAGCACCAGGGTCAGGGCACCCGGCCAGTGCTCGCCGGCCAGCCGCAACGCCCGGGCGTCGAGCGCGACCCACTCCCCCATCGCCTCGGCGCTCGCGGCCATCAGGATCGAGGGCTGGTCGGCGGGCCGCTCCTTGGCGGCGTAGAAGCGATCCCGCGCCGGCTCGCTGTCGGCCCGGCAGGCCAGGCCGTAGACGGTGTCGGTGGGGAAGCAGACCAGCCCGCCTCCGACCAGCACCTCCGCCGCCCGCGCGATCCCGGCCGCCGACGCGTCCAGCAGCTCCGCGGTCAAGCGCCGCCCTCGCCCACCGCAACGTCGTCCACCACCAGCACGCGGTCGAGGCCGGCGAGGTCCTGCAGCACCGCCACGCGGCCCACTGCGCGGGCGCGCTCGAGGAGGGGCGCCGCCTGGCGCGGGTCGAACTCCAGCAGCGCGGCGCCGCCGGGCGCCAGCAGGTGGGACAGCCCCTGCAGCAGCCTGCCGATGTGGTCCAGGCCGTCGACGCCGCCGTAGAGCGAGACCGCGGGCTCGGTGGCGGCGACATCCTCCGCGACCGCGTCCTCCCAGGCCGGGTCGATGTACGGCAGGTTGGCGGCGACGACGTCGAAGCGGCCCTCGACGCCCGCGACCAGGTCGGCCTCCCGCAGCTCCACGCGGTCGCCGAGCTCGAGGCGCTCCACGTTCTGTCGTGCCACCTCCAGCGCAGCCGCGGAGATGTCCGTGCCAAGCACCGACGCCGCTGGCTCGTGGACGGCCACCGCCACCGCGATCGCGCCCGAGCCGGTGCCCACGTCGAGCAGCCGCGGCGCCCGCCCGGCCGCCACGGCCGCCCGGAGCCGCCGCAGCGCCTCCTCCACCAGCACCTCGGTCTCGGGACGGGGGATCAGCACCGCCGGCGTCACCACCAGGTCGACGCTCATGAACTCCTTGCGGCCACGGATGTAGGCCACCGGCTCACCGCCGGCACGACGGCGGCAGAGGGCTCGGAAGGCGTCCACCTCGGCCACCGTCAGCGGCCGTTCGAACTGGAGGTACAGCTCCATGCGCTCCAGCCCGAGGGCGTGGGCCAGGAGCACCTCCGCGTCCAGCCGCGGGCTGGCCGAGCCGTGGCGGGCGAGGTAGGGCGCCGCCCGCGAAACCAGCTCCATGACCTGCTCCGCCACCGTCACCAAGGGTAGCGGCCGGGGGCGGGGCTCAGCTCAGGACAGCCAGGTCCACGACGCCAGCATCGCGCGGGCGTCGACGATCGAGGCGTCAACGTCGTCGGTGCCTCCCTCGACGAAGATCCTGTACTGCGTCGGCCCCCGGACGAGGACCGCCTCGAAGGCCTTGAACACCTCACCGTCGGGGTGTGTCCCCGACAGCCCGAACGCGACGGCGACCTCGCCCCCGACGCTGCAGGTGATGGTCGGCGCCAGCGTGAACTTGGCCTGGACCTGGCGCAGGGACTTCACCGTGTCCTCCGGGGATTCGCCCATGGGCCCGGCGTCGACGATGAAGGTCGAGTGCACGGCGGCGGCGCTGCCCTCATTGACCAGGCTCAGTGCTTGGCCGGCCTTGAGTTCCCTGGCCGGGCGGAACTTCCACCCCGCGGGGACGGTCACCCGGAAGGTGCGGACCGAGCCGTTGGCCTGCACCGGCGACGTGCCCTCGCCGCTCGGGGCGGTCGTGGGGCAGACGTCGGCGACCGCCGCTGACGGGCTCGCCGAGGGACTCCCGCCCTGCGAGGGCGTGGGGGACGCAGGGCTCAGTGGGCCGGGCAGGACGCAGCCCGCCAGGAGCACGGCGGCGACCGCCACGACGGCGAGGGCGACCAGGGGGTGCCGCGCCGTCATCGCCGGCTCACACCCCAGGGCCCTCATTGCCCGAGAGCTGCTGGGTGCGGTGCGCGATCAGCAGCGGGTCGACCACCAGGTCCAGCTGGCCCGCGACCACGTCCTCGAGCCGGTAGATCGGGCCGTCAAGCCGGATGTCGCTGACGCGGTTCTCCTTGAAGTTGTACGTCCGCACCTTCTCGCTGCGGTCCCCGCTGCCGACCATCGCGCGGCGCTCGTCGCCGATCGCCTTCTCCTGCTCCGCGCGCTTGAGCTCGTAGAGCCGGGCGGCCAGCACCTTGAGCGCCTTGGCCTTGTTCTTGTGCTGCGACTTCTCATCCTGCTGGGTCACCACCAGCCCGCTCGGCTTGTGAGTGATCCGCACCGCGGAGTCCGTGGTGTTGACCGACTGGCCGCCCGGGCCGGTCGCGCGGTAGACGTCGATCTCGATGTCCTCGTCGCGGATGTCCACCTCCACCTCGTCGGGCTCCGGGAACACCGCCACGGACGCCGCCGAGGTGTGAATCCGGCCCTGCGACTCAGTCGCCGGCACCCGCTGCACCCTGTGGACGCCCGACTCGAACTTCAGCCGCGAGTAGGCGCCGTCGCCGTTGACCTCGAACACCACCTCCTTGATGCCGCTGCCCTCGGTGGCGCTCATGTCCATCACCTCCACCTTCCACCTGTGCAGCTCGGCGTAGCGCTGGTACATGCGGAACAGGTCGGCGGCAAAGAGACCCGCCTCGTCGCCGCCGGTCCCCGCCCGGATCTCGACGATCACCGAGCGCTCGTCGTTGGGGTCGCTGGGGATGAGCAGCAGCGGCAGCTCGGTCTCCAGGCGGGCGACGGTCTCGGCCTGGCGGGCGGCCTCCTCGCGGAGGTACTCCAGCATCTCGGCGTCGGTCTCGGACTCCAGCATCTGGCGCGCCTCGGCCTCCGCCGCGCGCGCCGCCGCGAGCTCGCGCGCCTTCTCCACCACCGGCCGGAGGCGGCTCTGCTCCTTGCCCAGCCGCTGCAGCGCGTCCAGGTCCCTGATGACGGCGGGGTCCGCCAGCTGGCGCTCGACCTCCTCGGATCGGGCCAGCACCGAGTCGAGCCGGGTGCCGCCGTCGCTCAGCGCACCATCTCCCGCTCGAGCCGCGCGTCCTCGCGGACGTTCTTGAAGGCCTCCAGCGCCACCTCCATCTGGTCGGGGTCCGGCTCCCGGGTGGTCAGGTACTGGGCACCGAGCACCGGGACCAGCAGCCGGGCCACAACCGGGTTGCCGCTGTGCCTCGCCATCAGCTTGATCAACTCGTAGGAGATCGCCGCGATCACCGGCACCAGCAGGATTCGGGACGCCACCAGCACCGGCAGCGAGGGCCTCCCGACGAAGGTGAAGACGATGATGCTCACCGCCACCACGACCACCAGGAACCCGGTGCCGCAGCGCGGGTGCAGACGACTCTGGGCGGTTACGCCCTCGACGGTCAGCGGCGCACCGGCCTCATAGGCGTTGATGGTCTTGTGCTCTGCGCCGTGGTACTGGAAGAGCCGGCGAACGTCGGGGATGAACGAGATCAGGTAGAGGTAGCCCACCAGCAGCAGCGCCCGGGTGGCACCCTCGACTGCGGTGAAGGCCAGGGAGCCGCCGCGGTCGCGCAAGGCTCCACCGGCCAGCAGCGGCAGGCCGAAGAACAGGCCGAACGAGAAGATCATCGAGATCGTGATGGTGATCGCGATCGCCCCGCGGCCGATCTCCATGTCCTCGGCCTTGGCCTTCACGTTGGCCGACCACATCATCGCGGAGGTGCCGAGGTGAAGCATCTCCCCCAGCCCCACCACCCCCCGGACAAACGGGAGGCGGAAGAAGCGCCGGCGGTAAACAGGGCTCTTGAGCTCGTCGCGACGGAGCGCGATCTCGCCATCGGGACGGCGGGCGGCAACCGCCCAGGAGGTGGGGCCGCGCATGAGCACGCCCTCGATCACGGCCTGGCCGCCGTAGAAGAAAGGTGTCGTTGCCGCCCCGGCCGGGGAGGCCGCCGCCACCGCTACCCGATCGGGGTGCGGCTCTTCGTCAGGCGCTTCTGGAACCGCTCCACCTGGCCGCCCGTGTCGACAATCCGCTGCTGGCCCGTGAAGAACGGGTGGCACACGGAGCAGACCTCGGTCTTGAGCTCGGGCATGGTCGAGCCGGTGTGGAACGTGTTCCCACAGAGGCAGTGCACGACCGCTTCCGGGTACCAGGTGGGGTGGATCTCAGCCTTCATCGCCCGCCGATTATAGCCAAGGCCAGTTCGCGCCAAACTCACGCCAGCTCGACCAACCCGATGGTGTTTCCCTCGGTGTCCTTGAACCAGGCGGCCCGGCCGGCGGACGTCGTCGCGATGCCGCCCTCGGTCTTGAGCCCGGGGAAGTCGTACTCCTCGAAGACCACGCCGCGCGACTTGAGGTCGGCCACCACCGCGTCGAGGTCCTCGACCGACACCCCCAGCTGGGTGTGGCCGCCGCGCTCAGTGTTGGGGGTGGGGAACAGCGCCAGGCGGCTGCCGCCGGAGGCCTCGAAGAAAACGCCTCCCGGCCCCTCCAGGCCCTGCTCGAAGCCGAGGGTCTCGCCATAGAACCGGCGCGCCCGCTCCAGGTCGGCGCAGGGGATCGTCGTGTGCAGGTGGAAGTCCTTGAGGCTCACAGGGTGCCGCTCATGAAGAACTGCTCGGTGCTGGCCATGCTGACCACCAGGAACACCAGCAGCGCGAGGTAGGAGAGGCCGATCACCGCCTTGCCGCTCGGCGTGGTCGTGTTGTAGGTGGGATCGTCGGGGCGCTGGAAGCGCTTGTAGGTGCCGTAGATCGCCAGCACCAGGAAGATGAGCACGAAAACGCTGTGGAAGACGTTCAACGCGACCATGGCGCCGAGCATCGCTACCCCGGCGACGTAGAACCATTTGCTCACCGCCTGCAGGATGCGCCCGCCGTCGAGCGTGAACCCCCCGCCGAAGGTCACCGGGATCATGTTGAAGAAGTTGATGAAGAAGCCCAGGTAGGCCAGCCGCACGAACAGGGAGCCCCACGGCGTGTTGACGCCGAACAGCGTCGCCATGCCGAACACCGCCATGGCGCCGATGGTGCCGAGGATCGGCCCGCCGATGCCGTTGATCGCCTCGACGGTGGAGTTGCGGTACCCCTTCACCCCGATCACCGCGCCCATCATCGGGATGAAGAACGGGTTGGTGGTCTCCGTGTCGGTCATCCGGGCCGCGATGAGGTGGCCCATCTCGTGGACGAAGATCAGGGCCACGATCCCCGTGCCGTAGACCACGCCGTACTCGATGCCGTACTGGGTGCTGTAGAGGAACGCGTACACCCCGATGTTCAGCAGGATGGAGAACATGAACGGCGCCTTGAAGAGCGCCGGCAGGATCAGCTTGAGGGCCCCGCCGAACTTGAGTAGCAG
>JAXDLV010000094.1:0-5405 GCA_034666445.1 Chloroflexota bacterium | reverse complement strand
GGCGGTGGTGCGCACCCTGGCAACCGTCGGGCTGTCCTCGCGCGCGATCAGCTTCTGCCGCCAGTCGAGCAGGAGGTCGCAGAACTCCGACATCCCCAGCTCGAAGCGCTCCAGCTTCTCGCTGTGGTCGTTGAGCAGGTCGAGCGTGATGAGGCGCCCGTCAAGCTCGACCAGGCGGCCCGGCAGGCCACAATCCTTGATCGCCTTCTCGATTGAGTCGTGGGTCATCTTGCTCTGCACTGTCATTGCAAACCTTCTGTCCTTACATAACCACCGGAGGGGGTGATTTCTTCCCCTATTACGTATCAACGGGCGGGGTGGATCGCTGCAAAGGTTCGGTAAAGAGATGTTGGCGGCGGTTTCGTGGCTGTCACCTCGGCGCCACGTCGCGGTCACGTGACGGCGTCGGGAGAATCAGTCGATGGCCGCCATCGCCAAGCCGCGCAAGCCGGGTACCGCCCGCTCGCGGCGGGTCCTGCGCAAGAAGCCCCGCCGGATCCGCCTGGGGACCCGCGCCGACGTCCGCGCCCGGACCGTCCTGGCGGCGGAGCGCCTGGCGGAGGCGTACCCAGTGGCGGTGTGCGCCCTGGTGCATGCCAACCCGTTCCAGCTGCTCGTGGCCACCATCCTCAGCGCCCAGTGCACCGACGAGCGGGTCAACATGGTCACCCCCGGCCTGTTCCGCCGCTACCCCGACCCCGCGGCGTTTGCCAACGCCGAACCCGGCGAGCTGGAGAGGATCATCCAGCCGACGGGGTTCTTCCGCCAGAAGACCAAGGCGATCATCGGCTGCTCCCGTGACCTGGTGGAGCGCTTCGGCAGCGAGGTTCCGCCGCGGATGGAGGACCTCGTCACCCTCCGCGGCGTCGGCCGCAAGACCGCCAACGTCGTGCTGGGGGTGGCGTTCGGGATCCCCGGGCTGGCGGTCGACACCCACGTCACCCGCCTCTCCAACCGCATCGGGATGACCCGCCAGGCCGACCCGGTGAAGATCGAGACGGAGGTGACCCGCAACCTCGCGCCCGAGCTGTGGAGCGACTTTGGCCTGCGCCTGATCATGCACGGCCGCGCCGTCTGCACCGCGCGCAAGCCCAACTGCCCGGGCTGCGTCCTGAACGACTTCTGCCCGTCGTCGACGGTGCTCGTTACGAGCTAGCCGCGCGCCTCGCGCGTCGCCGCCGGCGCCACTCGTCAGCCGCCAGCGGCAGGCCCACCAGGAACACCAGCAGCGCCGCCAGTCCCGGTCCCCCGCCACCGGTCGACGTGTTGGGCAGCGTGGTGTCGGGGCTGGGGCTGGCCTCGGGCGATGGCGGCGGCGCAACCACCCCGGCGGCGCCGAAGTTGTAGCAGCAGACGCCGTCGACCTGGTTGGGCACGGTGTCGACCCGCGCGCCCGCCTGGTTCACAAGGGACATCGGCACCAGCGAGTACAGCGCGTAGCTACCGACCTCCTCCAGGAGGCTGTCGTTGGTGGGGCCGCCTATGTCGGCGAGGTTGATCTCCTCGGTGATGGTGCAGGGGTCCTCGGCCGACGGCGATGCCGGGCAATCGATGTGGCCCGACTCGATGTGGCCGTTGGGCGGCAGCTCCGGGTACACCACGATGTGCGGGTCGCACGCCGAGACGGAGCAGTCGTCGACCACCTGGACCTCGCCGGCGTAGTAGTTGGCGGTCAGCCCGGAGGCGTCGGTCTCGTACATGCCGTAGTAGACGTGATTGCCCATCTGCCAGCGGGTCACGTACTGCAGCAGGCAGGTTGGGCACTTGATCTGGGTCAGCGCCCCCAGCGGGTCGTTGACGGCGATCTTGGTGGTCAGGGTCAGGGTCTGCCCGGAGGTGGACATGTGGTTGCCCAGGATGTCCATGCCGGGGATGTCGTCGCCGCCGAACACCGGGAACAGGCCGTCGTGGCCGGCGTCGTCAAGGCCGCTCACGGGCGCGTTGGACGGGCCGCTGACATTGGTGCCCAGGAGACCTGGCCCCGAGGACTGCCGGGCGACGGTGACTATCGGCGTGCCGATGTGGCTCAGCCCCTCGATGTCGGCAGGCGCCAGCTCGACATACGGGTTGCCGGCGTCGTCATAGACGATCATGGCCGCGCCGGTGCGGTCGGTGTGGATCTCGAAGAAGTCGGCCAGGTTGCGGTTGCCCTGGGAGAGGATGCAGCCCGTCCCCGAGAGACAAATGTCATCGAATTTCATCGGGTGGGGCGTGACCTTGACCTGCTCGATCGCGGGCGTGGCGTTGATGTCCACGTTCTGGGTCTGCACCAGCACGTTGCCCTGCTGCGCCGCCGGGATGTCCTCGGTGGCGAGCGGCCACTTGACCTGGGACATGTAGACGTCCCACTTCTGGCCGCTCTTGGTGCTGGGGTTGGCCAGCGTGTCGGAGCCGTACCAGACGACGTCGGCGATGCCCGCCGCGCCGGCCTGGATCCAGGGGAAGATGCCCACCTGGGAGGGGGGCGAGCTCACCTGGATGGCCGGGCTGAAGGTGCACCAGCAGTTGTTGTCGCCGGGCGGGGACACGGCGACGTACGTCTGGTCCTCCGCGTCGGTGGAGCTGGAGTCAACCCAGGCGACCCACAGGTTGCGGGCCATGTCGAGCGAGGTGACCATGAAGCTGGCCACCGCGCCGCTGTCGTTGTGGCGGCCGGTGGCAACCGTGATCAGGCCGCTGGTCTCCGGGCAGAGCTCGGAGCTCGGGGCGGGGTCGAGGAAGCAGAGGTCGCCGTTGGCGTTGATCGGCGTCCCGATGTTGAGGTGGATGGTGTCGTTGCTGGCGAACGACGCCTCGAAGACCTTGCCGGTGACCTGGTCGATCGTCGGCACCCCGTCCGCGCCGAACGGGTTGTACCCGCCCAGGCTGGCCGCGCCGCCGCCCACCCCGTCCGCCTGGGCGTTGACGTAGGTGAGGCCGTCGGTGCTGCGCATCCACTGCGCGCCGGTCAGGTCGTTGTACTCCATGTAGACCAGGGGTGGGGTGGACCCCTGGTCGACCGGGGGGGCGAGCTCCGGCACCGGCGAGAGGTAGTGGTCCTTGACCACGATCCACTGGCGGTCGGAACCCTGGAGGTTGAGGTTGTTACAGCCACCCGCAGGCGCCTCGAGGGTGTTCTCGGTGCCGTCCAGGTTGACCTCGCGGGTCGCCGTGTGCTGGCAGGCCAGGGCCCAGAGGTCGGCGAAGTACTGCTTGCCGGTGTGGTCGTACTTGATCTCGGTGTCGCCACCGCCCGGCGCCACCAGCTGCGCCCCGCTCAGCGGGAACGCTCCCTGCAGCAGGTCGGCGATCTGGCTGTCGCGGGTGATCGTCCGGAACGTGTGGCCGCCGTCAACCGAGGCCTCCCAGATGCTGCGCTGCACACCTGTGCCCGCTGGGCCACTGACGCTGACGTTGCCGGTGGTGGCGTTGCTGGGGTCCACGACGTAGTTGAACTCGCTCTCGGCGTCGGCCGAGCTGATCGCGATGTCGGGCTCGCCGTACGTGTGGATGGGGTCGGTGACGCGGGGGACCTCGAAGCCGATGGGCACACCGGCCGCGGTGGCCACCTGCGTCGAGCGCGGCGCAACTGACACCGTACCCGCGGCGGCGCCCACGGCGACGACGATGGCCACGGTGACGAGCAGCGAAAGACGGGATGCCACCCGGCTGGTCTTCAACATCGTTCTTCTCCACAGGTGCCTTCCAGCACAATCGCCCGATTTGGCGGCGATCTCAGGATAGACCAATGACCCCGGGCGGGTCGACCATCCCGTCGCCGGGCCGCTGCTAGAATCCCTGGTCTTTTCGGCCCTTTCTGGTCGCCCGCCGGGCGGTCATTCCCATGGGAAGGAGGTTCTCATTTGGCGTCCTACGAGCTGATGTTCATTGTCAGGCCGGAGCTTGACGACGAGCAGGTCACCACCGCCACCGACCGCGTGCACCAGCTGATCGTGGCCAACGACGGCAGCGTGACCAAGACGGCGGCCTGGGGCAAGCGGCGGCTGGCATACCAGGTGGGCCAGTACAACGAGGGCTACTACGTCGTCTCGAACTTCGAGATCGACACCGCGAAGATCGTCGAGCTGGAGCGGGTGCTCAAGATCTCCGACACCGTCTTCCGCCACCTGCTGGTGCGCCGCGAGGCGCCCGCCATCGGGCAGACGGAGGTGGTGGTGCCGGAGGCGACGCCTGAGGAACTTGCGGCGATGTACGAGCCCGTCGTGACCGAGGAGGAGGCCGAGGCCGCCCCGCCCGCGGTCACCGACGAGGACGAGGACGACGCCGAGGAGCCCGCCGCACCGGCGGCCGCCGCCGCGGTCGACACCGCGGTCGTGGCCGACGCGGAGCCCCCCGCACCGATGGAAGAGCCACCGGCGGCTGAGACCCCGGCGGCAGAGGCCGCGGCGCCCGAGCCCGCCGCGGCGCCGGAGCCCGCCGCGGCGCCCGAGCCCGAGACGGCTCCGGTAGAAGCCCCTGCGGAGGCAGCCCCCGCGGAGGCAGCCCCCGCGGAGGCAGAGGAAGCCCAGCCAGCAGAAGCAGCGGAACAGGAGCAGCAGCCGGCCGCGACCGCGGCCACCGAGGAGAGAGTCGATGAACCTGAATAAGGCGATGCTGATCGGGCGCCTAACCCGCGACCCCGAGATGCGCTACACCCAGAGTGGCACTGCGATGACCCGGTTCGGGATGGCCACCAACCGCTATGGCACCGGTCCCGACGGCGAGCGGAAGGAATTCACCGACTTCCACAACGTGATCGCCTGGAACCAGGGCAAGCGCAACCTCGCCGAGATCTGCGCCCAGTACCTGCACAAGGGCTCGCTGGTGTACGTCGAGGGGCGGCTGCAGACGCGCTCCTGGGAGGGCCAGGACGGCCAGAAGCGCACCACCACCGAGATCAACGCCAACGACGTTCAGTTCCTCGAGTCCCGCGGGGCCGGCGGCGGCGGCGGCGGTGGCGCCGTGGCCGACGACGAGTTCCAGCCCACCTCGGGCGGCGCTGGTAGCGGCGGCCCGGCCGCGGTGGCCAACGGCGGCGGCGGCGCCGCCGCTTCTGGCGGTGGCGGGGGTGAGGAGATCGACCCGGATGACATTCCCTTCTGATGTCTGACCTGGACCGCGGCTCCCGCCGCCCCCATCGCAAGGTCTGCAGCTTCTGCGTGGAGAAGATCGAGGACATCGATTACAAGGAGGTGGCGCGCCTGCGGCGCTACGTCTCCGAGCGGGGCAAGATCCTGCCTCGTCGGGTCACCGGCACCTGCGCCCGGCACCAGCGCCGCCTGACGGTGGCCCTCAAGCGGGCGCGGCACATCGCGCTCCTGCCCTACACCACCTGACGGCCGCGTCGGTGGTCCTCGACCACGTCGCGCTGGGAACGCTCAGCGTCGACGACGTCGTGGCCGAGTTCGGTCGGGACCTGGGCGGCC
>JAXDLV010000093.1:0-7508 GCA_034666445.1 Chloroflexota bacterium | reverse complement strand
GGCTCGGTGGGGTGGCGGCGATGTGCCTGGTGACCGCGCCGTTCAGCGTCGTCCTCGCGTGGCTGCGGCGGACATCGGGCTCGCTGTTCGCGCCGGCGGTGGCCCACGCCACCTTCAACGCGCTGGTCGCCCCCCTGTGCCTGGCCCTGGCGGCGTCCAACACGCTGGTGGCGGCGCCGATGGGGCTTGCGATGGCGGTGCCGATGTGGGCCCTGGCCGGGTACCTGGTGGCCACCGGCGCCCTCGATCCGGGGCGTCCCCGGCGGACCCCGGGGCGCTCCGCGCGGGAGGCGGTGGCGGCCACCATCTGAACTCGGCGCGGGGCTCCCGGGCCAGTCCCGAATCGCCCAAAGCGCCCCTAACCGGGCGCTGCTAGCCTAGGTCGGGTGATGCGCCGAGGCTCGCAATCGCGGGCCACCTCGTACTTCGTTTTCGCCGTGGTCCTCGCCGTCGTGCTCCTTGGCCTGGGCCAGCTGCTGCGCTTCGACGCCGTCCGTGGCGCCGCCGCCGTCGTGTACGAGCCACTGCAGTCGGGGCTCTCGTCCGCGGGCCGGGGAGCGCGCGATTTTGTCGGCACGATCGGCTCGATCGGCGACACCGCGGCGGAGAACCGGCGCCTCAAGGCCCAGGTCGCCGACCTCCAGCGCCAGCTCGACCAGGCCCGCACCCAGCAGCTGACCGACCAGCAGCTGAAGGACCTCCTCGGCCTCCAGGACTCGCTTCGCTTTCACAGCACCGCCGCCGAGGTGATCGGCTTCGACCCCGAGCGGCTGAGCCAGGCGATGACCATCAACGCCGGCTCCAACAAGGGGCTGAAGGTGGGCATGTCCGTCCTTGGCCAGCGGGGCCTGGTGGGGCGGGTGGTCTCGGTCCAGGGCAACTCGGCCCAGGTCCGCCTGGTCAGCGACACCAACCTGCCCGTGAACGTGGAGTCGGCGCAGGCCCACCTCGGGGGCACTCTGAAGGTGCGCGAGGGGCGGCTGGTGGTGGAGATCCTGGGCGCGCCGACGGATGTTCACCTCGACAGGGGCGAGGTCTTCGTCACCTCGGGGCTGGGCGGCAACTTCCCCAAGGGGCTGCCGGTGGTGTCGGTGTCGAGCTTCCACTACGAGCCCGCCCAGGTCGCCCAGGTGGCGGAGGTCTCGCCCCTTGACGACCTCGCCCGCCTCGAGTTCGTCATCGTCGACACCGACTTCGTCCCCATCGGCTGATGACCCCCTGGCTCGCCCTGCCGATCCTGGGCCTGCTCGCCGCCATGCAGACGTCGCTGGTGCCCGGCCTCGAGGTCGGCCCCGCCAGGCCCCACCTGCTGCTGGTGTGGGTGGTGTGCTGGGCCGTCGTGCGGGGCCGCGGTGAGGCCATGCCCTGGGCGATCGTGGGCGGGCTCCTCCTCGACGCGCTGTCGCAGATGCCCCCCGGGGCGCACCTGCTGGCGCTGGTGGTGGTGGTCTTCGTCGCCGACCTCGGGCACCGGGTCATGCAGGGCAGCACCGCACTCTACGCCGCCGCCGCGGTGCTGGCCGCAACCCTTGCGTACGGGCTCCTCCTCATGGCGGTGCTGGCGGTCACCGGCCACCCGGTGACCCTGGTGGACACCGTCATCCTCGACCTCCTGCCGGGCGCGGCCTACAACATGGTCCTGCTGGTGCCCGTGTTCCTGCTGCAGCGGGCCATCGACAGGCGATTCCCCACCTCGGTCCTGCCCGAGTGGTGAGGCGGTGGTTCGGCCGCCGCCAGCCGCGGATCGTCGACCCTCGCAACCCCCGGCCGCGGCTGAAGGACCCGGGCCGCCTCGACGACGACGGCCTCGCACCGCGTGACATACGACCCCACTCGAAGGCCCGCCCGGTGCCGCTGCGAATCCTCGGCTTTGGCGGCTTCCTGGTGCTGGCCTTCGGCGCCCTGGGCTACAACCTCTTCAGCCTCCAGGTGCAGCAGGGTGCGCAATACGCCGAGCTGGCCGAGGGCAACCGCATCCGCCAGGAGACGGTGCTCGCGCCCCGCGGCATCATCTTCGACCGCCACGGGAAGCAGCTGGTGGTCAACGCCGGCAGCTTCGCCGCCAGCATGGTCCCCATCGACCTCCCCCGCGGCGCCGCCGAGAGGACGAAGGAGCTGGTGCTGCTGGGCCGCCTGCTGGGGCTGTCGCCGGAGGAGATCGACCGCCAGGCGTCGGCGCACGCCGCCGAGCCGTTCCAGCCGGTGGTGCTCAAACGCAACCTCGACAACGCCACCTACGAGGCGCTCTCCGAGAACGAGCCCAACCTGCCCGGCATCCGCCTGACCACCGAGCTCAGCCGCCACTACATCGAGGGCGCCGCGATGTCCCATGTGCTGGGTTATGTCGGCAAGCTCGACCCCGACGAATACCGCGACCTCCACGACAAGGGCTACCTGCTGGACGACCAGGTGGGCAAGTCCGGGCTGGAGTACGCCGACGAGCAGTGGCTGCGCGGCACCAGCGGCCAGCAGGTGGTCGAGACCGACGCCCAGGGACAGATCAAGGCCAGGCTGCAGACGACCGACCCCGTGCCCGGCGACAACGTCTACCTCAGCGTCGACATCGACCTCCAGCGCGAGGTGGTCACGCAGCTGCAGGCGGGGATGGACGCCGCCCACAAGAAGCAGGGCGGCAACCTCGGCCTGTCAGGCGCGGCGGTGGTGATGAACCCCCAGACCGGGGAGGTGTACAGCATGGTCAGCCTGCCCGACTACAACGTCAACGAGTTTGCCGAGGGGATCACCACGCAGCAGTACCAGGCGCTGGTCGACGACCGCCGCCTGCCGCTGCTGGACCGCGCCATCGGCGGCCTGTACCCGCCGGGGTCGACGTTCAAGCCGGTGACCGCCTCGGCGGCCCTGACGGCGGGCACGATCAACCAGGGCAGCTCCATCAACTGTCCCGGCCGCCTGGTGCGCGGCACCACGACCTTCCTCTGCTGGAACACGGGTGGCCACGGCAGCCAGAACGTGGTCCAGGCCATCGCCCACTCCTGCGACGTCTTCTTCTACACGGTCGCGGACCAGATGGGAGACCAGGTGCTGAGCAAGTTCGCCTCCGACTTCGGCGTCGGTCGCCAGACCGGGATCGACATCGGTGGTGAGGTGAAGGGGATCGTCCCCAACAGCGACTGGAAGAAGCGCTACTTCGACGAGGCCTTCAAGGAGACCGGCGACCCCGCGTGGCAGGACAGCACCTGGTACGAGGGCAACACGATCACCTATGGCATCGGCCAGAGCTACCTGCTCACCACCCCCCTGCAGGTGCTCCAGTGGACGTCGACGGTGGCCAACGGCGGCCACTTCCTCAAGCCCCAGCTCAACAACCGCATCACGGGGATCGACGGGGCTGACGTCAGGCCGTTCGCCCCGGTCCTCGACCACGACGTCCAGGCGCCGGGCCAGGTCCTGGCGATCGTGCGGGAGGGCCTCCGCGAGGCGGCCCAGACCGGGGGCACGTCCGGTTTCGTCTGGAACCAGGCCGCCTTCAAGAACGTCCCCTCGCCCGCCGGCAAGACGGGCACCGCCCAGTACGGCCTGCCCGACGCCAAGGGGAACTTTCCCACCCACGCCTGGTACACGGCCTACGCCCCGGCGGTGGACCCCGAGGTCGCCGTCGTGGTGTTCATCGAGGGCGGGGGAGAGGGCAGCGACGTGTCGGCGCCGACCACGGCGCGGATCATGAGCTACTACTTCGCGCACCGCGACGAGATCCGCGCCACCGGCCCCAACCCGGCCCTGGCGGCAGGGGGCTGAGTGGCGGCGGTCACCGAGCGGGGCAGCGCCGTCCGCCAGTACGACTACGTCATGGGCCTGTTCCTGCTCATGGTGCTGGTGCTGGGGGCCACCGCCATATTCAGCGCCTCGGGCGGCGACCGCGTCGAGTTCGTCCACCAGCTGATCTACATCGTCGCCGGGGCGGCCGCCATCCTCTACTTCTCGCTCACCGACTACCGCTCACTGGGCCGGCTCTACGGCCTGACGTACATCGCGGTGATCGGCCTGCTGCTGCTGGTGCGGGTGGCGGGCCACCAGGCCCTGGGGGCGCAGCGCTGGATCTACCTGGGGTTCTTCGAGCTGCAGGCCTCGGAGATCTCGAAGCTGCTGATGATCATCGTGCTGGCCCGCTTCTTCCACAGCCGCCGGGACCGCATCAAGAGCCCCGCCACGTTCCTGCTGGGACTGGCGCTGCTGGTCCCGCCGACCCTTCTCATCCTGGTCCAGCCCGACCTCGGCACGGCAATCGTCTTCGTTGCCCTCTTCTACGGCCTGGCGTTCATGGCCGAGGTGCCGAAGCGCTACCTGCTGGGGTCGCTGGCCCTCGCGGCGGCGCTCCTGCCACTGGCCGCCAGCCGCCTGCAGGGATACCAGCGCAACCGCCTGATCACGTTCCTCAACCCCGGCTCAGACCCGCTCGGGGCCGGCTACAACATCTTCCAGGCCAAGATCGCGGTCGGCTCCGGGGGTTTCTTCGGCAAGGGCTTCCTCACGGGCACGCAGGGCCAGCTGGGCTTCGTCCCCAGCCGCGTGACCGACTTCATCTTCGCGATCTTCAGCGAGGAGTGGGGCTTCCTCGGGGCGATCATCCTGCTGTCGCTGTTCTTCCTGCTGCTCACCCGGCTGCTGCGGGCGTCGCACCTGGCGCGCGACCAGTTCGGGGCGCTGCTGGCGTTCGGGGTGGCCACGATGATCGCGTTCCAGGTGGTCGTCAACGTCGGCATGAACATCGGCGTGCTGCCGGTCGTGGGGATCCCGCTGCCGTTTGTCTCGTATGGTGGCAGCTCGATGCTGACCAACATGGCGGCGATCGGGATCGTCCAGTCGATCCTGATCCGGCGCAAGGACATGCTCTTCTGACCGATGGCCGGATCGCAGTCTAGGGTCGCCCGGGGGGCGCTGGCGCTGCTGCTCGTCAGTGCGATGGCGCCGCTGCTGCAGGGCTGCTCCCTGCTGCCCGGGCCGCTGGCGCTGACGGTGACGCAGCAGGACATGACCCCCGAGAGCGCGCCCAAGACCTTCAAGACCGTCCGCGTGGAGGTCACCAACAGCGACGCCGGGACCGCCCGGGGCCTGACCGTGCGCGACAACCTGCCCAGCGGCTTCTCCTTCGTCAGCACCAAGTCGGTCGGTGGCGACGCCATCCGAACGCGGACGAGCGACCCTCCGGTCAACAGCCCCGCGCCGCTTTGGGCGGCCTGGAGCCTCCCCGGCGGGACCCCCGACAAGCCGACCAAGCTGACCCTGGACTTCGTCCTGTCGGTGAGCACGACGCCGGCGCGCACGCCCAACTTCGTCGAGGTCACAACCGACGACACGGACCCGCTCTCGGCCAAGCCGATCGTGTTCTCGGTGACCCCGACCGCGCTGGTGGACCTCTCGGTGGCGACCCGCAGCCCGGTCAAGCCGGGGGAGACGACCCACTACGTCCTCACCCTCAGCAACAAGGGCACCGCGGCGGCCAACGGGACGTTCATCAGCGCCGCGCTGCCCGCGGGCTTCATCTACGCCGGAACCACAGAGCTGGGGGGCAACTCCATCCGCATCGGCGTCACCGACCCGCTCCCCAACAGCGTCGCGCCCACCTGGGGGACGTGGCAGATGCCGGGCCTCGAGCAGGGGGGCGCGGTGGGGGCGCTGCGCATCGGGTTCGACGCCAAGGTGGTCAGTGGGGAGGCGCCCGGCAACTACCCCATCAGCATCACCGTCAGCTACAACGACCTGCCGGCACAGACCGTCACCGACCAGGCCCAGGTGACCGTGATCAAGTAGGCGCCCGGCATCGAGGCGCGTGCTAAAATCGGCGCTCGCGCCACCTGCCGACCACGCACGCACATCGCAGGCGGCCCGGTGAATTGATATGGAAGCAGTCGTCAAGATCAGCGGCAAGCAGTACCGGCTGTCCGAGGGGCAGCGGGTCACCGTCGACCGCGTCGGAACCGCCACCGGCGGGGAGGTCGTGTTCGACCAGGTCCTGATGCTCACCGACGGCGGCAGCGTGACCATCGGCCGGCCGACGGTCGAGGGTGCCGCCGTCACCGCCCGCGTGGTCGCTGAGCCCCGCGGCGACAAGCTCATCGTCTACAAGTACAAGGCCAAGAAGCGCTACCGTCGCACCCAGGGCCACCGCCAGGAGCAGAGCCTCCTCGAGGTGCTCTCCGTGAGCGGCCCCGGTGGCAGGGCGAAGGCCACGAAGGCCGCCGACAAGAATAAGGACGAGGACGCCTAGATGGCCCACAAGAAGGGTGGCGGGAGCTCCCGCAACGGCCGCGACAGCAACGCCCAGCGCCTGGGCGTGAAGCGCTTCGGCGGCGAGCTGGTCAGCGCCGGCACGATCATCGTCCGGCAGAGGGGCACGCGCATCCACCCCGGCGAGAACGTGGGCCTCGGTCGCGACTACACCCTGTACGCGCTCGCCACCGGGACCGTCGCGTTCCAGGATTTCGGCCGCGACAAGAAGCGCGTCAGCATCGCGCCGGCCGCCGGCCCGGATGGCGGCGCGACGCAGACCCCGCAGCCGGCGGCCACGGCCGTCGCGGAGTCCGCCGCCTCGGAGCCCGCCTCGGAGCCCGCCTCGGAGAAGGCGCCGGCCTAACCGCCAGGCCATGTTCCTGGACGAGGTCCGGATCGTGGTCAGGTCCGGGGCCGGTGGTCCCGGCTCGGTCAGCTTCCGCCGCGAGAAGTACGTGCCCAAGGGCGGCCCCGACGGTGGCGATGGCGGGCGCGGCGGCGACGTCTTCCTGGTGGGCAGCCAGGGGCTGAACAGCCTGGCCCACTTCCGCGGCCACCGCCTGGTGGCGAGCGAGCGCGGCGGCGCCGGTGGCCGCTCCCTCCGCCACGGCGCCGACGCCGACGACGTCCGGGTGCTCGTCCCTGTGGGCACCGTTGCCCACCTGGCAGACGGCACCGAGGTGCTCGGCGAGATCACCGCCGATGGCGAGGAGCTGCTCGTCGCCCGCGGTGGCAAGGGCGGCCGGGGCAACGCCCACTTCGCCGACAGCCGCCGACGCTCGCCGAAGTTCGCGGAGCTGGGCGAGCCCGGTCAGGAGCGCGAGCTCCGCCTCGAGCTGCAGGTGATCGCCGACGTCGGCCTCGTCGGGGCGCCCAACGCCGGCAAGTCAACGCTCCTGGGGGCGCTCACCGCGGCGACGCCGAAGGTCGCCGGCTACGCCTTCACCACGCTCGAGCCCAACCTCGGGGTGCTGGACATGCCCGACGGCTTCCGCCTCACCCTGGCCGACATCCCCGGTCTCATCGAGGGCGCCTCCGAGGGCGCCGGGCTGGGCACGGCGTTCCTCAAGCACCTCACCCGCACGGGCCTGCTGGTGCACGTCGTCGACTGCGCCAGGCCGGCGGCGGAGAGCCTGGCCGACTGGCGCGCGGTCACCGAGGAGCTGCGCGCGTACGAGGCGGAGCTGCCGGGCCGGGTGCGCCTGGTGGCGCTCAACAAGATCGACGTCCCCGGTGCCGCCGCGACCGCGAAGAGCCTCGCCCGTGAGCTGGCGACGCAG
>JAXDLV010000092.1:0-13570 GCA_034666445.1 Chloroflexota bacterium | reverse complement strand
CGCGGCTGGGGGAGATGTCGCTGGAGGTCGAGGGGCAGGCGGGGACGTTCGGCGCCCGCAACGAGACCCCGTCCTTCGGTCGGCTGGTGATCGGGGACATGGCGTGGACCCGGCTCGACGGCTTCCGCCAGGCGCTGGCGGCGATCTTCGACGAGGGCCATCGCGCCGAGTACCTCGACGGGCTCACCCGGCTGGAGGTCATCGGCAGCCGCGGTGCGAGGCAGCCGGTGACCTCGGCCGAGCTCCTGATGGCGGCCTGGATCGCCTCGCGCGCCGGCTACTCCTCACCGGCGTGGGCCCAGGGCGGCGTGAGCATGAAGCTCGCCGGCTCGGGGTCGCGCGCCCTGATCGGCTTCAGCGGCGGCCGCTCGACCAACGGCACCATGCCGCTGCGGGGGGTGCGGATGGAGGCCCACCTGGGTCGCAACCGCCTCGAGCTGGAGCTGATGTCGGTGCAGGGCGAGGGTCACCTGTCCCTGCGGGAGACGGGCACCCGCACCATAAGCCGGACGGTGCACATGCCCCACCCGGACGAGGCCGAAGTGCTCAGCCGCGAGCTGGCCCGTCTTGGTCGCGACCGGGTCTACGAGGACGCGCTCATGTCGGCTGCCCGCATCCAGGCCGCCCAGACGAGCTGAGTCGGGTGACGCGCCTGGTGGGGGGGTAGGGGTGGTCGTACGGCTTCGCGACGCGGAAGCGGTCGCGCGGGCGGCCGCCGGCGCGGTGGTGGACGCTGCCTTCAAGGCCATCCACGAGCACGGCGGCTGCCGCCTGGTGCTGGCCGGCGGCAGCACGCCCCGCGCCGCGTACAACCTGCTGGCCGGTGAGCTGCGCGACGAGGTCGACTGGCGGCGGGTGTCGTTCTACTTCGGCGACGAGCGGTGCGTGCCGCCGGACGACGAGCGCAGCAACTACCGGATGGCGCGGGAGGCGCTCCTTGACCCCCTCAAGATCGCGTCGAGCGCCGTCCGCCGGATGCCGGGCGAGGTACCGCCGGAGAACGCTGCGGCCGAGTACGACGCCGACATCCGGGCGCTCAAGGCCGAGCGCCAGCCGGCGTTCGACCTGGTCCTGCTGGGGATGGGGGCCGAGGGCCACACCGCGTCGCTGTTCCCGGGATCGCCGGCGTTGCAGGAGCGCTCGCGCCTGGCGGCGGCCGTGACCGCGCCCGTGGAGCCGGCCGAGCGCGTGACGATGACCCCCGGCGCGCTGGCGATGGCGCGCCAGATCGTCTTCATGGTGGTGGGATCCGAGAAGGCCGAGGCCCTGGCGAAGGTATTCAGCGACGGCAGCGACCTGCCCGCGGCCCAGGTGTCGCGGCTGGCCCCATCCCGTTTCCTGGTCGACGAGGCCGCCGCCGCAAGCCTCCCGGCCTGAGCGGCGTGGCCGGCGACTAGCGCTTCAGCGGAACGGTCGACAGCTCTTTGAAGGGCGCGACCCACTTCTTCTGGGCGGGGCCGTGCTTCTCGAGCCAGGAGTCGGTGTCCTTGAGCAGCAGGTCGAGGATCTCGTCGCGCTCCATCCCGGTGGCCTCCACCTGGGCGGCGCGGTCGTTGAGGAAGCTGCGGCCGGTCACCCTGACCATCCTGAGGAGGTGCTGGAGGCGTTCGGGCATCTGGCGCTCTCCCAGGGGCGGCGACTCCTCGACAAACCGGGTGTACCCGGCGAGGAGGTCGGTCAGCAACCCGGAGTGGCGGTTCTGGAACTCCGCGCGAAGCAAATCGATGGGCGGCGTGCGCTGCGGCATTTTATGAGTACCTCTCTGGGCTTTTTTAGCTGCAGGAGTCTAGCACAGGGCTGATCTCAGCCTGAGATCAGCCGGCGGGCCCCGCGACGAGGGGTAGGACCGACCCCAGCAGGTAGCTGGCGGCCGCCGCGACGATGCCGATCGCCATGACCTCCAGCCCCCCGCGGAGGCGGTTGCTGTGGGCCAGGCGGGCCTTGCCGACGCCCATCGCGAACAGCGCGATGACCGTCCCGGTGACGCTGAAGAGCAGGGCTGGGCTGAGCTCCAGGCCCAGGGTCAGCCCGACGTGGCGGGTGCTGGCCAGGAACCATGGCGTCAGCGGGACGACCGCGCCGACGAGGAAGGCGAGCGCCATGACGGCGCCCTCCTTGCGGGGCTCGCTGCTGTCCAGCGCGAGGCCCATCTCCTTCTGCGTCATCGCAACCAGCATCGCCTCCGGTCGCTGCGCGATCTTCTCGGCCACCAGCCGGGCGTCGCGTTCGGGGAGGCCCTCGCTCTCGAAGAGCTGGACCAGCTCCTCCAGCTCGCGCTCGGGGTTCATCTCCAGCTCGCGCATCTCGCGCTCCACCTCGGCCTGGGCCACGTCCAGCTGCGACTTGCTGGAGATGTACGCCCCCGCCCCCATCGCGATCATCCCGGCCAGCGCGCCCGCCAGCCCGGCGACGAGCACGGTGTAGCGGTCGGTGGTGGCGCCGCCCACGGCGGTCACGAGGCCAAGGGTGGTGAGCAGCCCGTCCTGGGTCCCGAAGATCACCTCCCGCACCCGGCTGCGGGCGGCGATGCGGGCGCGCGTGGCGCCGATGTGGGCGGTGGCCTCCAGGGAGGCTGGACGGGGGATCTGGTCCCCTGTCTCGGTCCCCTCCCGCGCCGGCTCGGCGGCTGTCATGTCTCCAGCGTAGTGGCTAGGCGACGTCCTCGCGGCCGTGGTCGCGGTACTTCTCGTAGAAGTCGTTGATCAGGCCGAAGTCGATGGAGCTGAGGTCCTGCTCGGTGTCCCAGGCCAGGAGCGCAACCTTGGGCTCCATCTGCTGGTACGGGGTGGAGATGAACTTGACCTCGTTGGTCGTCGGGTTGGTTGTCGGCGCCGGGTGGGGGGTGAGCTTGCTGAAGACGTCCTGCACCTGCTTGTACATGTCGTCGCACTCTGCGCCGCTGCACCTGTAGGCGACCACGATCCCGCCGTGCTCCAGGTTGTGGACGAACGCCCCCGGCGGAACCTCGTCCTTGTACGGACCCCACGGCCGTGGCGCGCCTGCCGAGGAGTAGTGGTTCCCCGACGATGGCGGCTGGTGCTGGTACTGGATCGGGCTGCCGTCGGGGACATGGTCGTGGCCCTCCTCGGGGATCGGCATCGGGTCGGTCACCTTGGCGTTGGGGTTGGCGGCGGTCCTGCCGGCGAGGAAGTCCGGCGGGTTGGTGACGAGGTACAGGCCGCCCGCGCCGAGGACGATCACGAACGCAAAGACACCGATGACGATGTTGCGGTTGCGTGCCTCGCGGGCCTGCTGCCGCTGGATCTGCTGCGCCCGGGCATCAAGGCGCGCCTGCTTGGCGGTCTTCTTGGGGCTGGCCATTCCGGGCAAATGGTAGCGCCTGCCTCTTAAGCGTCCATTGAGGGTGCTATCGTCGCGGCCGTGACCTCCGCGAGGACTCGCGAGCTGTTCGAGAAGGACAGCGCCCACGTCTGGCACCCGTTCACGCAGATGCAGGACTACGCCGCGGGGGATCCGCTGATCATCGAGTCGGCGGAGGGCAACTGGCTGGTCGACACCGAGGGCAACCGCTACCTCGACGGCGTCTCGTCGCTGTGGTGCAACGTCCACGGGCACCGCGTTGGCGCCATCGACCAGGCCATCCGCGACCAGCTCGACCGGGTCGCCCACACGACGCTGCTGGGCAGCGCCAGCGTGCCGTCGATCGAGCTCGCCACCGAGCTCGCGGCGATCGCCCCCGCCGGCCTCGACCACGTCTTCTATGCCGAGAACGGCGCCAGCGCCGTCGAGATCGCGCTGAAGATCGCGTACCAGTACTGGCAGCAGCGTGGCGAGCCCCGGCGCCGGCGGTTCCTGGCCTTCGACGAGGCCTACCACGGCGACACTCTGGGGGCGATGGCGGTGGGCGGGATCGAGCTCTTCCACGAGAAGTTCGCCCCGCTGCTGTTCGACGTCCTGCGGGCGCCGAGCCCGTACCACTATCGCTGCCCGGACGGCCACCCGGACCACGCGGCGTGCGGTCGCCACAGCCTCGAGGTGGTGGAGGCGCGGCTGCGCGAGCACGCCGGCGAGGTGTGCGCCGTGGTGATCGAACCACTGGTCCAGGGCGCCGCCGGGATGATCACGCAGCCCCGCGGGTTCCTCGCGGCGCTGGCGGAGGTGTGCCGGCGCCACGACACGCTGCTCATCGCCGACGAGGTGGCCACCGGGTTCGGCCGGACGGGGACGATGTTCGCCTCGGAGCAGGAGGACGTCAGCCCCGACATGCTGGTCGTGGGCAAAGGGTTGACCGGCGGCTACCTGCCGCTTTCGGCGGTGCTCGCGGGCGACGAGCTCTACCAGGGATTCCTGGGGGAGCCCACCTCGGCGCGCACGCTGTTCCACGGCCACACCTATACCGGCAACCAGCTGTGCTGCGCCGCGGCGCTGGCCAACCTCCGCCTCTTCCGCGAGGAGGGGGTCGTCGACCGGGTCCGTGAGCGCGCGGTCGAGCTCAGCGGCCTCCTGGAGAGCCTCGACGGCCTCGAGCACGTCGGCGAGGTGCGCCAGCGCGGCCTGATGGTGGGCATCGAGCTGGTGGCCGATCGCGACACCCGGGCGCCGCTCCCGGCCGAGGCCCGAACCGCCTGGAACCTCTGCCTGCGCCTGCGGCGGCGAGGGGTGCTGATCCGACCGCTGGGCGACGTCGTTGTGCTGATGCCGCCGCTGTCGGTCACCAGCGAGGAGCTGGGACTGCTCGTCGACGGCGTCCGGGAGGAGCTGGGCGCCGCCGTCGCCGCGGCGGGGTGAGCGACCGGGGCGCCCCGGCCACTGCCGGGCGGGCAACGGCCTGGATCGATGACGAGCTCGCGGCCATCCGCGCCTCCGGCCTGGAGCGCCGCGTGCTCGACCTGGCGGGCGCTCCCGGGCCAACCGTCGTCCTCGACGGCCGGGAGATGCTGCTGCTGGGATCGAACAACTACCTCGACCTGGCCGCGCATCCCCTGGTGGTCGAGGGCGCGATGGCCGCCGCCCGCGGGTTCGGCGCGGGCTCTGGCGCCTCGCGGCTGGTCAGCGGCGCCACCCAGCTGCACGCCGACCTCGAGGCGCGGCTGGCGGGCTTCGTCGGCGCCGAGGCGGTGCTGCTGTTCTCCTCCGGCTACCTGGCCAACGTCTCGACCATCCAGGCGCTGGTGGGGGAGGGCGATGTCGTTTTCAGCGACGCCCTCAACCACGCCTCGATCATCGACGGCTGCCGGCTCTCGCACGCCCGGGTCGAGGTGTACCCGCACGGCGACCTGGCCGCGCTGGAGCGCCTGCTGGAGCGCACCCCGGGGCGTCGCCGGCTGCTGGTCAGCGACACCGTGTTCAGCATGGAGGGCGATGAGGCCGACGTCGCCGCGCTGGCCGCGATGGCCGAGCGCTTCGACGCGATGCTCATGCTCGACGAGTCCCACGCGCTCGGGGTGCTAGGCCCCGATGGCGCCGGCCTGGTGGTGGAGCAGGGCGCGGCGGGGTCGGTGGACGTCCGCATGGGCACCCTGTCCAAGGCGCTCGGCTCGGCCGGCGGCTTCATCGCCGGCAGCGCCGCGCTGGTCCACCTGCTGCGCCACCGCGCCCGCGGGTTCGTGTTCGACACTGCGCCGGCGCCGCCCTCGGTGGGCGCGGCGCTGGCGGCACTGGATGTCATCGCCGCCGAACCCGAGCGGCGCCACCGGCTGCTGGACCTGAGCGCCCGGCTGCGGGCGGGGTTGGAGGGCGCCGGGCTGAAGCCGCAGCCGGGCCGCAGCGCCATCGTCCCCCTGGTCATCGGTGACGCCGACGCCGCGATGGCGGTGGCCGCCCGGATGCGCGAGGCCGGGGTGCTGGCGCCCGCCATCCGCCCGCCCTCCGTGCCCCCGGGCACCAGCCGCCTCCGGCTCACCGTGAGCGCCGGGTTCACGCCCGCGCAGGTGGACGACGCGGTGGGCGCCATCGTGGCCGCTACGACGTGACGGCGCCGTTCCCCGCGGGGGCGGAGAACCGCGACCGGGCGGACACGACCCGGATGCGGGCGGCGGTTGAGGCGCTGCTCGGGCCGCTCGAGGAGTTCACCCGGTTTGACGGCCCCGATCCGACCGGGCGGGACCGTGCCGCCTGGACCGCGGCGCTGGCACTGCCGCTCCCGGAGGAGGGCATCGGCCTCGACGGGCTCCTCCGCGAGCTGTCGGAGATCGTCATCCCCAACGGCATCAGGGTTGGTCACCCGGGGTTCAGCGGCTGGGTCAACAACGCCCCCACGAGCGCCGGCACGGCGGCCGCGCTGGCGGTGACGGTGGCCGGTCCCAACCGCTGGTGGGCGCAGTCCTTCAACCGGCTGGAGACCGTGGCGCTGGAGTGGCTGCGCCAGCTGCTGGGGCTGCCCGACGCCCTCCAGGGGGTGTTCACCAGCGGCGGCTCGACCGCCAACCTCGTGGGCCTGGGCGCCGCTCGGCAGCACGCGTTCGAGGCCGCCGGTCACGACGTCGCCCGCGACGGCCTGCCCGACGGCGTCACGGCGCGGATCTACGCCTCCAGCGAGATCCACCACGTCGTCCTCCGCGCCGCCGCAGTCCTGGGGCTGGGGCGGCGGGGTGTGGTTGCGATCCCGGTGGACGCCAACCGTCGCTTCGACGTCGCCGCCCTTGACGCCCGCCTGGCGGTCGACCGCGCCGAGGGGGTGCTGCCGGTAGCGATCGCGGCGTCGGCGGGCACGGTCAACACCGGAGCGGTGGACCCGCTGGCGGACCTGGTCGAGGTCGCCCACAGCCACGGGACGTGGCTCCATGTCGACGGCGCATACGGGATGTTCGGCATCCTCGATCCCCGGGTGGCCGGCCTGTTCGCCGGCATCGACAGGGCGGACTCCGTCGTGTGCGATCCCCACAAGTGGCTGGCGGCGCCGATGGGTATAGGCGCGGCGTTCGTCCGCGACCGCGCCCTGCTCGGCCGGGCCTTCACTGTGGAGCCCGCGGAGTACCTCGAGCCAGACCCCGCGCCCGGCAACCTGGAGTCGCCGTTCGACGACTTCGGCGACCTGTACGTTGATTTCGGCGTCGAGCAGTCCGCCCCCGCCCGGGGCGCACAGGTGTGGGCCATCCTCCGCGAGATCGGCGCCGCGGGGATGCGGGCGCGCGTGGTCCGGCACAACTCCTACGCCCGCCACCTCGCCGCGCTGGCCGACGCCGACGACCACCTGGAGCTGCTCGCCGAGCCGGTGCTGTCGATCTGCTGCTTCCGCTACCGTCGGGAGGGCGACCCGGAGGAACGCACGGAGGCGATCAACTTCGAGGTGATGCGCCGCCTGCGCGCCGGGGGCGACTTCGTCCCCTCCACCACCCGGCTCGACGGCAGGCTGGCGATCCGGCCGTGCTACATCAACCCCCGCACCACGCTGGCCGAGGTCGACGGCCTGGCGGCACGCGTCCGGGCGCTGGGCGACGAGGTGGCGGCCGGCTAGATGACCGGGATCATGGTCTACGGCACCGACACCGGGGTGGGGAAGACGGTGGTCACCGCCGGCCTGGTGGCGGCCGCGCTCGACGCCGGCCTCACGGTGCGCGCTCTCAAGCCGGTGCAGACGGGCGCCGCGGAGGACGACGACGGCGCCGAGGTCAACCGTCTCGCCGGCGCCGAGGTCGCCCGCACGGGCTGGCGACTGCGCGACCCGCTGGCGCCCGCCGTGGCGGCCCGCCGCGAGGGCCGCCGCCTGTCGCCGAAGGCGGTCGTCGCCTGGGTGGAGCGCGCGGCCGCGGAGGCGGACGTGGCGCTGGTGGAGACCGCGGGCGGGGTGGCGGTGGAGATCACCCGGGGCTGGGACATGGCTGCGCTCGGCGCGGCCCTCGGCTACCCCGCGCTCCTGGTCTGCCGGCCAGGACTGGGCACCCTCAACCACACCCTCCTCTCGGTGGAGCACCTGCGCGCCGCGGGCGTCGTTGTCGTTGGCCTGGTGGTCAGTGGCGCGGTCCCGGCCCCGGGGCTTGCGGAGGCCACCAACCTCGCCGAGCTGCCCCGGCTCACGAGGACGCCGCTGGTGGCCGTCGTGCCCCTGGTGCGGCTGCGCGGCCACGCCGCTCGGGCGGCGCTGGCGGACGCCCTCCACGACGCGCTCATCGCCGCTTCGGGCTGAGATCGGCGCCGCCGGGGGGAGGCGTAGTATGAACCGGCATCAAATTCGCGAGGAGGACAGCGTTGGCGACGGCAGTCTCAGAGGCGGTCAAGACCCACCAGCTCTACATCGACGGCGAGTGGCGCGACGCCACCGGCGGGGAGACGTTCCCCAGCATCAACCCCTCCAACGAGGAGGTGATCGCCAACATCCCGAAGGGAACGCGCGAGGACGCCCAGGCGGCGATCAGCGCGGCCCGGGCGAGCTTCGATCGCGGCGACTGGGCGGGGAAGAGCTTCAAGGCCCGCAGCGAGATCCTGCTCAAGGCCTTCAAGCACCTCGCCGAAGTCGCGGTCGAGCGCGACTGGGCGGGTATCGAGTCCGCTGACGCCGGCGTGACGCTGCGCCTCGCCAACCTGGCGCACGTTCCCACCGGCCTGGAGCACTTCCGTTCCCTCGTGGCCCAGGGCGGCGAGATCAAGGAGTACGAGCCACTACCGTGGGTGGACATGCCCGCGGTGTCATGGAACTTCGTCAACCGCGAGCCGCAGGGGGTCTGCGGCCAGATCATCCCCTGGAACTTCCCCTTCATGATGGCGTGCTGGAAGCTGGCCCCGGCGCTGGTCACCGGCAACTCCGTCGTCCTCAAGCCCGCCTCGAACACCACCCTGACCGCGCTGGAGCTGGTCAGGGCGCTCGATGAGACCGGCCTCTTCCCGAAGGGCGTCATCAACATCGTCACGGGGCCCGGGGCCTCCGTCGGCGAGGAGATCGCCGCCAACCCGGACGTCGACAAGGTCGCCTTCACGGGCTCGACCGAGGTGGGTCGCCGGATCATGCAGCTCGCCAGCGGCACCGTCAAGAAGGTGACCCTGGAGCTGGGCGGCAAGTCGGCGAACATCCTCCTGCCCGACGCCGACCTTGACCTCGCGATCGACGGGTCGTTGATCGCCACGTTCTGGCACCAGGGTCAGATCTGCGAGTCGGGCACCCGGCTGCTGGTCCACGAGAGCAGGCACGACGAGGTCCTCGAGCGCCTGATCGCGCGCACCAAGGAGATCGTCGTGGGTCCCGCCGACGACCTCGAGTCGGGCATGGGCCCGCTGGTCTCCGAGGCGCAGCTGGCCACGGTCAAGAAGTACGTCGAGATCGGCCAGCAGGAGGGCGCCAAGCTGGTCCTCGGCGGCAAGCAGCCGGAGGGCCTGGAGAAGGGCTACTTCTTCGAGCCCACGATCTTCGACGGCGTCACCAACGACATGCGGATCGCCCAGGAGGAGATCTTCGGGCCTGTGCTTTCGGTGATTACCTACAAAGACACCGGCGAGGCGATCCGGATCGCCAACGATTCGCAGTACGGGCTGGCGGGCGGCATCTGGTCGACCGACATCCCCGAGGCCATCAACATCGCCAAGAAGATCCGGACCGGGACGATGTGGATCAACGACTACCACCTCCTCAACGATGTCTCGCCCTTTGGCGGCTACAAGCAGTCGGGCGTCGGCAAGGAGCTGGGAATGCAGGGGCTGCTGGAGTACACCATC
Organism: Chloroflexota bacterium; assembly: GCA_034666445.1. Classification (GTDB taxonomy): domain Bacteria; phylum Chloroflexota; class Dormibacteria; order DASZGP01; family DASZGP01; genus JAXDLV01. The sequence goes on along the minus strand of JAXDLV010000092.1, from coordinate 3,964 downwards.
TCCAAGCACATCCACGTCGCCGTCAGCAAGCGGTCCGACCGCTTCGTCTGGGACACCCTCCTGCCCTAGGCCATGGCTGACACTGTCACGCTGACCGACCGCGCGCGGGCGCTGTTCGACCAGGTCAAGGCGGGCCGGGGGCCACTGACGATGGTGCTCGGTTCGGGGTGCTGCGACGGCGGCTCGCCATTCCTGTTCGAGAACTACCCGCCGCCGGCCAACCACCGCAACATCGGCTCGGTGGAGGGCATCCCGGTGTGGCTCGACAACGGCCTATGGCAGGACATCGAGCTGGACCTGACGATCGACGCCGTCAGGGACCCGGCCTCCGACAGCTTCTCTGCCGAGGCCGAGCTCGGCTACCGGCTGGTGCTGGTCTAGCGGGGCAGCACCAGGCTAAGCACCAGGCCGACGACGACAAAGGCGACCAGCACAATCCCCAGTGAGACGGCCCCGGGCCAGTGGCGGCCGACCTGGTGGGTGCGGGTCCACTCCGTCTCCAGCTGGTGGGCGCGCCGGCTGCTGACCGTGGGCGGCGTGGCGTAGCTCTGGCCGGGCGCGTTGGCGGCGCCGCAGCGGGGGCATGTGATCTCCGACTCCCCGTGCTGGAAGCTGCACTTCCAGCAGTACATCATCAGCTCCGCCATCCCGGAGAGATTATTGCCGCTGGCGGCGTCTGCCCCGCGCGCGGTTACGATCGCGGCCATGGCTGACCTTCCGCCAGGCGGATACGACGCCGCCGCGTTCGAAGCGCGTCTTGTCGAATCCGCACGTGCCGGCGGGGTGGACGCGCCCAGCCTGACCGCGGTGCTGACCGCCGGCGGCAAGCGGGTCCGGGCGCGCCTGGTGCACCTGTTCGGGGCGCTGTGCGGCGGCGACCCCGGCAGCGTGGGCGAGCTCGCGCTGGGCGTGGAGATGCTCCACGCCGCGACCCTGGTGCACGACGACATCATCGACAACGCCACCTCCCGGCGAGGCCGGGTCACCCTCCACACCGACGCGGGCAGCGACGTGGCGATGCTGGTGGGCGACCTCTACATCGCCCGCTGCGGGGTGCACCTGGCCGCCACCGGCTCCGCCGCCGCGACCGCCGAGGTGTTCCGTGCCTTCGACGCGATGGCCCGGGGTGAGCTGGCCCAGCGGGAGCGACGCTTCGACCTCGAGCAGGACGAGGAGGACTACGTGCACACCATCGAGGCGAAGACCGCCAGCCTGCTGGAGGCCGCATGCGCCGCGGCGGCGATCGTCTCCGGCGGCGACGAGAGGGCGGTTCGCGAGGCCCGCGCCTACGGCCGCGAGGTCGGGATCACGTTCCAGGTGGTCGACGACATCCTCGACTACACCGCCACCGATGCGGAGCTGGGCAAGCCCGCCGGCGGGGACATCGCCGAGGGCACGGTGACCCTGCCGCTGATCCTCGCAATGCGCCAGGCGCCGGGTGCGACCCGGGAGCTGGTCGCGGCGTCGCGCCGGGATGGCGACTTCGCGCCAGTGATTGAGGCGGTGCGGCGCTCCGGGGCGGTGGAGCGCTGCACGGAGGTGGCGGAGCACCACGCGGCGATGGCCCAGGAGGCGCTGCTGGCATTCCCCGATGGCCCGGAGCGTGCCGCCCTGGCCGAGCTGGCGGCGGGGCTGGTGACGCGCCGCGGCTAAACTCGGGGTCGTGGACCTGATGGTGGAGGGACTGAGCCACCGCGTAGCGCCGCTGGAGGTCAGGGAGCGTGTGTTCATCGGCGGCGATGAGCTCCGCGGCCACCTCGAGGGCCTCCGTGCGGTCCCGGCGTTGCGTGGGAGCGCCATCCTCTCGACCTGCGGCCGCACCGAGGTGTACGTCACCCCCGCCGACCCTGGCGCGGCGGCCGGCGCGCTCGACCAGCTGACGGCGCGCCTCAGCCCCACGGGCGACTGGCGCCGCCTCCGCTATCGCCTCGAGGGCCGCGCGGCGCTGGAGCACCTCTTCCGCGTCCCCGCCGGGCTCGACTCCGCGGTCATCGGCGAAGGCCAGATCCTGGGCCAGTTCAAGATCGCCCTGCGCGACGCCCGCGAGGCGGAGAGCACCGACAGCACCCTGGAGTTCGTGATGCAGCGGGCGATCCACGTCGCCAAGCGGGTGCGGACTGAGACCGCCATCGGCCGCGACCCGGTGGGCTTTGGACACGCCGCGGTGGTCAGCGCCCGCCAGGTGCTGGGCGACCTGCGCGGCCGCAGCGCGCTGGTGGTGGGCGCCGGCAAGATGGCCGGCTCGACGGCGCGGGCTCTTGCCGGCTCCGGCGTCGACCGCATCTTCTTCACCAGCCGCACCGGGGAGCGGGCCGCCGAGCTGGCGCAGGCGATGGCGCCCCGGGTCACCACGTCGACGGTCGAGCACGCCGACCTCGAGGCGGTGGCCGCGGCCGTGGACCTGATCGTCTGCTCCAGCAGCGCGCCTGACACGCTCATCGGCGCGTCGATGGTGGCCACGATGATGTCGCGCCGGCCGGAGCGGCCGCTGGTGGTGCTGGACCTGGCGGTACCCCGCGACGTCGACCCCGATGTCGCCACCATCCCCGGCGCCCACCTGTTCAACCTCGACGACCTTGGCTCCGCCGTGGAGGCGGGTCTGAGCCACCGCCGCGAGGAGCTGCCCGCGGCGGAGGCGATCATCGCCGCCGAGGTCGACCGCGCCACGGCGGACCTGGCCTCGCGCCGCGCCGACCCAGCCGCCGCCGCCCTGGTCGACGAGATGGAGGAGCGCCGGCGCCTGCTGCTGGGCGCGCTGCCGGCGGACTTCACCGCGGCCCAGGCCGCGGAGGTGGAGCGGGTGACGGCGGTCATCGCCCGCCGCCTGCTGCACCACCCCCTGGTCTACCTCCGTGAGCACGCGGCGGACCCCGACGCGCTGGCCCGCGCGCGCGAGATCCTGGGCCTGGCCAAGGACGAGGAGGAGGCCTGACCACGGACGCCCGGCTTCGGCTGGGCACGCGCGGTTCGCCCCTTGCGCTGGCCCAGGCCGAGCTGGTCCGCCGCGCCCACCTGGACCGCCACCCCGACGCCAGCGTCGAGCTGGTCGTGGTGGGGACCCAGGGTGACCGTGAAGCCACCACGCCGCTGCCGGCCTTTGGCGAGCAGGGCGTGTTCGTCAAGGACATCGAGAAGGCCCTCCTGGCAGGGGAGGTGGATGCCGCCGTCCACAGCGCCAAGGACCTGGCGGTGGATGACACCGAGGGACTGATGCTCGCCGCGTTCCTGCCCCGCGCCGCGGCGCACGATGTGCTCATCCGGCGCGACACCGGGCTGGGCATGGGCGTCCCGGGCGAGGGGTTCCAGGTGGCGACCGACAGCAGCCGGCGCCGCACCCAGCTCGCGGACGCCTGGCCGGGGGTCGAGTTCGTCGACATCCGCGGCAACATCGAGACCCGCCTCGGCAAGCTGAAGGCGGGTGCCGCGGATGGACTGGTGCTGGCCGCCGCGGGCCTGAAGCGCCTTGGCCTGGAGCCGGAGGGCGCCGAGCCGCTGGCGATATCCCTCTGTGTTCCCGCCCCGGGCCAGGGGGCGATCGTGGTGCAATGCCGCGACGACGACGAGCGCGCGGCGGAGCTGGGCCTGCTCAACCACCTGGAGACGGCGCTGGCCGTGCAGACAGAGCGGGACATGGCGTTCGCGCTGGGGGCGGGCTGCTCCTACCCGCTGGGCGTCTACGTCGAATTCCGCGCGGCGATGACGCGGCTGACGGCCGCCTTCCACGACGGCCGCGAGCTGCACCGCCTGAGCACCCGCTCCGCCGCGGGCCGGCCGCACGAGGCCGTCGAGGAGGCCTCGGCGCAGCTCCGGGAGCGGGGGGTGAAATGGGCCGTCAGGTGAGCGCCGCACCGCTCGCGCGCCCCCTCGCCGGCCGCCGGGTGCTGGTGACCAGGGAGCGCAGGCAGGCCCACGGGCTGGCCGCGGCCCTGGGCGAGCTGGGCGCCGAGGTCCTGGAGGTCCCGCT
>JAXDLV010000091.1:0-5369 GCA_034666445.1 Chloroflexota bacterium | reverse complement strand
GTCATCCGTCACCACGGTGCCCTTGAAGTAGGCGGCCATCCACTGCGCGGTCTTGGCCGCCTTGCCGCCCGAGTAGTCGTGGATCTCCGTCACCGCGGGCGCCGTCGAGCCCGACTGGGGCGGCATCGTCTGGAAGTTGATCATCTTGAACAGCACCCCCATCACCGCCCCCAGGTCCTGGCCTTCGGACGCCTGGCCGGGCGTGCTGGCGAACTGGACGTTGGCCTTCTCGGCGAGCACCGCGGGGTCGGGCAGCTCGTTGTCGATGTAGTGGTGCAGTGAGTTCATCGTCCTGTCGCGGGCGAGCAGGATGTAGCCGGCGTACGGGTCGAGGGTGTCGTACTGCCAGTTGGTGTTGTCGATCGACACCCTGTGGGTGTCGCTGCTGTTGATCTTCTCGGCGACGCCGCCGAAGACCTTCAGGTCGTTCAGCGACAGGTTGGTGTGGACGTTGTCCTGCAGCGCCGACAGGAGGTCATACAGCTTGGGCACGGCGCCCACCGACAGCGCCCGGTCCTTGATCGCCGCCGCCAGCAGTTGCTGCCGCTTGGAGCGCCCGAAATCGCTGTCGGCGTGCCGTTCGCGGGCGTAGACCAGGGCCTGGTCGCCGTTGAGGTGGAGCGGGCCGGGGTCGAAGTGGATGTGCTGGTAGCCGTAGTCCTCCGTCGGGTACTCGTCGTCGTCCAGCAGGTAGGGGTTGTCGATGTCGACGCCACCCACGGCGTCGACGGTCTTCTTGAACGCCGTGAAGTCGACCCCGACCCAGTAGTCGACCTTCTGGCCGAGGTAGTCGCCCACCACCTGGCTCGCCAGCTTGCCGGCGCCGTTGAAGTCCTCGCTGTACTCCGGCTTGAGCTTGCCGAAGGCGCCCTTCGCCAGCGGGATCGCGTAGCTGGCGTTGATCTTGCCGTCGTATGACCCGCCGTTGGCAAAAGCCGCCACCTTCACGTAGGTGTCGCGGGGGATCGATGTCAGGGCCACCCGGTCGGTGCCCTGGACGCTGATCACCATCAGTGAGTCGGCCAGGTACGAGCCGTCGTGGGCGGCGCCGCCATAGCCCATCAGCAGGACGTTGACGCGCTCGCCGTGGTGGATCTTGTAGGCCAGGGTGCCGGGCTGGTCGTCCTGGTTCTGGGTTAGCTGGAAGATGTCGCCGAGGCCCGAGCCGTTCAGGGCATGGGCGGCAAGGTAGAACCGGTAGCCCGTGTAGGAGAGGACGGCAAGGATGAGCACCAACCCGATCCCTATTACCCAGCGCCGGCTGGGCAGACGCAGAGCTATGGCGCTCGACGTGCTCCGTCTCCTCCTCCGCATGGGAGCAGACATTGCCGGAATGCTAACAAAGGGTTATGAGAGGGCCCTTAGGCTGCCCGGCAGCTGTCAGCTGAGCTGCTGGGCCAGCGCGACCGGGATGCCCTCGGGACCGCGAACGTAGCAGAGACGATAGCTGTCCTCGTACTGCACCACCGCTCCGACGAGCTCTGCGCCGTGGGTGCGCAGGCGGGCCAGGGTGTCGTCGATGTCATCGACGACGAACATGATGCGACCCATGCCCAGGGTGTTCACGGGCGCGTTTCGCGGCTGGGCGCTGACCGCCGCCGGCGTATGGAACTGCGACACCTCAACCCCGCTCTGGCCGTCGGGGGTTCGCAGCATCGCGATGTCCGATCGCACGGCGTCCAGCCCAACGACACGGTCTACCCACGGTCCCTCGACCGTCGTCTCGCCCTCCAGCTCGAGGCCAAGCTCGACAAAGAAGGCGATGGCGGCCGGGAGGTCCTTGACAACGACCCCGACGTTGTCCAGGCGCAGAACCGTCATGTCGTAGCCATCCGCGACGCTACTTCAAGAGGTGGCGCGCGATGACCACACGCTGGATCTGGTTGGTGCCCTCGTAGATCTGCGTGATCTTCGCGTCGCGCATCATGCGCTCGACCGGGTACTCCTTGATGTAGCCGTAGCCGCCCAGGATCTGGACGGCGTCGGTGGTCACCTTCATGGCGGTGTCGGACGCGAACAGCTTGGCCATGGCGGCGAACTTGGTCACCTCAGGGTGCCCCTCGTCGATCATCGTCGAGGCCTGGTACACGAGGTTGCGAGACGCCTCCACCTGGGTGGCCATGTCGGCCAGCATCCACTGGATGCCCTGGAAGTCGGCGATCCGCTGCTTGAACTGCTGCCGCTCCTTGGCGTAGTTGGTGGCGTACTCGAGGGCGCCGGCGGCGATCCCCAGCGCCTGCGCCCCAACCCCCGGGCGGGAGCGGTCCAGGACCCGCAGCGCGATCTTGAAGCCGTCGCCCTCGGGGCCGAGGCGGTTCTCCTCGGGCACCTCCATGTCGTCGAAGTACAGCTCGGCGGTGTCCGACCCGCGGATCCCGAGCTTCTCCTTGATCGGCTTGGAGCTGAAGCCCTTGTAGTCGCGCTCGATGACGAAGGCGGAGGTCCCCCGCGATCCCTCGTCCGGGTTGGTCACCGCGAAGATGACGATGGTCTCGGCCACGTTGCCGTGGGTGATGAAGATCTTGGAGCCGTTGACGATGTAGCGGTCGCCCTTCTTCACCGCCCGGGTCTTCATCGCCGCCGCGTCGGAGCCGCTGCCGGGCTCGGTCAGCGCGTAGGCGCAGAGCCGCTCGCCGCTTGCCAGGGGCGGGATCCACTTCTGCTTCTGCTCCTCGGTGGCGGCGACGTTGAACGGGTAGCCGCCGAGCGCCTGGACAGCCAGGATCAGGCCCGCGGTCGCGTCCACCCTGGACAGCTCCTCCACCGCCACCGCCAGCGTCAGGGCGGAGCCGCTGATGCCGCCGTACTCGGGTTTGAATGGGATCCCGAACAGCCCCAGGTCGCGGATCAGGTCGACCCAGTCCTGGGGGAACTCGGCGGTCTCGTCGACCTCCTTGGACCGCGGCGCGATCTTGTCCTGGGCCGCCTCGCGAACGGTCTCGCGGATCATCAGCTGCTCGTCGGTCAACTGCCAGGTCATCGGGAAGGAAGTCTAAGCACCGACCCAGCCGTCCGCCGCGCCGGCGCGCAGCGCAGAGGTGTCGTGCCCGGGGAAGACGCGCAGGCCGGGGAGGTCCTGGATCGCGCGGCGGATCCTGAGCATTCCCCGGAAGGCGGTCGACGCGGGCTGGTCGAGCCGCGGGTACACGGCGTCGCCGCAGACCAGCGCCCAGCCCTCCCCCACCCGAGCCAGCACGCTGATCGAGCCCGGGGTGTGGCCGGAGGTGTCGACCGCCAGCACGCCGTCGGCGAGCACCGCGCTGGCGGCAAACGGCCCCACAGCCGCGGTGGGGTCGAGGTCGATGCCCGCCCGGGCGACCGCGGCAAGCTCCTCCACCGGGTACCCCATCGCCTCCGCGCCGGGCTCCCCCAGCCGCGCCAGCTCGGCGGTCGATGCCTCGAGCGTGAGGCCCATGCCCGCGGCGCCACTGGAGTGGTCCTCGTGGAGGTGGGTGCAGACGAGCCGCGAGGGGGCGAGGCCAAGCGCGTCCAGCTGCTCGGCCATCGTCGGGCCCACCAGCTCCGGAGAGTACGGCGTCCCCGGGCTGGGGCTGTCCTCGGGGCCGAGGTGCACCTCCGCGGCCTCCCGCCAGCGCGCTGACAACCCGGCGTCGATTGCCAGCAGCTCCGACCCGGTGTCCAGGAGGTAGGCCACGATGGGGATCGTCAGCCCGGTGCGGCGGCCGCCCTTGAGCACCGCCAGCCTGCCCGCGGAGACCGCCCGCAGGCGACAGGCGGGCAGGTCGCGGACAGCGTCGTAGGTGGCGACGTCGATCTCCGCCATCTGCCGTTCCGATGCGGGCTCCAGGGGGGCGCGCAGGGCGGGCGGGCGGAAGCTCTGGCGGGACGCCGGCAAGTCGGCTAGCGGAGCAGGTGGCGGGCGATGACGATGCGCTGGACCTGGTTGGTGCCCTCGTAGATCTGGGCCGCCTTGGCATCGCGCATCCGGCGGGCGACGGGGTACTCCTCGATGTAGCCGTAGCCGCCCAGCAGCTGGACCGCGTCGATCGTCACACGCATGGCGGTGTCGGTGCTGAACAGCTTGGCCATCGACGCCTCCCGCGTGAACGGCTGGCCCGCGTCGCACAGCTCAGCCGCGCGGTAGGTCATCAGCCTCGCCGCCTCCACCTGGGTGGCCATGTCGGCCAGCATCCACTGGATCCCCTGCATGTCGGCGATCCGCTTGCCGAACTGCTGCCGCTCCTGGACGTGGGCCAGCGCGTCGTCCAGCGCGCCCTGGGCGAGGCCCAGCGCCTGGGCGCTGATGCCGATGCGGCCGGCGTCAAGCGCCGCCATCGCGATGCTGAAGCCCCGCCCCTCCTCGCCGAGGAGGGCGTCGGCCGGCACCTCCACGCCGTCGAGGTGAAGCTCCCCGGTGGGGCTGCCGTTGAGGCCCATCTTGCTGAAGGGCTCGCCGCACTTGAGCCCCCTGGCGTCGGCCGGGACGATGAAGGCGCTGATACCCGAGCCGCCGCCGGTGGACTCCGCGGTTCGCGCCATGACGATGTAGCTGCCCGCGCGGCCCAGGTTGGTGATGAAGATCTTGGAGCCGTCGATCACCCAGCCCTCGCCGCTGCGCCGCGCCGTGGTCCGCAGCGCCGCCGCGTCCGACCCCGAGCCGGGCTCCGTCAGGGCGAACGCCCCGAGCACCTCGCCGGCCGCCATCCGCGGCAGCCACTGCTGCTTCTGGGCCTCGGTCCCGAAGAGCAGGATCGGCTCCATACCCACCGACGTGTGCACGTCGATGATCACCGCGGTGCTGGCGCAGACCCGGGCGATCTCCTCGATCAGGGTCGCGAAGGCCACGTGGCCCATCCCCGCCCCGCCGTACTCGTCCGGGATGGTGATGCCCAGGAAGCCAAGCTCGGCCGCGCGGGCGATCGCCTCCTCGGGGAAGCGGTGCTCACGGTCGGTGCGGGCCGCCATCGGCGCAACCTCCCGCGCCGCGAAGTCACGCACCAGGGCACGCAGGTCCGCGGCGGCGATGTCGGTTGCGGCAGCCACTACGAGGTCATGGGTGCCGGCTGGAAGGCCGACCGCCGGGCACCCGGTCGCGAAGGCGACGGGCGCCCGGCGATGGACTCAACGAACGGTGCTTGCGCCGGCGGACAGGACCGCGAGGAAGACGACAAACACGATGTACAGCGCCAGCAGCGCGAGGAACACCAAGTCGATGATCCCCAGGATCAGGCCGGCCGTGGCCATGCCCTCACCACCCTGGGCGCCGCCCGAAGCCTCGATCTCACGCTTGCCCTTGCGGGACAGCCAGATCGCGAACGGGCCGGTGATGCCGCAGGTGAAGAACCCGGCGATGCCGAGGATCATCCCGATCAGCGCGTTCTGGTTGCTGGGGGGCGACGGCGCGTAGG
>JAXDLV010000090.1:0-3335 GCA_034666445.1 Chloroflexota bacterium | reverse complement strand
GTCGCCGCCAGCCGCTGGACCATCCCCTCCTCCACCGCGCGGTCGACGTCGGTCACCGGTGTAAGGTCCGGCTTGGTCTCCACCTGGAGGTCCCCTGCGTGGAAGCGCGGCAGCGTCGCGCGGTCGGCCTCGTCGGCCAGCTCGAGCGCCAGGGCAAGGTCGGGATTCACGTACGGAGTTTTACGCATTCTGCGTATCTTTCCGTATGGAGACGGCGAGGACTGTCGGCGCGGGGGTGAGTCGTGCCGAGAGCGATGTCCTGGAGGGCTTCGAGGGCTCGTGGCGTGTGATCCGCACCGGCGGGCCGCTGCTGCCACCGATGTGGGGCGTCTGGAAGCACGTGCGGCCCGGGGGCGGCGGGGTCACCCACTTCCCCGCGAAGATCGCGCTCCCCTTCCACCTGGAGGGGCGCGGGGAGACGGTCGACCTCTGCTACGAGGCGCCCTTCCGCACGCTGGTGGACCACCTCCGGCTGTTGACGCCCGACCTCATCGATGGCGTGGCGACGGTGGGCGGCCGGGTCTACGGCCGGTTCGAAATGCGGCGGCTGGCCCGGGACTGACCCGGGCCTGAGCGGCGCTGGGCGAGGCGCCGGCCGTCAGGCGGCCGGGGGGCGCTCCACGGAGGACAGCAGGTCCCAGAGGCGCGAGAGGACCGCGTCGGCGGCCTCGACGGCGTGGGGGTTGCCCGCGATCATGGTGCCCAGCTCCTGGCGGTGCTCGACGTCCTTTTCCGCGTGCAGGCTGAAGTACTCAGCCCCGGTGTCGGTGATGTCGTAGTGCTCGGCCAGGCCGTGGAGCTTCTCCTTCGACACCTCGGGCGACTGCGCCTCCAGGCTCCAGGCGACGGCGGCGCCGAGGCCCAGCGCGGTCAGCATCTCGCCCTCGGCGAGCAGCGACCGGGTGGCGTCGTTCGGCTCCGCGTTGGTCTCCGCCGCGTCGGCGCCCACTGCCGCGGCGAACTGGTCCCACAGCGCCGGGTGGGCGGCCTCGTCATGCGCGTGCTCGCGCAGAACCGCACGGTGCTCGGCGTGCGCCGCGTCGGCGGCCGCCTCCAGCCAGCGGGGCAGGGCGCGGACGACGTGGGCGTACTGGCCGGCGTAGTCGACCAGCTCGTCACGGGTCAGCTCGCCCGCCTTCCAGCGCGTGTAGAAGGGGTGCCGCAAAAGGTCCCAGCGGTCCAGCACCGCCCTCAGCTCGGGTGTCGCGTAGTCCAAGTGGTCGCCCTCCATGTTGCTTGAGCTGATTGTGCTACCGGTCGGCCTCAGAAGTGAATGCCCCGCATCAGCTGGGCCATCGCCATGCCCTCGACAGAGACCTCCTGGGCCCCGTCCTCCTGGCCGTCCTTCTTCTTGCCCGCGGACTCGGGGAACAGGTGGTAGGCGCCGGTCATGACCAGGTGCAGGATGCCGGGCGCCGTCACATCGACCAGCTCGCCGAACTTGCCAAGGCGGGTGGAGACCTCCTGGGGCCGCTTCAGGATTGCCTCGATCACCATCTCGGCGGCCTCGTCGGCGTTGATGATCGGGAAGTTGTTGTAGATCGAGGTCGGCGCGATCATCGGCGTCCGCACCAGCGGCATGTGGATGTTGGTGATCGTGATCCCGTGGTGCGCCACCTCGGGCGCCAGGCAACGGCTGAAGCCCTCCAGCGCCCCCTTGGAGGCGACGTAGGCGGCGAAGCGCGGCGGGAAGGCCTGCGCCCCGATCGACGAGATGTTGATCACGTGGCCGCGACCCTGCTCGATCATCTTCGGCAGCGCCCCCATGATCAGCTTGATCGCGCCGAAGTAGTTGAGCTGCATGGTGCGCTGGAAGTCGTGGAAGCGGTCCAGCGACTCCTCCACGCTGCGCCGGATCGACCGCCCCGCGTTGTTGATCAGGATGTCGACGCGGTCATGGTCGGCCAGCACCTTCTCGATCATCTCGCCGCAGGCGTCGACGTCGGACAGGTCGGTGGGGTAGACCCAGGCCTTGCCACCCTCGGACTCGATCTCCGCCTTCAGCGCGTTGAGCTTCTCCTCGGTGCGCGACACCAGCATGAGGTGGCCGCCGCTGCGGGCCAGCGCCTTGGCGGTGGCCTCACCGATGCCTGACGACGCGCCCGTGATGACGATCACCTTGCCGTCGAGCGCGGCCCGGAGGTTGCGCTCCGTGGGCAGCTCGGGGTCGAGGTGGCGCTCCCAGTAGTCCCACACCCGCCACGCGTAGCTGCGCAGCGGCGGGCAGCTGATGCCGCTACCGGCCAGCGCCACCTGGGCGGCGGTGGCGGTGAAGGTGGCGCGGTTGGCCATGTAGTCCAGCGCCGGGGCCGGGATCTTGATCCCCTCCAGCACCTGGTCGCGGATGCGCTGCACCGCGGGCAGCCTGCTGATCGCACCCGTGATGTCGCCGGGCACCATCGACGTGGCGCGGCGGTCGAAGCGGAGCGCGAACTCCGGCGCGTGGGCGGCGCGGGCCCACTCGTTGAGGGTGTCGCCCAGCGACAGGGGGTTGGGGTCGACCAGGTGGAAGGTGCGGCCGTCCAGCCCTGACTTGTGGCCGATGTGGTCCAGCGCCTTCGCGACGAAGTCCACCGGCACGAGGTTGAGGGGCCAGCCCTCGGGACCGACCAGCGGCACCCATGAGGGCAACGAGCCACGCAGCCGCTGGAGGATCTTGAACGCGTAGTAGGGCCCGTCGACGCGGTCCGCCTCGCCCGTCTCGGAGTTCCCGATGACGATGCCGGGGCGGTACACGCGGTAGGGCACCTTCGACTCGGTGCGGACGATCTTCTCGGACTCGAACTTGGTGGCGTAGTAGGGGTGATCCAGCTCCTGGCGCTCGTCGAACATCTCCTCGCTGAAGTCGCCCTTCCACTTGCCGCCCGCCACCGCGATCGAGCTGACGTGGTGGATGCGCGCGGCGCCGGCGCTGTTGGCCAGGTTGACCACGTTGCGGGTGCCGTCGACGTTGGCGGCGCGGTTCTCGGCCTCGGTCGCCTCGAGGTCGTAGACCGCCGCGAGGTGGTAGACGTCGGCGCCCTTGATCACCGCCCGGTCCGCCTCGCTGACGCCGGCGTTCTCCTCGGTGATGTCGCCCTCGATGGGCTTGATCCGGTCGGCCGCCTGGGGCCAGCGCTGCTCGATCAGGGCGTCGAGCTTGGGGCGACTCCCCTTGCGCACCAGGACGTGGATGTCGCCTTCACGCTTGACCAGCTGGTCGATCAGGTTCTTGCCGATGAAGCCGGTCGCGCCGGTGATGAGGTAGCTCAATTCACGTTCCCCTGTGGCTACAGCGAGTCGAAGGCCTGATGCTAACCCAGCCGGCGCCGGCGTCGGCGCCGGCTGGGTTAGCA
>JAXDLV010000089.1:0-5990 GCA_034666445.1 Chloroflexota bacterium | reverse complement strand
CGCCGCAGCGCGGGGCCGTAGTCGTCGCCCACGGAGGCGGTGGTGGCGGCGGTGGAGAACTCGAGCTCGACGTCAGAGCGCCCCAGCCGGGTGGCCAGCTCGGCGGCGCAGACCAGGCAGTAGTCGCCCAGCAGCAGCTCGTCGCGGCGGCAGTCCGCATCCTCACGGAGGCGGTGGAGGCGGAAGCCGCGGTCGACCAGCTCGGCGGCGACGACGATCTCGGCGACCTCGTCCCAGCCGGCCGGACCGGCGGCGGCCTCGGCGATGTCGGCGTAGGCCGCCAGCACGGAGGGGTCGGCGGCGGGCAGCGGGCGCTGGCCGCGGACCTCGTCAGCGATCTCGTCGAGGCGGGACTCAGGCGAGGGAAGCGTCACCGCGGTGTTCATCTTCAACTATCATGATAATTCAGAATGTTCAGAATCTTCAGGGGCGACTGCTGATGGATCGAGCAAGCGGGATCTTTGTCGACGGCATGGGCGCGGCGGCGGCCACCTCGGGGGTGCTCTCGCAGCTCCAGGGACGCATCTTCGGCCTCCTGTACCTGCAGCCGGGGGCGATGTCGCTGGACGAGATCACCACGGAGCTGGGCCAGAGCAAGAGCAATGTCTCCGTCGCCATACGTGGCCTGAGCGACTGGCAGCTGGTCCGGCTGGTGCCGGTGGCGGGATCGCGCAAGGATCACTACGAGGCGGCCACCGACTTCTGGCGCGTGGTCCAGGAGATCCTGGAGCGGCGCTACCGCTGGAACCTGCGCCAGGTACTGGCCACCACCGAGGAGACCAAGCGGGCGCTCGGGCCGCCGCCGAGCGGTGGCAAGGACGCCGAGAACGACGCCTTCCTGCGGGCCCGGCTCGACGCCGTGGAGATGTTCTTCGGCGCGATGGACGCCGGCGTCAGCGCGATGAGCCAGGGTGAGACGTTCGCGCCGGGCTCCGTCCGCCAGGTGCTGACCCCGCCCGACGACCGCGGCTGAGCGACGCCGGCGCGCGGCCGGCGTCAGCTCTCGGTGGTGAAGCTCCAGTCCTTCGTGTAGGCGATGCCCCGTATCTGCCCGCCGATGTGGACCTGGTAGGTCGTCTTCGGCTTCAATGGCGCCTTCGGCAGGATCGTCAGGACGTTCTCCTCCGCCAGCGCCGGCGGGATGCTCCAGTAGGCGACATCGGCGCCGTCCGCGGTCTTGAGCTGGATCGCCGAGACCGCCACCGGCACGTGGGAGTTGAAGTTGACTGTGATCGGGTAGCCGGTGGGCGATGTGTAGCCGCCCGGCACCGGGTCCGGCAGCTCGTTGCCGGTGAACTGGCGCGGGACGTCGGCCTGGCCGTCGGCGGGGTAGGGCACCATCACCCGCACGTCGCCGACCTCACTCTTGAAGCTGACGTCCATCGTCTCGATCGGCAGGCCGCCACCGATGGCCTCGCCAAAGCCGACGGCGTCGAGGTCGGGGGCCATCAGGGGAAAGCGGTGGTAGACGCTGTCGATCCAGACGGTCACGCCCGACTCCGGCGTCCCCGTGTGGTCGATCACCTCACCCATGCCCAGGTTGCGAGGGAAGCCGAAGCTGACCGCGCGGTCGCGCATGCTGAACCCGGTGAACCCCGGCGTCCCGGGGACCTCGTGGTGGATGCCGAGGCCCTTGGCCTCGCCCAGCGACAGGTTGAACAGCCACCAGTAGGAGTGCGCCGAGGCGCCCTTGCTGATCCGGTCGTCGAGGCGCACGTCGGGCAGGTGGGCCTTGCTGCGATAGAGGTTGAGCTGCTTCAGCGCCGCCTCCCGGGCGGCGGCGCGCCGGGCGGTGACGGGCACGTTAAAGGCGGCGATCGGGCTGAACGGCAGGTCTGAACGGGGCGGGGATACGCGCACCTGGTCGGCGGATGCCGTGTCCTTCTTGATGTAGCGGAGAAAGCCGTCGAGGAGGTCCGCGACGTCCCCGTCGGAAGGACTGTCGGCCAGCGCGCCGCGGAGCAGCGCCTCGGCCCGCGCGGTGTCATGGTTCTGGGAGAACTCGGCCATCGCCAGCGTGCTCTCGATAGCGCTGTCGTGGGGCTTCAGGTCGTTGGCCGCGCCGAGCGCGGTGGCGGCCATCGCCATGTCCTGCTTCTCCAGCGCGATGCCGGCGACGGACAGTCGCAGCTCGGCGTCCTGGGGCGCCTTCTGGATGGCCTCGTTGAAGAGGGCCACGCTCTTGTCGGTCTGCCCGGCGCCGTGGTACCAGGCGGCCACCTCGCGGATCCGCTCCGCCCACTCGGGCTGGATGTCGGCGGCGGCCTGGAAGTGGGCCAGGCCGCCCGCCTTGTCGCCGGTCTGGGTCGCCAGGGTGGCCTTCTCCCGCTCGACTTCGGCGCGCTCGTACGCCGTCCCCGCCAGTGGCGAGGCGGCATCGATCTCCGCGCGGGCGGCATCGGTGTTGCCACTGTCGGCCAGCGCCTCGCTGTAGAAGGTGTGCGCCAGGGCCGACTTGGGCCCGATGCGCACCGCCTCGGCGCCGATGTCGGCCACCTCCTTGAAGCGGGCGTGGTCACCCGGGGGCGCCGACCAGTCGTGCACCCGTGTGTCGATGGCGCGGGCGACGACGCTGGTCTCATCGAGGCCGACGGCGGTGCGACTCTCCGTCAGCGCCTCCGGGTATCGGTGCTGGTAGTTGAGGAACAGGGCGTAGCGGGCGTGGGCCTCGGCCGACTGGGGCGCCCTCACCAGGATGTCCTGGAATGCCTTGCCCGCGTCCGTGTACTGGCTAGCGTACAGCTTGGCCTCGGCGGCGGCCAGGTCGGGCGCGACCTCCGCGGACGGCGTCGGCGACGTCCGGGTTGCCAGTGGTGTCGACACCGAGCACGCGGCGAGGGTGATCGCCGCCGCCACCGCGCCGGCCACGGCCGCGCGCCGGGGACGGGTGCCGCCGCGCGGCGCCCGCGAAGGGGAGGAGAGCATCTGGTCAGGACATTAGCAGCCGGGCCGATGGCCGGCCGGGGGGAACTCGGGCCGGGGTCAGCCCGCCCGGGAGGCACCTCGCTGGGGCACACCGCCGGGGGCCTCGCCGCCGGGCGCGGTGGCCCCCAGGAACTTCTCCTGCTGGATCCAGACCTTCTCGATCAGGCCGGTGATGTCGTCCCCGGGCTCGAGCTCCACGCCCACCTTCTGCAGGTCCTTGCGCACCCCGTCAGGGAGAGACCGCGTGTCCTTAAGGTTCAGCTGCTCGAGCGCGTCGAGGAGTTCATCAAGTCCCCGCAGTTGGGCGCGTCGCTCACTCTCTTCCATGTGTCTCCGGGTTCGCCCGACGCCGGGTGCGGGTCCGGTCGCGGGCGGCGAAGGGGCCATTATATGGCTGCATCCCGACCCACGTGAGCCGCCCCTCGGGGCAGGCATCGCGACACGCAAGGGGGATCTTGCTAGACTCCCCTAGGAAGGGTGCACAGTCAAGAAATGTGATACTGCGATGCTAACGAAATACGCTCGCTGGATGGCTCCTCAGCTGCGTCAGGACGGAGCCGTCGTCCTCGGCGTGATCGGCTGCCTGCTGATGCTGTCGCTTGGACTGATGCTGGACGTCCAGTACCGGCTGGTCATCTTCTACGCGTTCCCGGTGATCGTGGCCGCCTGGTACTTCGGCCGCGTGGTCGCTGCGGGGATGACCGCCATCGCCCTCAGCTGCTCGATCGTGGTGGCGCTGGCCTACCACCACAACCTCGAATACCTGCCGGCGGGGCTGGTCGGACTCGCGCTCCTGGCGGTGCTCGGGATCGGGGGCGCGGAGTGGTCGCGGCGCTCCGACGACCTGCTGGCCGAGCTGACCGAGAGCGACCAGCGCCACCGCCAGGTCCTCGAGACGATGACGATGGTGGGCAGGGAGCTGGTCACCGAGAAGCGCGTGGACATCATCGCCAAGCTGGTGATGGACAGCCTGGTCCGCGACCTCCAGCTCGATGCCGCGTGGGTCTACCAGCGCAAGGCCGTCGAGGGCAGCGCCAGGCTGGACCTGCTCGCCGTGGCGGGGATCGAGCCCGCCGAGCCGGTGATCCCGGCGGGTTCCGGCCTCCTCGGCCGGGCGCTGGACACGGGCCACGTCGTCCTGGTGGGCTCCAGCGAGGAGCTGGACCGGGTCGGCCTTCGCGAGCGCTTCGAGGAGGATGCCGGCATCGTCGCCAGCATCGCCATCCCGCTGTTCGTGAGGGGCAAGACGTGGGGCACCGTGCTGCTGGGCGACCGCGCCCCGCGCCAGTGGACCGAGGAGGAGACCGGCATCGCGTCGGCGCTCGTCAACCAGCTTGGCCTGGCGATGGAGAACGCGAACGCCACGCGCTCCAACATCGAGGCGATGGTGCGGCTGGAGGAGGTCAACCAGCTCAAGTCGGACTTCCTCAAGACAGCGTCGCACGAGCTGCGCACCCCGATGACGGTGGTGGGGGGCTACGTCGACATGATGGCCGACGGCTCGCTGGGTGACGTGCCGCCCGCCTGGCGCATGCCCATCGACCAGGTGAAGAGCAAGTTCAAGGAGCTCAACCGCCTGGTGCAGATGATCCTCGACGCCGCCCGCTCAGACCAGCCGGCGCTGAAGGTGCACCTCGAGAACGTCGAGGTCGGCGACCTGGTCGAGACGGCGGTGACCGCGCAGCAGTCGGAGACCGCCAACGCCGGGCGGCGGCTGCGGATGGAGCCCCGCCGCGTCGAGATCCGGGCCAGGCTGGACCGCGACAAGGTCCTGGTGGCGGTGCGCAACCTGATCGAGAACGCCACCAAGTACTCGCCGCCGGGCAGCGACATCGACATCGGCTTCCAGGACGGCGACGGCTCCGTGAAGCTGTGGGTCGCTGACCGGGGGCCCGGCATCAAGGACCAGGAGAAGCCCCGGATCTTCGACCAGTTCTACCGGGTGGACCGCACCGAGACGAGCGGGGTCAGCGGAAGCGGCCTCGGCCTGTTCATCGTGCGCCAGATGACGGAGGCCCAGGGCGGGCGGGTGCTCGTCGAGGACCGGCCGGGCGGAGGGACCGTCTTCACCCTCCTGTTCCCTCGCAAGGCGGCAGCCGCGGCCTGAACCGCCGTCAAGGCTGACACACAACTGTTTCCTAATCCCCATTGGTTTATCCCGTAGAAGGGGGCTAAATCAGCAACGCAGGCATCATCCCTCCCTAACCCAGAGAAGACCCGGCCCTCACGGACCGGGTCTTCTCTTTTTTGTGCGCCCCTCCCGTAATACGATCGGTCGGTGCCAAAGGCTGCCGTGGTCACCGTCAGCGACAGCCGCTCCGGGCGCACCGGGGTCGATGTCAGCGGGCCGGCCGTGGAGGCGGCACTGGAGGCGGCGGGCTTCACGATCGACGGCCGGGGCTCGGTGGTGGACGACCTCGATGCGATCAGGGTCATGGTTCAGCGGCTGGCCGGCTCCCACGACCTGGTGGTGACCACGGGCGGGACCGGGATCTCGCCGCGGGACCACACCCCGCAGGCCACCGAGGCGCTGGCCGATTACCTCGTGCCGGGGATGGCGGAGGAGATGCGCCGCGCCGGCCGGGAGAGCACGCCGATGGCGGTCCTCTCCCGCGGGCACGTCGCCGTCGTGGGTCGCTGCCTGGTGGTCAACCTGCCCGGCAGCCCCGCGGGCGCCACCGAGAGCCTGGCGGCGATCATCGACGTCCTGCCCCACGCGCTGGACCAGCTGGCGGGCGAGCCCGGGCACCCGACCGCCCCCCCGACTTAGCCAGCACCCCCAGCTCCGCGACACTCGCCCACGGGTCGATCGCCTTCACCATGTCGATGGCGGTGAGCCCGGCGACCGCGCACGCCGTCAGCGCCTCCATCTCCGCCCCGGTGCGGTCGACGCAGCGGATGGTGGCCTCCAGGCGAACCCCGGGCAGGCTCGGGTCGAGGACCGCCTCGACGTCGATGTCGGTCAGCTTCAGGGGATGACAGAAGGGCACCAGGTCGGGCGTCCGCTTGGCCGCCATCACGCCGGCCAGCCGGATCACCGCGAGCAGGTCGCCCTTGGGCAGGTC
>JAXDLV010000088.1:0-7502 GCA_034666445.1 Chloroflexota bacterium | reverse complement strand
CGAGATCGTGGCGCGCCAGCGCGAGGCGCTGGCCGCGGCGGCCCCGGACGAGGGCAGGCTCCACGCGCTGGCGCTGGCGCGGGGGGCGCCGCGCGACTTCGCGGGGGCGCTGCTGGCGGGCCCCGAGCCCGCGCTGGTCGCAGAGTGCAAGCGCCGCTCGCCGGTGAAGGGCGTGCTGGCCGAGGAGTACGACGCCGCCGACATTGCCCGTGACTACGAGGCGGGCGGCGCCAGCGCGGTCTCGGTGCTGACCAACGCCGACTTCGACGGTACCCTCGACCACCTCGCCCGCGTGTGGGCGGCGGTGAGGCTGCCGCTGCTGCGCAAGGACTTCGTGGTGGACTCCGTGCAGCTTCTGGAGGCCCGCGCCCATGGCGCCGACTGTGTCCTGCTGATCGCCCGCATCCTCGACCGGGCCGAGCTCGCCGAGATGGTGGACCGCGCGCACGAGCTGGGGCTGCAGGTCCTGGTGGAGGTGCATGAAGAGGCCGAGGTAGAGGCGGCGCTGGCCTCGGCGCCGGACCTGCTGGGCGTCAACCAGCGCAACCTCGAGACGTTCGAGGTCGACGCGGGGCTGGCCGCGCGGGTGGCCGCCGGCCTTCCCGACACGCTCCACCTGGTCGCCGAGAGTGGCTTCGCGTCGCGCGCCGACGTGGTCGCGGCAGGCGCCGCCGGGGCTCGCGCGGTGCTGGTGGGGGAGACCCTGATGCGCGCCGCCGACCGCGAGGCCAAGGTGCGGGAGCTGGTGGGAGTGGTGGCCTGATGCGGGTCAAGGTCTGCGGCAACACCGCGGTGGCGACGGCGCTGGCGGCGGTCGACGCCGGCGCCGACGCGCTGGGCTTCATCATGGTGCCCGGCACGCCGCGCAGCCTCAGCGCTGACGCCGCCCGGGCGATGGTCCGTGAGCTGCCCAGCCACGTCGACGCGGTTGGCGTGTTTGTCGACCGGCCCGTGGCGGAGGTCGCCGAGGTCGCTGCTGAGGTGGGCTTCACCACCGTCCAGCTCCACGGCGCCGAGCGCTGGGAGGACGCCGCAGCCCTCGACATGCCGGTGATCCGAGGCCTCCGGCTGGCGTCGGCCCGCGACGCCGCGGCGGTCGACTGGCCCCCCGGCGGGATCCTCCTGGTCGACAACCACGACCCCGGGCTGCCCGGCGGCACCGGGCAGTCGTTCCCCTGGGAGTGGGCCGCCGACCTCGGCCTGCGCTACCGGCTGGTCGTCAGCGGTGGCCTGGGCGCGGACAACGTTGGCGCGGCGGTCGCCCGGGTCAGGCCGTGGGGCGTCGACGCCAGCAGCCGGCTGGAGTCCAGCCCCGGTGTGAAGGACCCCGACCGGGTGCGCGCCTACGTCGCCGCGGCGCGGCGTGCCGAGGAGGCGCTGGCGCCGGGGCCGGTGGCGGCAGCCGGTGGCTGAGCCCGCCACCGGCGCCGGGCGCTTCGGACCCTTCGGGGGACAGTACGTGCCCGAGACCCTGATGCCCGCGCTCCACGAGCTGGAGCAGGCGTACGCCGAGGCCCAGGCCGACCCCGGCTTCGCCGCCGAGCTGGAGGCGCTCAACCGCGACTACGCCGGCCGGCCGACGCCGCTGTACCACGCCGAGCGGCTCTCGCAGGAGGCCGGCGTGGAGGTCTGGTTCAAGCGCGAGGACCTGCTCCACACCGGGGCGCACAAGCTGAACAACGCGCTCGGCCAGGTCCTACTGGCGCGGCGCATGGGCAAGACCCGGGTCATCGCCGAGACCGGTGCCGGCCAGCACGGCGTGGCGACCGCCACGGTGTGCGCGCGCTTTGGTCTCCGCTGCCTGGTGTACATGGGCACCGAGGACATGCGCCGCCAGGCGGTCAACGTCTACAAGATGCGGATGCTCGGGGCCGACGTGGAGCCCGTCGAATCCGGCTCCCAGACCCTCAAGGACGCCACCAACGAGGCGATCCGCGACTGGGTCACCAACGTCCGCGACACGCACTACATCATCGGGTCGGTCGTTGGCCCCCATCCCTACCCGACGCTGGTGCGCGACTTCCAGTCAGTGATCGGCCACGAGGCGCGGGCCCAGTTCCTGGAGCGCAACGGCCGCCTCCCCGGCGCGGTGCTGGCCTGCGTCGGCGGTGGCAGCAACGCCATCGGCATGTTCCATGCCTTCATCCCCGACGCCGAGGTCCGGCTCGTCGGGCTGGAGGCGGCGGGCCTTGGCGTCGACACCGGCCGGCATGCGGCCTCGATCCAGGGCGGGCGGCCCGGCGTGCTCCACGGCTCCTACAGCTACCTGCTCCAGGATGACGATGGGCAGATCACCGAGACGCACTCCATCAGCGCCGGGTTGGACTACCCCGGCGTCGGCCCCGAGCACAGCCAGCTGAAGGACGCCGGCCGGGCCACGTACGAGGCCATCACCGACGCCGAGGCGCTGGAGGCGTTCCACCTGACCTGCCGCCTGGAGGGCATCATCCCCGCGCTGGAGAGCTCCCATGCGATCGCCCGGGCGCTCCAGGGCGGGCTCGAAGGGCCGCTGCTGGTGTGCCTGTCCGGGCGCGGCGACAAGGACCTGGACACCGTCCGCGGCGCGGTCGCCCCCGCCCCCTGACGGCCGCCGGGAGAGGGGGATGAGCCGCATCGGCCCGATGTTCGAGCGCCTCCGCGCCGAGGGGCGCCTTGGCCTGTTCCCCTTCATCACCACCGGCTACCCCCGGCTCGACTCGACCCCCGACCTGGCGCTGGCGCTGTTCGACGCCGGCGCCGACCTCCTCGAGCTGGGCATTCCGTTCTCCGACCCGCTCGCCGAGGGCCGCACGGTCCAGGCCACCACCTACCAGGCGCTGCGCAACGGGGTGACCGTCGCGCGCTGCATGGAGGCCGCCGCCGCGATCCGCGCGCGAACGGAGAAGCCGCTGGTGTTCATGGGCTACATCAACCCGATCCTGGCCTACGGGATGGACCGCTTCACCGCCGACGCCGCGGCCGCCGGGGTCGATGGGCTGATCGTGCCAGACCTCTCGATGGAGGAGACGGCGGGGCTCCACACGGCCTGCCAGGCGGCGGGCCTCGACTTGATATTCTTCCTCGCTCCGACGAGCACCGAGGAGCGGGTGCGCCAGGTGGCCGCGCTGGCCTCGGGCTTCATCTACTGCATCTCGGTGACCGGGGTGACCGGCAGCCGCGACAGCCTCGGCGACGAGGTCGACAGCCTACTGGGGAGAATTCGCGCCATGACGTCGACACCGCTGGCCCTGGGCTTTGGCCTCTCCCGGCCCGAGCACCTGCGCCACCTCGAGGGCCGCGTCGACGCCGCCATCGTGGGCAGTGCGCTGCTCGACGCGATCGCGAAGGCCGACGACCCCGCCGCCGCGGGCGCCGCCTTCGTCCACTGGATGCGGGGAGAGGCCTGATGCCGGTGCGCGGCATCCGCGGCGCCACGACGGTGGAGGAGGACTCCGCCGAGGCGATCGTTGCGGCCACCGACGAGCTGCTTCGCGCCCTCATCGAAGCCAACCAGATCGAGCCCGCCGCAATCGCCGGGGCGTGGTTCACCACCACCAAGGACCTGGCCGCGGAGTTCCCCGCGATCGCGGCGCGCAAGCTGGGCTGGACCGAGGTGCCGCTGCTCTGTGGCCACGAGATGGATGTCGACCCCGGCAACCCGCGCGCCATCCCGATGTGCGTGAGGGTGCTCATCCTCCTGAACACCAACCGCGCGGCGAATGCGATGAGGTTCATCTACCTCCACCGCGCCGGCGAGATCAGGGCCGACCTCGACCGCCTCCGCGAGCAGTCGGGGCACTCGATGACCAGCGACCGGGGCCTCGACTGATGATCGTCGTGATGCAGCGGGGCGCCACCCCCGAGCAGGTCGAGCTGGTGGTGCACCAGATCGAGAAGCAGAGCTACAAGGCGCACATCTCCGAGGGCGAGACGGCGACCGTGATCGGCGTCATCGGCCCCAACGCCATCGAGATCAAGGACAGCCTGGTGCACCTCGGTGGCGTGGGCCAGATCATCCCCATCACCAAGCCCTTCAAGCTGTCGGGGCGGGAGTGGCACCCCGACGATTCCGTCTACAAGGTGGCGGGCACGCAGGTCGGCGGCGGGACCATCGTGGTGATGGCCGGGCCCTGCGCCGTTGAGAGCCGGGAGCAGCTGATGGAGACCGCGCGGTCGGTCAAGGCGGCGGGCGCCCAGTTCCTCCGGGGCGGCGCTTTCAAGCCGCGGACGTCGCCGTACACCTTCCAGGGCATGGGGCTGCACGGCCTCGAGCTGCTGGAGGAGGCCCGCGCCGAGACCGGCCTCGCGGTGGTGACCGAGGTGATGTCCCCGGGCGACGTCGAGGCGGTGGCCGCCTCCGCCGACATCCTCCAGGTGGGCGCCCGCAACATGCAGAACTACAACCTCCTGTACGAGGTCGGCACGGTGCACAAGCCGGTGCTGCTCAAGCGCGGCCTGTCGTCGACCATCGAGGAGTGGCTGCTGGCCGCCGAGTACATCCTCAGCCGCGGCAACTACCAGGTCATACTCTGCGAGCGCGGCATCCGGACGTTCGAGACGATGACCCGCAACACCCTCGACCTCAATGCCATCCCCGTCCTGCGCGAGCTGTCGCACCTGCCGGTGATCGTCGACCCCAGCCACGGCACCGGGAAGTGGAGCTGGGTGGAGGCGATGGCCTGCGCCGGGGTGGCCGCGGGGGCCGACGGACTGATGATCGAGGTCCACCCCAACCCCGAGCAGGCGTACTCCGACGGCCCCCAGTCGCTCAAGCCCGCCAACTTCGAGAAGCTGATGGCCTCGGTCCGCAAGGTCGCCGAGGCCGTGGGGCGCGAGCTGGCGTGAGCCCGGCGGCGGCTGCGCCGCCGCGATAATCCCCCCGTGGAGCGCGTTGCCATCGCCGGCCTCGGTCTCATCGGCGGCTCGCTGGGCCTGGCCCTGCGGCGGGAGCTTCCCGAGGTCGAGGTGCTGGGCCTGGCCCGCCGCCAGGAGACGGCCGACACCGCGATGAGGATGGACGCCGTCACGGCGGCGTCGACCGACCCCGCCATTCTCTCCGGCGCCGACCTGGTGGTGGTGGCGGTATCACTGGCCGAGACCAACGCCATGCTCGACCTGGTGGCGGCGCACGCCGGACCCGGCGCCCGGGTGACCGACGTCGGGTCGGTGAAGGCCAACGTGGTCGACCACGCGGCGGCGGTTCTCGACCCCGCCGTCAACCCGTTCCTCGGCGGCCACCCGATGGCGGGCAAGGAGGTGTCGGGGCTGGAGAACGCCGAGGCCGACCTGTTCCTGGGGCGACCCTGGGTGCTGACCCCGCGCCCCGGCACCGACATGGACGCCTTCAACGACCTCGTCCAGGCGGTGGAGGCGATCGGCGCCCGGGTGCTGCTGCTGGAACCCGAGGTCCACGACCGCTATGTCGCCCTGGTGAGCCACCTGCCGTTCCTGCTCAGCGCCGCCTACCTGCTGGCGGTCAAGGAGCAGCCCCATTGGACCGACGCCGCGGGGCTGGCGTCGAGCGGCTTCCGCGACATCACCCGGCTGGGCGCCGGGGACCCCGCGATGTACGCAGCGATCGCGGCCGGCAACCGTGAGGAGGTGCTGGGCACCTGGGCGGCGATGCACGAGGCGCTCGACCAGCTGGAGGCGGCCATCGTCCGCGACGAGGGGGAGACCCTCGCCGCCCTGCTGGAGGAGGCGCGGCGGACCCGCGCCGAGTGGCTCGCGGCCCACCCGGAGGCCGCCGCGGGTTGACCCTCACGCTCAGCCGGCCCGCGCGGGTCGCGGGTGTGGTGGTGGCGCCGGGGGACAAGTCGATCTCGCACCGCGCGCTGGTGCTGGCGGCGCTGGCGACGGGACGGTCGCGGATCGAGGGCCGCGCCCCCGGCCAGGACCAGGAATCGATGGTCGCCTGCCTGCGCGCGCTGGGCGTCGAGGTCACGGAAGCGACCGGCGCCACGCGGGTCCACGGCGTGGGCCTGCGCGGCCTTCGCTCGCCCGCCACCGACCTCGACTGCGGCAACTCCGGGGCGACGATGCGCTTCCTCACCGGGGCGCTCGCGGGGACGGACGGTGTCGCGGCGCTGCTGGCGGGGGACGCGTCGCTCGCGCGGCGGCCGATGGACCGCGTCGCGGCGCCCCTGCGCCTGATGGGGGCGGACGTTGCCACCGCGCCCGGCGGCCTGCCCCCGGTACGCGTGACGGGGCGGCCGCTGCATGGCGCCGAGCACGACCTGCCGGTGGCCAGCGCCCAGGTCAAGACCGCCATCCTCCTGGCGGGGCTGAACGCCGACGGCGAGACGGTGGTGCGCGAGCCCGGCGTCAGCCGTGACCACACCGAGCGGATGCTGGCGCGGCTGGGCGTGGACGTCACCCGCGGCGCGGAGGTGCGACTTCGGCCGCCTCCGTCGCTACCGATGTTCGAGATGACCGTGCCGGGCGACCCCTCGTCGGCAGCCTTCTGGGCGGTGCTGGCGGCGGCCCACCCGCACGCCGAGCTGACGATCGAGAACGTCTGCCTCAACCCCACCCGTGCGGGCTTCCTGGGCGTGCTGGGACGGATGGGCGCGGTGGTGGAGATGTCGGGTGCCCGCGACGTCGCCGGCGAGGCGGTGGCCGACCTGCACGTCACCTCCAGTGGCCTCGCCGGCGTGACGGTGGCGGCCGCCGAGGTGCCCTCCCTCGTCGACGAGGTGCCGGTGCTGGCGGTGGCGGCCGCGACCGCGACGGGCGACAGCGTCTTCCACGGCATCGGCGAGCTGCGCGTCAAGGAGGTGGACCGGCTGGCGGCGATCGTCGCCGGCCTTCAGGCGCTGGGGGTGGAGACGGTGGTTGACGGCGACGACCTCACCGTCCGGGGCGCCGGCGGACTGCGCGGGGGCGCCCTGCTCGACGCCGGGGGCGACCACCGGATGGCGATGACCTGGGCCGTGGCGGGTTCGCTGGCAGGCGGCGAGACCACCGTGGTGGGGGAGGAGTCTGCCGCGGTCTCCTACCCGGGCTTCCTGGCGGCGCTGGCCGCGACCACGAACTGACGGCCTGTCCAAACCGCGCTCCCGAGTGTGCCGAAATACGTGGAACCGCCACTGGCCAGCACGTACCGTGAGGGCCACGGCAATCAAGCCAGGAAGGAGAGCGCGGATATGAACCTGACCCTGAAGCGACCCAGGACCAACGACAAGCTGGAGGCCCTTCGCGGCGTGGACCTCTTCGCGGCCTGCTCACCGGCGCAGGTCGAGGTGCTCGCCCGGCAGACGGACGAGATCGAGGTGCCGAGGGGCACCGTGCTGATCACCAAGGGCAAGCCCAGCCACGCGTTCTACGTCCTCCTCGAGGGCGAGGCGGAGGCCCGCATCAGCCCCGAGCGCACCGTGACGATGGAGCCCCGCAACTTCTTCGGCGAGATCAGCATGCTGGACCGCGGCCCCGCCACGGCGACGGTGGTGGCCAACACCCGGCTGCGGGTCCTGGTGATGAGCCACCAGCAGTTCCGCGACGCGATCAAGGCCGATCCCCAGATC
>JAXDLV010000087.1:0-22840 GCA_034666445.1 Chloroflexota bacterium | reverse complement strand
TGGCAGGAGCCGGGCCCGGGGGTTAGCCCCGGGTGCGAGGGGCGGCCGCCCTGCGGGTGCTGGTCGCCGCCCTCCTGGCCTGGGTCCGGGCGCGGGTGGCGCTGCTCGCGGCGGTGCGGGCGGTCGTGCGGGCGCCGCGGGCGGCCGACCTGGCGGTGGCCCGGGCACCGGTGGCCGCGGTCTTCGTCGTCCGCCTGACGGCACGCCCGGCCTCGCGGCCGGCGGCCCTGCCCTCGCGGGCGGCGTCGGCGGCCTCGGCCTGGGCCCGGGAGGTCAGGCGCCGGAGGGCGTCGACCGCCCCCACGGTGGTGATGTCGAACGCCTCCTGGTCGCGCACCTCCTCCTTGACCACGGCCATGACCAGGTTGTCGATCTCGCGGTGCAGCGTCACCAACATCGCCTCCTCCTGCCGCAGGATCTCGCCGGCCAGGCGCGCGGTGGCCGTGTCGCCGGTGGCCTCCGCCAGGCGACGGATGGCGCGGTAGGTGCCGATCTCCAGCTGCTCCGAGGTGGCCTCGTCCTTGGCGTTCTTGAGCAGCTTCTCGGCGGCGCTCATGCCCCGGGCGACATCGACCGGCGCCTTGGCCATCGACACGACCTGGCCCACGGTGGCCTGGGCCGCGGCGAGGCCGACCTGCAGGGGGTTACGGCCCTCGCCGAGCTTGCTGAGGCGCGCCTCCACCTTCTGGGCGTGCCTCTGGGTCTCCTTGAGGTGACGCTCCAGCCCGGTCCGGTAGGTGCTGCGGGGGGTGATGCTGATGTGCGCGGTCAGGGTCTGGACCAGCGCCAGCTCGGTGGCGTGGGCCTCGTTGAGCCACTGGACGATCTTCTGCGCGCCCATCTTCTTCTGCTTCTCACGGTCGGGCATCAGCCACCTCCTTGCGTGGGGACGGCGCCGACTGCCGCACAGCAGCGCCATCAGATGTACTGATAGCAACCTTATCAATATCGTCCCGCCGCGGTCCCGCGGCTGCGGGCGGGCCCTAGGCCCGGGAGTACACCCAGTCGGCGATCCGGCGGCGGTGCCAGTCGGCGTCGCCGTACTGCGCCTCCAGCGAGCGCCCACGCTTGAGCCACAGGTGGAGGTCGTGCTCCCAGGTGAATCCGATGCCGGCGTGGATTTGGAGCGCCTCGTAGTTGGCGCGGCGCTCGGCGTCCGACGCGTAGGCCTTCGCCACGCTGGCGTGGATGCCGGCGTCGGGGAGCTCCTTGGCCAGCGCGTAGGCGGCGTAGTAGTTGGCCGCCTTGGCCGTCTCCACCAGCAGGAACGTCTCGGCCAGCTTGTGCTGCACCGCCTGGAAGCTCCCGATCTTGCGCCCGAACTGCTCCCGCTCCTTGGCGTAGGCGACGGTCATGTCGAGCATCGCCTGGGCCACACCGACCAGCTCGGCGGCGGTGGCCGCGGCGGCATGGTCCCAGGCCCAGTCGTGGTGGCCGTTGGCCGGCCCCATAAGGGTCGCCTCGTCGAGCTCGGCGGTCACCTTGAACAGCCGCCGGGCGCCGTCGACCGACGGCATCGGCTTGAGCGTCAGGCGGTCCTGGGTGGCGGCGTGGAGCTCGCCGTCCTGCTCCAGGATCACGACGTCCGCGGTGGCGTCCATCACGTACGGCTGGCCCGCCAGGCCGACGGTGGCGATCGCCTCGCCGGTGGCCAGCTTCGGCAGCCACTCCGACTTCTGCGCGTCGGTGCCGGCGCGCGCCAGCAGCGGCGCCGCGATGGCCGCGTGCTCCAGCAGGGGCTCGGGCAGGATGCTCCGGCCGGCCTCCTCGAGGACCAGCACCATGTCGACCTCGTCCATGCCCTGGCCGCCCTGCGCCTCCGGCACGGTCAAGCCGAGCACGCCGAGCTCGCCAAGCTTCTTCCAGCGCTCCGGGGAGCGCCCGGTCTCGTCATCCCAGAGGCGCCGCACCTCGGCGGGCGGGCACTCCTTCGCGAGCAGGTCGCGGACGGTGTCCCGCAGCATGTACTGCTCGGGGGAGAAGTCGAAGTCCATCGCCTACTCCTTGGGGAGGCCCAGCACGCGCTGGGCGATGATGTTTTTCTGGATCTCGCTGGTGCCGGCGTAGATCATGCTGGCCCGCGCGTAGAGGTACTCCCCGTACCACTTGCCGCCGTGCTCGGCGTCGTCGGCGCCCGGCGCCAGCTCGGCCCTGGGGCCGAGGGCGTCGTTGCCCAGCTCGAACAGGCGGGTCTCCATCTCCGACCAGTAGAGCTTGCTCAGGGAGGCCTCCGGGCCGAGCGCCTCGCCCTTGCTGAGCTTGGTCAGCACCCGCTGTGTGTTGAGCTCGAAGACGCGGGTCTCGATAAAGCCCTGGGCGACCCTGCGGCGGACATCGGGGTCGTCGGCAGCGAGGCCGTCGTAGCGGGTCTCGCGCCGGGTGATGTCGACCACCTGGTCGAGCAGCGCGTTGAACGCGGCCGGCGAGCCGAGGCCCGTGCCGCGCTCAAAGCTGAGCGTGGCCATCGCCACCTTCCAGCCGTCATTGACCTCACCGACGACGTTGCTGGCGGGCACCCGCACGTCGGTGAAGAACGTTTCGCAGAAGCCCGTGGCCACGCTGGTGCGGCCGCTGATCTGGATGATCGGGCGGACCTCGATGCCGGGGGTCTTCATGTCTACGAGGATGTAGGTGATGCCCTTGTGCTTGGGCGCGTCGGGGTCGGTGCGCACCAGCAGGAAGATCCAGTCGGCCGCCATAGCGAACGAGGTCCAGACCTTCTGGCCGTTGATGACGTACTCGTCGCCGTCGAGGACCGCCTTCGTGCGCAGCGACGCCAGGTCGCTCCCGGCGCCCGGCTCGCTGAAGCCCTGGCACCAGATCTCCTCGCCCGCCAGCGTCCTGGAGAGGTGGGCCTGCTTCTGCTCGTCGGTGCCGTAAACCATCAGCGTGGGTGCCAGCAGGCCAAGTCCCAGTCGGTTGATCCGCTCAGGGGCCCGCGCTTTGGCGTACTCCTCGGTGAAGATCGCCTGCTGGTAGAGGGTGGCGCCGCGGCCGCCGAACTCCTTGGGCCACGCGACCCCCGCCCAGCCGCCGTCGTACAGCGTCTTCTCCCACTCGCGGAACTTGACCCACTGCTCCGCGCCCTCCTTGCCGGGCACCAGCCTGGTCTCGTTCATCTGCTCCCGGTGCTCCTCGAGCCAGGTGCGGATCTCGTCCCGGAAGGCGGCGTCCTCGGGGCTGACGTCAAAGTCCATCGCGCGTCCTCGCCTGGGGCCGCCACGGCGAATGTGACGGTGCCGTCAGGTTGTGTTTACAGGATACGCCGGGCGTCAGTCGGCTACGAGCAGGCCCGGTGCCGGGAACGCGGCGCACATCTCGTGGACCTGGCCGGCGACCCGGGTGGCCACGGCCTCGTCCTCGGGCGCGGACATAACCTCGTCCATCCAGCCCGCGATCCGGACCATCTCCGCCTCGCCCATGCCCCGGGAGGTGACGGCCGGCGTCCCGATGCGCAGGCCCGATGGGTCGAACGGCTTGCGGGTGTCAAAGGGCACGGTGTTGTAGTTGGTCTCGATGCCGGCACGGTCGAGCGCCTTGGCAGCCACCTTGCCGGGCAGCTCCCTGGCGGTGAGGTCGACCAGGATGAGGTGGTTGTCGGTGCCCCCGCTGACGAGGTCGTAGCCGCGCTCGACCAGCTCGCCCGCCAGCGTGCGGGCGTTGCCCACGATCGCCGCCGCGTAATCCCTGAAGGACGGCTCGGCGGCCTCCCTGAGGGCCACCGCGATCGCCGCGGTGGTGTGGTTGTGGGGTCCTCCCTGGAGGCCGGGGAACACCGCCCGGTCGAGGGCCTTGGCGTGGGCTTCCTTCGACACGAACATCGCCCCTCGGGGGCCGCGCAGGGTCTTATGGGTGGTGGTGGTGACCACGTCCGCCAGCGGCACCGGCGACGGGTGGGCGCCGCCCGCGACCAGGCCGGCGATGTGGGCGATGTCGGCCGCGAAGATGGCGCCCACCTCCTTCGCGATCTCGGCGAAGGCGGCGAAGTCGATCGTGCGCGGGATCGCGGTGCCGCCCGCCCAGATCAGCTTGGGGCGCTCCTTGCGGGCCAGCTCGCGGACCTCGTCATAGTCGATGGTGCCGGTGTCGCGGCGGAGCCCGTACTGGACCGAGCGGAAGAACTTCCCGGTGATGGAGACGTTCCAGCCGTGGGTCAGGTGGCCGCCCATCGGCAGCGCCATCCCCATCACGGTGTCGCCCGGCTCGAGGAACGCGAGGTAGACCGCGAGGTTGGCGGGGGACCCTGAGTAGGGCTGGACGTTGGCGTGCTCGGCGCCGAAGAGCTCGCGGGCGCGGTCCACGGCGATCGTCTCGATCGGGTCGATGAACTGCTGGCCCTCGTAGTACCGGCGCCCGGGATAGCCCTCGGAGTACTTGTTGGTCAGGACGCTGCCGGTGGCCTCGAGGACGGCGCGCGACACGTAGTTCTCGGACGGGATCAGCCGGATCGTGGCCGCCTGCCGCGCCTCCTCCTGGGCCACCAGCGCGGCGATGTCGGGATCGACCTCGGCGAGCGCCGAGTGGCCGGTCGCGGGGGGGCGGACTTGGCCCTGCATGCGAGGATTATGGGCCATGAACCTGGACGCCATTGCCGGGCACGCACGCGTCCGCGCGTTCTTGAAAAACGCCCTTCGCGACGGCTCGGTCAGCCACGCATACCTGTTCGTCGGCCCCACCGGGGTGGGCAAGACCGCCACCGCGCTGGCGTTCGCCGCGGACCTCCTGGAGGCCGCCGCGGTTGCCCCCGGCAGCGCCGTCCACCCCGACCTGTGGGTCGAGGACAGCGCCACCGAGACGATCGGGGTCGACCTGCTGCGCCGCGACCGTGGCGCCCGGTCGGGTCCCGACCCCGAGGCGGAGGCCGGCGTCCCGGCCCAGCCGCTGCAGGCGTTCCTCAGCCTCAAGGGGATGTACTCGGACCGCCGGGTGGCGGTGGTCGCGCGGGCGCAGCGGCTGACGGATCCCGCCGCCTCGGCCCTGCTCAAGACCATCGAGGAGCCACCCGAGGGCGCGGTCCTGGTCCTCTGCGCAGAGGCCGCCGAGCTGCTCCCGCCCACGATCCGCTCCCGCTGCCAGGAGCTCGAGTTTGGCCGCCTGGCCGACCCCGACGTGACGGCCTTCCTCACCGCCCAGGGGGAGGCGGCCACGCCCGAGCTGCTGCGGCTGGCGCGCGGGTGCCCCGGCGTCGCCCTGCGGCTGGCCCGGGACCCCGACGAGCAGTCGCGCCGGGCGGGCTGGACGGGTGCGCTGGCGGCGGTGCTGGACGGGTCCTGGATCGAGATCGTCGGCCTGGGGGCGCGCTTCGGCACGGGCGACGCCGCCCGCAACCGTGGCCTTGCCCGGGAGGCGCTGGACGCCTGGGAGTGGTGGCTGCGAGACGTGGCCGCGGCGCGCGTGGAGGGCACCGCAGCGGGCGACGCCGCGGCTGATGGCATCGACATCGCCGACCTCCTCCGCCTCTGGGAGTCGGCGCGGGAGGCGGCCGACCGGGTGGAGAACAACGTCAACCCCCGCCTGGCGATCGAGGTGTTCCTCGCCGACGTCCAGGCGCTGCGTCGCGACGGCGCGGTGCCGGCACCGTTCGCCGCCGGCGTGGGGGGTGGCCTCGGGCGGCGGGCCACCTCGCGCCGCCTCGGCTAGCGGGAGCCTCGTGTCCCGCTATCGCAAGCCGGCCCTCGGCGACTTCCAGGCGTACGTTCCCGGGATCCAGCCGCCCGACACCGAGGCGTGGGTGAAGCTCAACACCAACGAGAGCCCGCACCCGCCGTCGGCGGCGGTGGCCAGCGCCGTGGCCGAGGCGGTGGGTCGACTCCATCTATATCCGGACCCCGCCCAGGCCGCGTTCCGGCAGGCGGTCAGCGAGGTGCTCGACGTCACCGCCGAGCAGGTGGTCGGCGGCAACGGCGCCGACGAGGTCCTGGCGATGGCGGTGCGGGCCTTCGTGCCCCGCGGCGGCACCGCGGCCTACCTCGAGCCCTCGTACACGCTGGTGCCCAAGCTGCTGGCGATCAACGAGGTCGCCGGCGAGGCCCACGCGCTCGACCCGGGCTACCAGGTGCCGCGCGCGTTTGTGGAGTCCCGGGCGGCGCTGAAGTTCCTGGTCAACCCCAATTCGCCCACCGGGACCCTGCTGCCGCTGGCGGTGATCGAGGAGGTCTGCGCGGCCTCGCCGGGGGTGGTTCTCCTGGACGAGGCCTACGTGGAGTTCGCCCCCGCCAGCGGCCTCGAGGTCCTCGGCCGCCACCCCAACCTGCTGCTGGTGCGTTCGATGTCGAAGTCCTACTCGCTGGCGGGCCTGCGCGTCGGGTTCGCGGTGGGCGCGCCCGAGCTGGTCGAGGACCTGTGGGCGGTGAAGGACATCTGCAACCTCGGCCGGCTGCCGCTGGCGGCGGCCACCGCCGCCCTCGGCGACAGGGAGCACTGGCGGCGCAACGTCGCCGAGGTGATCGCCAACCGGGCGCGGCTGGCGGCGGCGCTGGTGGATGGGGGCTGGGACGTGCTCCCGTCGGGCGCCAACTTCATCTTCGCCGTGCCCCCGCAGCCCGCGGAGGCCGTCTACCGGCGGCTGCTGGAGCGCCATGTGCTGGTGCGCTGGTTCGACCGGCCCGGCATCGACCACGGGCTGCGCATCAGCATCGCGACGTGGGAGCAGTGCCAGGCGCTGCTGGATGCCCTGGAAGGGACGGCGGCGTGAAGACGCGCACCCCGGTCTTTGTGACCTACCCGATCCCGGACCCCGGGCTGCCGACGCTGCGGTCGGCGTTCAAGGTCACGGTCTTCCGCGGCCGGGCGGCGCCCACCGCCGACGAGATCGTGGCCGGCGCCGAGGCCTGCCCGGGGATGCTGGTCCTGGTCCGCGACCGGGTCGACGCCGCCCTGCTGGCGCGGCTCCCTGCCCTGCGGGCGATCGCCAACTACGGCGTGGGCGTCGACAACATCGACGTCGCCGAGGCCACCCGCAGGGGGGTGATGGTGACCAACACCCCCGACGTGCTCACCGAGGCCACCGCAGACCTCACCTGGGCGCTGCTGCTGGCGGTGGCCCGCCGGGTCGGCGAGGGCGAGCGCATGATGCGCGCCGGGGCATTCACCGGCTGGACGCCGGACATGCTGCGCGGCGCCGACCTGCAGGGCTCAACCCTCGGCCTGGTCGGCTTCGGCCGCATCGCCCGGGCCGTGGCGCGGCGCGCCGCGGGCTTCCGGATGCGGGTGATCCACCACGCGAGGTCGGAGCACCCCGAGGCCGCGGCCGCGGTCGAGTCGCGCCCGGTCTCGCTCGACCAGCTGCTGGGCGAGGCCGACTTCGTCAGCCTGCACGTGCCCCTGACCCCCGCGACCACCCACCTGATTGACGCCGCCGCGCTGCGCCAGATGAAGCCCACCGCCCACCTCATCAACACCGCCCGCGGCGCCGTCGTCGACGAGGCCGCGCTGGTGGCCGCTCTCCGCGACGGCCTGATCGGCGGCGCCGGCCTCGACGTCTACGAGCGCGAGCCGGCGATGGCGGACGGCCTCGCCGAGCTGGAGAACGTGGTCCTGCTGCCCCACCTCGGCAGCGCCACCGTCGGCACCCGGGCGGCGATGTCGCGGATGGCGGCGGGCAACCTGGTCATGGCGCTCTCCGGGCAGCGCCCCACCCACCTCGTCAACCCCGAGGTCCTGGTGGGCGGCGCCGCCGGTGGCTGACGCCGGGCGCCGGCGCTTCAAGGTCCTTGCCCTCGACGTCGACGGCACGCTGGTCGACCGCTCGCTGGAGATCACCCCCCGCAACCTCGTCGCGCTCCAGCGCGCCCGCGAGGCCGGGGTTCGGCTGGTGCTGGCCACCGGTCGCATGTTCCGGTCGGCGATGCGGTACGTGGAGGCCATCGGCAGCGACGCGCCACTGATCTGCTACCAGGGCGCCGTGGTCCGGGCGCGCGACGGTGAGCTCCTGCGGGAGTGGCCCGTCAGCCCCGCCTCCGCCGTGGCGGCCGTGCGATTCTCGCGCGAGCACAACCTGCACGTCAACCTCTACCGAGACGACGAGTTCTACGTCGAGCAGGAGGGCTGGGGAGCGCGACGCTACGCGGAGGTGGCCCAGCTCGAGCCCCGAGTGGTGCCGGACCTGATGGACCTCGCCCGGCAGGGCTCCACCAAGGTGGTCTTCGTCGACCAGCCCGAGCGGCTGCGGGAGCTGGAGGCGGACGTGACCGCCGCGCTGGCCCCCGGGGGTGCCCGGACCACGTTCTCGATGCCGGAGTTCCTCGAAGCCGTCGACCGCGAGGTCAGCAAGGGCACCGCCCTGGGCTTTGTATGCGAGCGCCTCGGCGTCGGCCCGGAGGAGGTCATCGCAGCCGGCGACGCCCCCAATGACGCCGAGATGTTCGCCTGGGCCGGCTTCGCCGTGGCTCCCCGCGACGCCCACCCGGACGTGCTCGCGGTGGCCGGCGCCGTGATCGCTCCTCCCGGGG
Source organism: Chloroflexota bacterium (assembly GCA_034666445.1). GTDB lineage: Bacteria > Chloroflexota > Dormibacteria > DASZGP01 > DASZGP01 > JAXDLV01. The sequence continues at coordinate 14,390 of JAXDLV010000087.1, read as the reverse complement.
AGGACGGCATCGCGGAGCTGGTCGAGCGCTACATCGACTGACGCCGCGCGGCGTTGTAGCTTGGAGCCGTGACCGAGAACGCCGCCGAGGCGCTTGACCGCCTCGAGGGGGAGCGTGCGACCGGCCGCCTCACGGTGCGCAGGCCCGACGGCGGCGTGGCCCGGCTGTACATGCGCAACGGCCGGGTGTTCCATGCCGAGGGGCCGGCGGGGGAGGGCGACGCGGCGCTGAGCCAGGCGCTCGGCTGGTGGGACGCCGGCACGGTGTTCAGCGCGAAGGCTCGGCTACCGGAGACGGAGACCATCGGCGTCGGGCCGATGCTGGAGCTGCCCGCGGAGTGGCCCGAGGACGACCCCGTGCGCAAGGACGAGATGCGGGAGGGGATCGAGCAGGAGCTCAAGGCGATGCGCAACCGCGCCATCGTCACCCTCGTCGGGCTGGCGCTGCTGGCCGCGGCGATCGTGTTCGTCCTGAGCCTGAAATGAGGCCGTCCCCGGCGGGGCCGCCGAACTCGGGGCCGATATAATTCGGGGCTCCGGTGTCGGACCGGAGCACGCCGCGGCCCCGTAGCGCAGTTGGTTAGCGCGCCGCCCTGTCAAGGCGGAGGTCGCCGGTTCAAGTCCGGTCGGGGTCGCCACCTCCCTACCTGCCGTCCCTCCCTGGAGCGGAGGCCACCATCTCCGAGAGGATGATCGCGGAGGGGTGAGCCGGGTCGTGGAGGACCTCCTGGTCGGCGACGTTCATCGCCGTCCCGGTCAGCAGTGGCTCGCCGGTGCCGAGGTTACGGGCAAACCGCGGGTGCGCGCCGCTGGACACCTGGACCCGGACCCGGTTGCCGGCGAGGAAGCGGTGCGCCGTGGGCCACATCTCCACCCGGACGTGGTGCACGCCACCGGCGTCAGGCTGGTCGCGGCCGCCCTTGAGGCGGACGATGCCGTCACAGATGTTGGTCGATCGGCCGTCGACGCCGACGTCGCAGAGGCGGCAGAAGAAGTCGGTGTGCTCCAGGCTGGAGCGGACGAAGAGGTCGGCCGCCACCGCCCCCACCACGTCGAGGTCGCGTTCGAGGGCGGCGCTGGTGTACACGACCACGTCGGCCCGGGCCTCCAGGGCGCGATTGTCCACGGCGCCACAGTTGGCGCTGATGCTGGTGCCCCCAACCGAGGGCGTCGGGTCGGCGGGGTCATAGCGATACGCGTCGGGGGATGACTCGACGGGCGCGTCCCGCCCCAGGGCCCCGGCGGCGTGGAGGTGCCAGCGAACCTCCTCGGTCCCCGGCGGCGGCCACTCCTCCATCTCCAGCCAGCGGTCGGCCCCCGTCAGGAAGACCCGGACCGGCGGGGCCTCGCTGTCCCCGCGGTGGCCGGCGAGGTGCACCTCGAACCACTCCAACCCCTGGCGCAGGGCCTCTGACACCCATGCGAGGCTGACGTGGTGCCAGGGCCCGACCAGCAGGCGGGCCTGCTTCCCCGCCGCACGGAGGCGCTCGAAGTCGCCCAGTAGGTGCGGCAGGTAATAGTCGTACCAGCCGCCGACCATGCACACCGGCGCCGCCAGGTCGGGGATCGCGCCGCGGTAGTCGACCGCCTCCCAGTAGGGATCGGCGGCGTCCTCGTGGCTGAGCCACTCCTGGAAGATCGGGTTGGTACGGCCGGTGGCGACGCGGTCGGTCTCGCCGACGGGCAGATGGGCATACGCGGGGGCGAGCAGCTTCTGGCGGTTGCGGGTGGCGCCCAGTGACTTGAGCAGGGGCGCGTCCTGGGTGGCATACGTGTGCAGCAGTGACAGGATCGAATCCATCGCCAGGGGCTCGCCGGAGTACACCATCGTCCGGCGCTCGGACCCGATCACCTGTACCGCCATGGCCCGGTGCTGGGGCAGGTGTGACGACGCCAGCGCCCACTGTGTGAAGCCGAGGTAGCTGGGGCCGAAGGTTCCGAGGCGCCCGTCGAACCACGACTGCCTCGAGAGCCACGCGACGGTGGCCCGGCCATCATCGGCTTCGCGCTTGTAATCCATCTCACCCCCCGAGCCGAAGGTGCCTCGCACGCTCTGGACCACGACGTGGTTGCCGCGCTCGGCCAGGAGCCGGCCGATCAGGGCATATACCGTGGCCAGGCCGCCGCGCCGCCCATAGGGCGAGCGCAGCAGCACCGTCGGCACTGCGCCGGCGAGCCGCGGGGCGTAGTGGTCGGCCAGCAGCTCGACCCCGTCTGGCATCTCCACCCGTAGGTCGCGCTCCACGTCGACCCGGCGGGTGCGCGGCGGCGGCAGCTTGAACCCCGCCGCGGCGAAGCGGCTGAGCAGGGTCACGAGGCGAACTCAGGCATCACCTTCTCCGCGAAGGTCTGCATCGACTCCATCACCAGCTCGTGCGGCACCGTGCCCAGTTGCATGACCAGGATCAGCTCGTCGGCGCCGGTGGCGACGAACCGTTTGACGGCCTCGCGGGCGGCGCCGGGGTCGCCGATGATCGACGTCAGCGCCGAGCCGGGGCGACCGCGCTCCGCCATGGCGGCCTCGAGGTCGCCGGGAGTCAGGTGGTCGCGCGCGATGTCCAGCGGACCGATCGGGCGTCGCTCCGAAGTGAAGTACGTGGCCAGACCCTCGGCGAAGAAGCGGGTGCCCCGGAAGCCGTACTCGGCAGCCTTGTGGTCGTCGTCGAGGACGAGACAGGTGGGGGTGCACGCGAAGTGGTCGTTGAGACGCCGGGTCCGGACGTCGGCGGACTTGATCGCGTCCCGGTAGCTCTGCACCTTCTGAGTCATCACCTCGTCGGTGCCGGCGGTGAAGTTGAGCGAGCCGACGCCCAGCCGCCCGGCGGTGACCAGGGTCTCGGGCCGGCTGCAGGCCGCGAAGATCGGCGGGTGGGGCTGCTGCAGCGGCTTGGGGATCACCTGGATAGGGGGGATGTGGAAGAACCTCCCATCCCACTCGAAGACATCGGATCGCCACATTCGCGGGATCATCTCCAGCGCCTCGAGCCACTGCTCGTCGAGCTCGGCCCGGTCGATCTCGAAGGCGTCCTGCTCCACCCTGCTCGAGCTCTTGCCCGAGCCCCAGCTCATCCGGCCGCCTGACAGGACGTCCAGGGTGGCGACCCGTTCGGCGACGCGGATGGGGTGGTTGTAGCGGTATGGTGTGAGGCTGACCGCGTGGCCGATGCGGACCCGGCTGGTGGAAACCGCGACCGCGCCGAGGAAGACTTCCGGGGAGGACATGTGGGCGTACTCGAAGAGGCCATGATGCTCGACGACCCAGACGCAGTGGTAGCCCAGCTCGTCTGCCCGGATGGCCTGGGCGAGGCAATCGCGGAGGGTCTGCGCCTCGGTCGCCCGGTCCGGGAGGGACACCTGCGCCTCGAGCAGAATCGAGAATTTCAGGGGCCTCGCCCTCCTCAATGCGGCGCGTTTCTAACGGACTTTGTTGCGGCCGGAGGCCCAAACTAGCCTACCGTAGCGTGTTGGTTGGAGACGAGGTCGCGGATGCCACGCCGGTCCAACCGATGGGGCCGAACCAGGATATAGACGCGCTCGAAACGCTGCGCACGGCGGCGGCCCTGCACGCCCTCTCCGAGGGCTCACGGCGCGCCCTGGCCGCGATCGCCCGGGTCCTTGACGTGGCGGCCGGCGAGGTCGTGTTCCGCCGAGGACAGCCCGCCGAGGCCTTCTACCTGATCGTGTCGGGGTCCTTCGACCTGCTCGCCGGGGAGGTCGATCACCCCGACTCCTACCTGTCAACTCGTTACCCCGGCGACAGCCTGGGCGGCGCCACCTTCCTGCCGGCGTCGATATACGGCGCCACCGCGCGAGCGGCCACGGACGCGGTCCTTCTGCGCATGGACCGCGAGGGCATAGAGCGGGTCACCGCGGCCGATGCCGACGCCCGTGAGCACCTGACGCGCTTTGCCTCGCGGCGGCTTCCCAGCACCCACCTGGCGCGTGCGCCGCTGTTCAAGGGCCTCTCGCCGGCGGTGCTGGAGCAGCTCGACCGCACCGCGTCGATCGTGCAGCTGCCGGCCGGTGAGGTGCTGATGGCGCAGGGGGATCCCGCGGACAGCATGTACATGGTCATCGACGGACGCCTCAGGGCGGAGATCACTCATGCCGACGGCACCGTCGCCGCCGGCACCCAGATGGGCCGCGGCGCCGTCATCGGCGAGATGGCCATCCTCACCGGCCGTACCCGGTCCGCCACCGTTCGCGCGGTGCGGGACTCCGACCTGGTGCGGATCGGCCGTGCCGAGATCCAGCGGCTGCTGCAGCACAGCCCCGAGTTCGTCACCGAGCTGATGAAGATCATGGTTGCCCGCATCGAGGCGGCGAACACCGCGCCCGCCAAGAGCGACGCCGTCAGGATCGTCGCACTCCTGCCTGCGGGTGCTGACTTTCCCGAAGGCTTCACCGCCAATTTCGAGGCCGCCCTCAAGGGTGCGGTGGGGTCGGCCCAACTGGTCGACGCGGCGTTCGCTGATGCGCGGCTGGGGTCGGGTTTCGCCGAGGTCACCCAGCAGGATGCGCGCAACCCCCGCATGGTCCACTGGATCGACGACCTGGAGGCCACCCACGGCCACCTGGTGCTCGAGTGCGACCCCGGAGACACCCCCTGGACACGCCGCTGCCTGCGGGAGGCGGACAAGGTCCTGGTGGTGGCGGATGCGACCGCCGACCCGGCCCCGAGCCACCTCGAGCGCGCCCTGATCGAGCGCATCCACGCCAAGGCGCAGCTGGTCCTGGTGCACCCGGCCGACACGGTCATGCCGTCGGGCACCAGCCGCTGGCTGGCGGCGCGCGACGTGGAGCGGCACCACCATGTCCGGGCCGGCAGCGACGCCGACCTGGCCCGGGTTGCGCGGTACCTCACCGGGCGGGCCCTGGGCGTGGCCCTGAGCGGCGGGGGGGCGCGCGGCTTCGCCCACCTCGGGGTCCTGCGAGCCCTCGAGGAGGCGGGCCACCCGGTCGACTTCGTGGGCGGCGCCAGCATGGGGTCCGTGGTCGGCGGCCTGGTGGCGATGGGCCTGGATGCCACCACCGTCCTCACGCGCACGCGCGACGCCTTCCGCGATCTTGGCGCGGCCCGCGATTGGACCCTCCCCATCACCTCGCTGATGTCGGCCCGGCGCATGGTCAGGATGCTCCAGGGGCTCTTCGGCGAGGTCGAGATTGAGGACCTCTGGCTGCCCTACTTCTGCGTCTCCGCCAACTTCACGCGGGCCGAGCTGGCGGTGCACCAGACCGGCTCGCTGTGGCTGTGGGTGCGGGCCAGCTCGTCCGTCCCGGGGATCGAGCCGCCGGTGGTGGATGAGGGCAGCTACTACGCCGACGGTGGCATCCTCAACAACCTGCCCGGCGACATCATGCGACCGCTGTGCAACGGCATCGTGGTGGCGGTCAACGCGAGCCCCGTGGTCGACCTCAAGGCCGCGCCGGGACGCTCGACCACGCTCTCCGGCTGGTCGCTTCTGGGCTCGCGCATGCGTCGCAAGAAGCTCGAACACAAGGTGCCGAGCATCTTCCAGGTGATGTCGCGAACCATCATCCTTGCCAGCGTTCGCAACACGGCCACGGTGCGTGCCGGCGCCGACCTCTACCTGCACCCACCCACCGACCACATCGACCCGTTCTCCTCCGATGTCCAGGAGATCGCCAACATCGGCTACGAGTTCGCCAAGGAGGAGCTGAAGAACTGGCAGCCTCCGCATACGGACCGATGAGCGGGACAGAACCAGGCACAACCCAGCACGGCGCCAACCGCGACGGCGTCGCCATCGTTGGCGTCGGCTGTCGCCTGCCTGGCGGCGCCGTCGACACCGAGGGCTTCTGGGAGCTGCTCAGCCAGGGCGTCGACGCCATCATCGACCTGCCGCCGGATCGCTATGATGCCGAGCGCTTCTTCGACCCCGAACCCGCCGCGCCGGGAAAGACCTACGTCACCGCCGGCGGCTACACCGGCGAGATCGACCAGTTCGACGCCGCATTCTTCGGGATCTCGCCGCGCGAGGCGTCGCGGATCGACCCCCAGCAGCGGATGCTGCTCGAGGTCACATACGAGGCGATCGAGGACGCGGGCATCCCGGTCGAGCAGCTGGCGGGGTCAAGGACCGGCGTCTTCGTGGCCATATCGACCACCGACTACGGCGGCCTGCTCCAGCAGCCTCAGAACCGGCGTCTGATCGACGCCTACTCCAACGTCGGCACCGCGACCAGCATCGCCGCCAACCGCATCTCCTATTCGTTCGACCTGCGGGGCCCCAGCCTCAGTGTCGACACCGCCTGCTCCTCCTCGCTAACCGCCGTCCACCTCGCCTGCCAGAGCCTGGGCTCGGGTGAGAGCACGCTGGCGGTCGCCGCCGGGGTACAGGTCCTGCTCAGCCCCGAGGTGACGATCGGGTTCTCCAAGGCGACGATGCTGTCGCCCGACGCCCGCAGCTTCGCGTTTGACGCCCGCGCCAACGGCTACGTTCGCGGCGAGGGGTGCGTGTCGGTGGTGCTGAAGCCACTGGCGGCCGCGCTTGCCGATGGCGATCCGATCTACGCGGTGATCCGCGGAACCGCGATCAACTGCGACGGCAGGACCAACGGGATCAACGTCCCCAGTCGCGCGGGCCAGGAGGCGGTCATGCGGGAGGCCTATGCCGCAGCTGGAATCAAGCCCGCGCGGGTGAGCTATGTAGAGGCCCATGGCACCGGGACGCCGGTGGGCGACCCCATTGAGGCGGCCTCGATCGCGGCGGTGCTGGGGGATGGTCGCGACCCGGCCGATCCGTGCCTGATCGGCTCGGTCAAGACAAACCTCGGCCACCTGGAGGCGGCCTCGGGTATGGCGGGACTGGTGAAGGCGGCGCTGGTCCTCAAGCACCGGGCGGTGCCCGCGAGCCTCCACTTCCAGACCCCCAACCCCGACATCCCCTTCGCGGACATGGCGCTGCGGGTGGTCACCGAGCTGCAGCCGCTCAGCGACCACGGGCTGCCGCTGGTCGTCGGGGTCAACTCCTTCGGTTTCGGCGGGACCAACGGCCATATCGTGCTCGAGGAGGCGCCGCCGATAGCAGCTGTTGAGCTGGCCCCGGCGCGAGCCGCCGGAGGCACCCACCTGCTCACCCTGTCGGCGCGGTCGCCGGAGGCGTTGGTTTCGTTGGCGGACGCGTACCGGGCGCTCCTGATGGGCGCCGAGCCGGGGGAGCTGGCCGAGATCTGCGCCGCCGCCGCGCTGCGCCGCGGTCATCACGAGCACCGCCTTACGGTGCTCGGCGCGGACGGCCCGACGCTGGCCGACAACCTCGGCGCCCATGTCGCCGGCGACAACCTCGCCGATGTCGTCAGCGGCCAGGCGCGGCCCGGTCGTCCGCCAAGACTGGTACTGGTCTTCGCCGGCATGGGACCCCAGTGGTGGGGAATGGGGCGCCAGCTGATGGCCGAGCAGCCGGTCTTCCGGGCGACGATCGAAGGCGTCGACGCCCGGCTGCGGGAGCTCGCATCGTGGTCGCTGCTGCAGGAGCTGGGCCGGGACGAGGCCACCACCCGGGTCAACGAGGCAGAGCTGGCCCAGCCCACCAACTTCGCCATCCAGGCGGCGCTGTTCGACCTCTGGCGGTCCTGGGGGATCGAGCCCGACGTCATCGTCGGCCACTCCGCCGGCGAGATCGCGGGCTGTTACGCCGCGGGCATCCTCAGCCTCGAGGACGCCGCCCTGGTCGCCTTCCACCGCGGCCGCCTGCAGCACCGCGCCACCGGTAAAGGCAGGATGCTGTCGGCGTCAATCAGCGAGGGGGAGGCGCTGGACATGATCGCCGGCATGGGCGGCGCGGTCTCGCTGGCGGCGAACAACTCACCCCGCTCGGTGACGCTCTCAGGCGACCCCGAGCTGCTCGCGGGCATCGAACAGGAGGTCACCGGCCGGGGCCTCTTCTGCCGCTTCCTCCCCGTCGACGTCCCGTACCACAGCCGCGCCATGGACCCCATAGAGGCCGAGCTCATCGAGACGCTGGCCTCGGTCCAACCGCGACCGGCGACGACCAGGATGGTGTCGACGCTTACGGGCGAGGATCTCGCGGGCCCCGAGGTCGACGCCACGTACTGGTGGCGGTGCCTGCGCAACCCGGTCCGCTTTGGGCGGGTAATCGGGGCACTGGCCGATGAGGGCTTCGACACCTTCCTCGAGGTCAGCCCGCACCCGGTGCTGTCGATGTCGATCTCGGAATGCGTCGCCGACCGGGAGGGGGAGGCCCTGATCCTGCCGTCGCTGCGACGCCAGGCGCCGGAGAGGGCGTCGATGCTGCGGTCCCTCGCGGCCCTGCACTGTGCCGGCCGGCCGGTCGACTGGGCCGCGGTCATCCCCGGGCAGGCCGGCCGCGCGTCGCTGCCGCGGTACCCGTGGCAGCACGAACGACACTGGTTCGAGGGCGCCTCGGAGGCCGACCTCGACGCGGGAACCCCGGTCGCCGACCCCGTCCTGGGGCGACGGTTCCACACGGTCCAGCCCACGTGGGAGGCGCGGCTGGGCGACGACCGGCTGGCCTTCCTCGACACCCACCTGCTGGACGGCGTCCCCGTGTTCCCCGGCGCCGGTTACGTCGCGGGTGTACTGGCGGCGGCCCGCGAGCTGAACCCCGAGGGGCCCTGGGACCTGCGTGGCGTGGCGTTCAAGAAGGCGCTCTTCACCGCTGACAGGCCGGCGACCAGGCTGCAGCTCGCCCTCGACCCGGTGACCGGCAGCTTCGAGTTCGTCACCGTTGGCGAGGCCGACGAGGCGCTGGCGGTGCACGCCGCCGGGCGGCTGGTCAGCAGCGGCGCCAGGGCCCAGGCCTGGCCGGCGCCGGCAGGCGGCAACGGTTCCGGCGGACCGGGGGATGGCGGGCTGGAACACGCCCGCTTGCGCAGCACCGTGGCCGTCGACCGAAACGAGATCTACCGGGCGCTGGCCGGCCGCGGCCTGGACTACGGGCCTGAGTTCCAGGGAATCCTGGAAGCCTGGCACGGCGAAGGCTGCGCCCTGGGGCGAATCGGCTACCCCGAGGCTGCCGGCGAGCCGTCGGACGCGTTCACCGTCCATCCCGCCATCCTCGACGCGGCCTTCCAGGTCCTCGTGGTGGCCGCGGACACCCTCCCGGAGATAGCCGGCAACCGCTCGCTCTACGTGCCGATCGGGATCGACTCCGTCACCCTCCACCAGCCGCTGCCGCCGACCTACTTCTCCGAGGCAGCGGTCACCACCGTCGGCGACGGCACCGTCAGCGGCAACGTCCACATGTACGCCGCGGACGGGACGATCCTCCTCGAGATCAGAGGATTGAACTGCCAGGCCATCCAGTCCCACGGCGCCGACACCGGTTGGGAGTCGTGGCTCTATCGCTTCGCCTGGCAGCCGGCGCCAGGGCTCGCAGGGGCCGCTGAAGGGCCGGCCCTGGCGACCACCGCCGATGTCCTGGCCGCGGCCTCCCCGCGGATCTCGGCGATGGCGGAGACCTCCGGCTGGCCGGTGTACTACTCCGGGGCCGAGCCCGCCCTCGACCGGCTCGCCGGCGGCTGGGTCCGCACGGCCATGGCGGAGCTCGGCTGGGAGCCGGCCCGGGGCGAGCGCTTCACCAGCGACTCCCTGGCGGACCAGCTAGGCATCCGGCCGCAGCGCCGGCTCCTCTTCGGTCGCCTGGTCGAGCTGATGTCGCGGTGGGGCGGCATCACCCGCGATGGCAGCGGCTGGGTCGTCGCCGGGGATGCCATCCTCGATGGTCCCCGATCCTCGGCGGCGGAGGTCATCGCCGCCTTCCCGGAGTACAGCGAGGTGGCCCGCCTGGTTGATCGCGGCGGGCGCGGCCTGCCCGGGGTGCTGAGAGGAACCGTCGAGTCGCAGGAGGTGCTGTTCGGCGACGGCGGCATGGCCGAGATGACCGCCTTCTACACCAACGCCCCGCCCAGTCGCACCTTTAACCAGGCCGTAGGCGAGGCGGTGGCGGCGCTGGTCGACGGCCGGCCCGAGGGCGCGCCGCTCCGGGTGCTGGAGCTGGGCGCCGGCACCGGTGGCACCACCAGCGCGGTCCTGCCGGTGATCCCGGCAGGCGCCTCATACACATTCACGGACATCTCGCCGGCGTTCCTCGCCCAGGCCCGGGAGCGCTTCGCCGACCAGCCGTCGATGACCTACCAGCGCCTGGACGTCGAGGCGCCCATCGAGGCCCAGGGCTTCGAGGGCGGCGAGTTCGACATCGTGATCGCCTCCAACGTCCTCCATGCCACCACCGACCTCCGCCGCACGCTGGCCAACGTCCACCGGCTGCTGGCGCCCGGCGGCATGCTGGTGGCGTTGGAGATCACCCGCCGCCCGGACTGGGTCGAGGTGGTCTTCGGCCTCACCGACGGCTGGTGGATGTTCGGCGACTTCGACATCCGGCCGGACCATGCCCTCCTCGACGTCGAGACCTGGCCCGGGATGCTGGAGCAGGCCGGCTTCGAGGCGCCGGTGGCGCTGACCGACGGGGCCGCTGCCGCCGACCCGGCCCAGAGCGTGTTTGTCGCCCAGCGTCCCTCCACGGACGCGGCCGCGGCGGGCGGCAGCTGGCTGATCCTGGCGGATACGCGGGGAGTCGGCGATGCGCTGGCGGCGGCGCTCATAGAGCGCGGCGCACGCTGCACGATCGGCCGCGCGGGCGACTCCCGGAGGCGCGTCACGGAGGGCGAGCTGGAGCTCCAGCCCGGCTCCGTCGACGACCTTGGCTGGGCCCTGGGGGAGGCCGCCGGCGGCGAGGGCGAGGCTCCGCCCAACCCAGTGCGGCTGGTGCAGCTGTGGAGCCTCGACATCCCCGGCCAGGTCGACCTGGATGCCGAGGCCCTGATGGCAGCGCAGCGCCTGGGCGTCGGCACAGCCGTCGCCGCGGTCCAGGCGCTGGTCGCGCGCGATGTCCCCGGCAGCCGCCTCTGGATGGTGACCGCCGGCGCCCAGGAGGTCGACCGCGGGGAGCCCGTCGCCAGCGGGCAGGCACCGGTCTGGGGGCTGGGCCGCGTCGTTGTCAACGAGCACAGCGACCTGGGGGCAACCATGATCGACCTCCCCCCGGACGCCGGCCCCGAGTCGGCTGCCGCGCTGGCCGCGAACCTGCTCAGGCCGGAGCGCGAGGAGGAGATCGCCATCCGCGACGGCAGCGTCTTCTTCCGCCGGCTGCAGCGCGCGGTGCTGGAGGAGGCGCCCGTGGCGGCGGCCGGCCAGCCCGTCGAGGCGTTCCGTCTGGAGATCGCCACGCCCGGCTCACTGGAGTCGCTCACCTTGCGACAGACAACCCGGCGAGCACCCGGGCCCGGCGAGGTCGAGGTCGCGGTGCGGGCTGCCGGCCTCAACTTCCGCGACATCATGTTCGCGATGGGGATGCTCCCCGACCTGGCCATCGCCGGCACGTTCGGCGGGCACGAGCTCGGATTCGACTGCGCCGGGGTGGTGACCCGCGTCGGCGCCGGGGTTGAGGACCTGCGAGTCGGCGACGACGTCTTCGGCTTTGCGCCTGCGTCCTTCGGCTCGCACGCGGTCACCTCGGCGGCCCTGCTCCGGCTCAAGCCAAAGAACATCGGCTTCGAGGACGCGGCGTCAGTGCCGATCGCCTTCGCCACCGCGGTCTATGCGCTCGATCGCCTCGCCCGGGTGTCACCCGACGACACCGTGCTGATCCACGCCGGCACCGGCGGGGTCGGACTGGCGGCGCTGCAGGTGGCGCGGCGGGCCGGCGCCCGCGTCCTGGCCACCGCCGGGAGCGATGAGAAGCGGGCTTACCTGCGCGACCTCGGCGTCGAGGAGGTCATGGACTCGCGTTCCCTGGAGTTCGCCGACAGGGTGATGGAGCTGACCGAGGGTCGCGGTGTCGACGTCATCCTCAACTCGCTCGCCGGCGACGCGATCGGCGCCGGGCTGTCGGTGATGGCGCCCCACGGCCGCTTCGTGGAGCTGGGCAAGCGCGATGTCTATGAGGACCTCCAGGTCGGCCTGCTGGCGTTCCGCAAGAACCTCTCGTTCTTTGCCCTCGACATCGACCGCCTCTGCGCCGAGCGCCCCGCCGTCATCTCGGAGCTGCTGACCGAGATCGCTGACGACCTCGTCGCGGGGCGCCTGACGTCGCTGCCGGCGAGCTCGTTCCCGATCGAGGACGCTGAGGGGGCGTTCCGGATGATGGCCCAGGCCAAGCACATCGGCAAGGTCGTGATCTCAATCCATCCTGAGGCCGGTGCCGGCGCTGCGGCCCCGGCCCGGCCCAACCTGCGGGACGACGGAACCTACATCGTCACGGGTGGCCTCGGCGGCTTCGGCGTCGAGGTTGCGCGCTGGCTCGCGGAACTCGGCGCGGGCCACCTGGCGCTGTTGGGCCGGACCCTACGACCGGAGGCCGAGGCGACCATCGAGGCGATCCGCGCGACCGGCGTCGAGGTCACGGTGGCAACCGCCGATGTCTCCGACGAGGCATCGCTGCGTGGGGCCCTGCATTCCATCCGGGCGTCGATGCCGCCGATCCGCGGCGTGGTCCACGCCGCCATGGTCCTCGACGACTGCCCCGTGGTCGACCTCAACGCCGACCGGCTGCGGACGGTGCTGGCGCCCAAGATGATGGGCGCCTGGAACCTCGATCTCCTCACCCGCGAGGACCCGCTCGACCACTTCATCCTCTTCTCCTCGATCGCCGCGGTGGTAGGCAACCCGCTGCAGGGCAACTACTGCGCCGCCAACGTGTTTCTCGATGCCCTGGCGCCAGCGCGACGAGCCCGGGGGCTGACGGCGACGACGGTCGCCTGGGGCGTGCTGCGAGGCGCCGGTTACGTGTCCACCCGCCCCGAGATCGGGCGTTACCTGGAGCGGCAGGGGTACCTCTCGTTCTCCCCGGCGGAGGCGCTGCGGGCACTCGAGGAGGTGCTCATCCACGACCTGGAACAGGTCGCCGTGGCGCGGGTCGACTGGCCCCGCTGGGCGTTGTCGGCTCCGTCGGCGGCGGTGTCATCACTGCGGCTGGCCACCCTGGTCCCGACTGCCAGCGGGGGTGGCGCCGGTGGGGCCTCGGGCAACTCGTCGCTGCTGACCGAGCTGGCCGCCGCCACCGAGGGCGACCGCCCCGGCCTGGTCGCGAGCCACATCCAGGCGGCGGTGGCCCGCGTCCTGGGCACCTCACGCGAGAAGATCGACGTCGCCACGCCCTTCACGGAGATCGGCCTCGATTCGTTGATGGCCGTGGAGCTGATGGGCTCACTCAAGCGCGACACCGGGATCGAGGTCCCCGTCGTCCACCTGCTCGAAGGGGTCAGCGCGGAGCAGCTCGGGCGCCGGCTGGCCGCGCAGCTCGAAGGCGCGCTCGGGGCTGCGCCAGGCGGCGTCGCAGCCGCGCCAGTGACCAAGCCTGTGGAAGCGCGGGAGGTGGCCCCGCCGGCAGCCGCCGCGACGGCGGCACCGCCGGCCGACAGCCCGGGGCTGACGACAGCACGCGGCCCCGTCCCCGACGCTCGCCGTGTGGCAGCCGCCAACGCCGAGCGTGCCCTGAAGGTCGTCCCCCCAGCCAGCGCGGCCGACCGCTGGCCGTTGTCGATGCGCGTCGTTCGCGGCGCCCTCATGGCGTTCTTCGCGATCGTGGCCCGCGTGAAGGTGGAGGGCATTGAGCACGTTCCCGCCAGGGGCGCGGTGGTGGTGGCGGGCAACCACCTCAGCTTCCTCGACGCACCGCTGATGATGTCGGTGCTGAAGCGGCCCACCACGCTCTTTGCTGGGGAGTTCCTGCGCAGGGTGCCGGTGGTGCGCGCGGTCCTGCGGCGCAGCGGAGCGATCTTCGTCAACCGCGGCGAGGGCGATGTCGACGCGGTGGCTGCGGGACTGCGAGTGCTGGCCGACGGCGGCGCCGTAGGGCTGGCGCCCGAGGGGGCGCGCAGTGACACCGGCGGCCTCAAGCGCGGCCTGACCGGCGCCGCCTACCTGGCCGCCGCCGGGGGGGCGCCGATCGTCCCGGTGGTGGCCTACGGCCAGGAGCGGATCGCGAGCAACTGGTGGCGCCTGCGCCGCTCCACGGTGGTGATCCGCTTTGGGCCTGCGATGCCGGTGCCCAGCGCAGTGGCGGGCCTCGAGCTGCGTCGGCAGACCGACGACGTGATGCGGACCCTGGCCGAGATGCTCCCCAGCGAGTACCGCGGCGAGTTCGCCGATCTCGCCGAGCCGGCAGCCAGGCCCTGATGCCCACCACGTCCGCCGCTGTCGCCAGCACGGGGACCAGCCCCCACCTGCCCGGTCCGTTGTTCGTTCGCCTCCTCCCCGAGGGCGTCTGCGCCGCCGTTGCCGTGTCGCCCGGGAGCGGCCGCGTCGTGGTGGGTCGCTATCGCGGATGCCTCGTGGAAGCCATGGTTGAAGAAGAGCGCCGACTTGGAGGCCCGGACCGCCAGCTG
>JAXDLV010000086.1:0-19309 GCA_034666445.1 Chloroflexota bacterium | reverse complement strand
CCCGACCCACTGCCACCGGGCCCCTGGCTCCCGCCGCTGCCGGCGGTCCCGCCGCCGCTACCGTTGCGGCCGCTGATGTTGTGCACGATGTTGCCCGCCGGGACCGGCTTGGCGCCGGTCGACCCGCCGGGTTGGGTGCCCGTGGCGGCGCCGCGAACGTCGCCGGTCGGGGCGTCCGGGGCACCGACCTTGGAATCGACCCCGGAGGTCGCCGAACTCGTGGTGGTCGAGGCCACCACGGCCGTCGCCTGCTGCGAGCTGCCGCCGTAATGCGAGATGCCGAACGCGGCGCCCGCCGCCACCACCAGCGCCAGTCCACCGGCGCCGATCAGGAGGCCCAGGCCGCCACCGCCGACAGCCGCGAGCGGCACCGCCGCCAGGACCGCCTTCTTCATGGATGAGCGCTTCTCCCAGTTCTTGCCGTAGGCGGCCGCAGCGGCGGCCTCCAGCTCGGCGAGGAACTCGGCGGCGGTCTGCTGCCGCGCGTCGGGGGTCTTGGCCAGGGCCTTCTGCACCATGGCCGACACCGTCAGGGGAAGCCCCGGCTGGAAGTCGCGCGGGTCCGGCGCGGCGTCGAACGCGTGGGCCCGCATGATCGCGCGGGCGTTGTCGCCCATGAACGGCGGCCGGCCGGTGAGGAGCTCGCAGAGCACCGCCCCGGCGGAGTAGATGTCGGTGCGCTGGTCGAGGCTCTTGCCGCGAACCTGCTCAGGGCTCATGTAGCTCGGGGTGCCGGTGGCCATGCCGGCGGCACCCTTGATGCCGCCGTGGAGGCTCACCGCCTGGCCGAAGTCGGCCAGCTTGGAGACGCCGTTGCGGTCGACGAGGATGTTCTCCGGCTTGACGTCGCGGTGCACCAGGTCCATATCGTGCGCGCGACCGAGGCCCAGCAGCGCTCCCTTGAGCACGCCCAGGCTCTGCTCCGGGGTGAGCCGCCCGCTGGTCTCTACGACCTTGCGCAGCGAGGCCCCGTCGACATACTCGGCGACCAGGAACGCACGGTCCTCGTCCTCGATGAAGTCGTACACCCGCACGCAGTGCGGGTTGTCGAGCTGGGCCATGGTCGCCGCCTCCTCACGGAAGCGATCGACGAACCCCGGGTCGTCGCTCAGCTCCGGCGCCAGTTCCTTGATCGCCACCGGGCGGTCCAGCTCAACGTGGTGGCCGAGGAACACCGTCCCCGTCGTGCCGCTCCCGATGAGCCCCCTGAACTCGTAGTCCCCGATCCCCTTTGCCATTTGCGAGCCTCCCAATTCCTTTGTGAGGCTCAATCTAGGGACTGGCCGAGCGGGCGTCTGCGGAAAATTGCACACTCGGGACGGGCAGTTGTGGCGGTTGGAACGGGGGTCTAGGTGCGGTCAGCCTCCACGTCGACGGGCTGCTCCAGGGCGAGCCCCGGACGCGCCGGCGGCGGTTCCACCGGGGGCTCGACCTCGGGGACCGTGACGGCCGGCACGGGGGCCACCTCAACCGAGAAGAGGCGCCACTTGCCGGGGACCCCCTTGAGGGCCCGCGAGCCGCGGTCGCGGAAGCTCAGGCCGGAGCCTGCCACCAGCTCCTTGACGGTGCTGGAGACGAACACGGTGCCCGGCTCGGCCTTGGCCTGGACGCGGGCCGCGATGTGGACCGCGATGCCGCCGATGCTGTCACCCGACATCAGGCACTCACCGGTGTGCAGCCCGGCGCGGATGGGAAGCCCCATCTGGGTGGCGGCCTCACTGATGGCCGTGGCGCACCGGATCGCGGCGGCGGGGCTGCTGAAGATCGCCAGGAAGCCGTCGCCGGCGGTGTCGATCTCGCGCCCGCCGAACTGCTTGAGCTTCAGCCGGACCAGTACCCGGTGCTCCGCCAGCTCCTCCATCCATTCGCGGTCGCCCATCTCGGCGGCGCGGACGGTCGACTCGGCGATGTCGGTGAAAAGCACGGTGGCCAGCACCCGGTCGGGTTCCGCCATGGACCCGTCGGCCGGGGTGGCGGGCGCGGGCAGCGCGGCCGGGTCGGCGTCGCCCAGCCGCCTCAGGATCGTGCCCTCGTCCCACTCGGCCGTGACCGCGGCCGGCCACTCCGCGTCCACCCTGTATGCCAGCGAGATCCCGCCAAAGCTCAGCTCATCGCCGCTGTCGAGGCCCTTGAAGACATGGACCGGGAGGGGCTGGCCGTTGATCGTGGTGCCGTTGGTCGAGCCGATGTCGCGCACCTGGACGCCGCCGACGTCGCAGACCACCTCCGCGTGGCGCCGCGAGACGACGCGCTTGTCGTCGAAACCAGTGAGGTCGACATCGGGCACCGCCCCGGTCGCAGGGTCCTCGCGGCCGACGGAGTTCGAGCGGCGCCACAGGGGCAGGACGGTCTCGCCCAGGACCAGGGCCGGGCCGCGCCCCATCAGCCAGTTCCCCTCATGAGGGCTTGAGCTTAACTCGCGCGCACCGGGCCCCCGAGGTCGCGGAAAGGGCCCCCGCTACTCCTCCAGGTCGCCCACGAACTGCGCCTCGCAGGCGTCGTCGACGAGGGACTGCTCGAGCACCACGGGCTCCATGCCCTGGTATGCGGCGATCTCGCGCACGTGCATGAGGATGTCGCGCGGGTGCACGCCGCGCATGGGGCGCGGCGTCTGCTTGTAGTAGCGGTCGATGATGTAGTCCAGCGCCGACGGATGGTAGGCGACGCCCTGCTGGTCGGCCTCGCGCCGGAAGATCTCGCGGAACGCCTTCTCCGTGGGGTCCTGGATCTTGATCTTGTGGCGGATGCGGCGGATGAACGCCTCGTCCATCAGCTGGCTCGGCTGGAGGTTGGTCGACAGGATCAGCAGCATGTTGAACGGGATGTCGATCTTGCGCCCCGAGCCCGACATGTTGAGGTAGTCGATGTTCTCCTCGAGGGGGACGATGAAGCGGTTGAGCAGCGCCCGCGCCTCGACCACCTGGCGGCCGAAGTCGTCGACCAGGAAGATCCCGCCGTTGGCCTTCATCTGCAGGGGCGCGTCGTAGAACTTCGAGTCGGGGTGGTAGATCAGGTCGAGCATCGACATGTCCAGCTCGCCACCGACCTGGATGAACGGCCGCGCGCAGCGGCTCCAGCGCGGGTCGGCGCGGGGGTTGGGGGCCTCGCGGCTGGGCTCGTGGAACCCGGGGTCCAGCAGGCGGATGACCTGGTCGTCGACGGCCACCGCCGAGGGGATGTACATGCCGCTGCCGAGCAGGAACCGGGTGGCTCGGGCGATCGAGCTCTTGCCGTTGCCGGAGTGGCCGTAGAGGAAGATCGAGCCGCGCGAGTTGAGCGCCGGGCCCAGCAGCTTGAGGGTCTGCTCCGGCAGGACGAGGTGGGCCAGCGCGTCAGAGACGAGGTCGGCGGTGGCGAACCCGTCGGGCAGGCCCTGGCGGATAACGGCCAGGTTGTACTGCGCCAGCGGCACGGGCGCCGGGCCGACATAGGCGGACCGGTCGAGGGCCTCGCGGGCGCGCTGGCGGCCCGCCTCGGTGATCGAGTAGTTGAGCCCCTCCTCGATCTTGTCGAGACGGGCGGGGCGGTGGCGGGCCTCGCCGGTGGACTGGATCAGCCCGTTCTGCGTGAGGTCGTTGATGATCGAGTCGAACGTGGCCCAGTCGAGCCGCACCCGGCGGGCGATCTCGAAGCCCGCCAGGGGCGAGGCCACGTGGATGACCTTGAGCAGCAGGTCGGACAGGAGCGCGGAGCTGATCCCGGTCTCCTCCAGGGTGCGGGGGCGGGACGGGTACCAGCCCGTGGTCTCGGCGGGCGCCGTCGCCAGCTGGGGGGCGTTGCTCATTTCTTCTTCTTGCCCTCGCGAGCGGCGGGCGCCGCCGGCCCCCACCCGGTGGTCGTCGGGGTCGCCTTGGCGGGCTTGGCCTTGCCGCGGCCGAACAGCCGGAAGCCCTTCTTCTTCTCCGCCTTCTGGTCGACCAGCGCCTCGGCTCGCAGCGACTCGGCCAGCTCCGGCGTCCAGGTGCCGGCCGCCTCGGGCGCCGGCTGGGCCGCTGCGCTCACCTCGGCAGCGCCGATCTTCATGGCCTCGGCCACCTCAACCCCAGGCTCCGGGTTGCCACCGCCCTCCGTCGGGAAGACGGGCAGGGCACCGGAAACGCGGATCGTCGGAATCGTCGGCTCGGCCAGCTCCATGTCCACGTCCTCGCCGGCCTGGCGTCGCTTGTAGACGTGGAGGGCGGTGATCGTGTCCATCAGGTTGGAGGCGCGGTCGAGCGACCCGGCGGCGCCGGCGCGGACCGCGGCGCTGAACAGCGGCTTGTCGGCGCGGGTCCCCAGCGCCACCACGGCGGAGTCGGGGGCGAGCATCAGCACCCGCTCGACGGCGTTGACGGCGCCGAGCCCGGGCAGGTCGGTGCCCACCAGCACGATGTCGGGGATGGTGTCCCGGATCTCGGCCAGGGCGTCGTCAATGTCGTCGGTGCCGCCGACCAGCTCCACCTCGGCGCGGCCACCGATCTTCTCCGCGAACGCGTTGGAGTCCTCGCCCGCGCGGTCGACGAGGTAGACGCGGACGGCCGCCTGGCTCACCGGCGGGACCCGCGGCGAGCACCGCGGAGGGCGTAGGAAGAGGTGGGAACCCGTGTCACCCGGCCAATGTAACCGCTGGCGAGGTGAATTGCGGCTACGATACGGGTGAATTTGTCACCGTTGTCACATCCGACACGTCACGGGCGCAGTGTGAAGTTCGGTGCCCAGTTCGCGTAGCATGTGTCACGGGTTACGACTCGGGGAAGGCCGGGTTAATCGGAGGGAATCGATCCTGGAAGGGGAGAATCGGCGGCCATGGCCGTCGCGGCTAGAGGCGCCTTGAGCGCGATACCGGGTGGCACACCAAGCGGTATGGAGCGCCGCGACCTAGTTGCGCGCCGTTCGCGCGACCAGGTGGCGGCCTGGCTCGAGGTGCACCCGGCCGAGATCGGCAAGGTCCCCCGGGAGGGCGCGCTCGCACTCCAGGGACTGATCGACGCCGCCCAGGTGGCGACGTTCAACGTGCCCCCGGAGCGGCCCCGGCTGGAGGACCTCACGGTGCTCGCCCGCTCGCTGGTGGCGATCGGCGCGGGGCCCACCCCCGCCACCACCGCGGACGAGGCCAGCCTCAAGCGCTTTGGCGAGCGGGTCCGTGACATCCGCACCCAGCGAGGCCGCACGATCGCCGACATCGCCGCCCGGTCGGGGCTCCATCGCACCTATATCAGTGGCGTCGAGTCCGGCCGTCGTCAGCCCAACCTGCGCAACATCCTCAAGCTCGCGAGGGGCCTCGAGTGCCCCCCGTCGCGCCTGCTCGACTGGGTCTGACCCCGGCGCAGCCGCCCGCGCCCTACGGCGCGTTCGAGACCTGCGCGGAGTTGGTCTGGTCCTGGTGGAGGTCCATCTCGCCGTTGACCAGATAGGGCACCCGCGAGTTCTCCCGGATGTAGCCCATCGTCACCATCATCATCATCGTCAGCACCGCGGCGCCGATCAGCAGCCGCCGTTCGGCGTTGCCGGGCCGCCCCCAGCGAATGTCGCGCAACCCACGCAGGTACCAGAACACCGCCGCCACCGCCAGCAGGGTGAAGGCGATCAGGGCCAGCACCTTCCACGGCAGCATCGCCCCGAGCGGGTTGATCAGGCCCCCCTCCCAGAAGGGCCGGTCGCGGCCGGCGGCCACGACGTCCGAGTACGTGAAGGCGATGTGGTAGGGCATCACCGCCACCAGCGTCGTCAGCACCAGGCCGACCGACACCACCTTCAGGACGCCCGCGCCGCGCGCCCCGGCGGTGCGCAGCCGGCGGGCGAAGTAGAACGCCGACACCATCATCATCGACCCGAAGAGGAGCAGCTGCCAGAGGAAGACGGTGCTCAGGCTGCCGCGCATCATGCTGTACCAGCTGGTGTAGGCGTGCAGCTGTATCTCCTTCGCGTACGAGTAGCCGACGATCGGCTGGACCAGCGTCATCCCCACCCCCCACAGCAGCCCGAAGCTGCCCGCCCAGTCGTAGAAGGAGCGGTCCTCGTCGGTCTTCGCCCGCCGCTGGCGCCATGCCGCGACCGCGGCCAGCACGAAGCCGACGTAGGCGATGTTGCCAACGGTGCGGTGCAGCTGGAGCGGGTAGAAGGTCGGGTTGAGCACCACCTGGAGGGGGTTCTCGGGCGCCACCGGCGTCAGCATGTAGCTGGCGACGACGTTGATCATGAAGACCTGCATGAAGGACGCGATCGCCAGCAGGCCTCCGAGCGCCAGGTGCAGGGCCTTGAACCTACGCAGCGGCTCCCAGGTGTAGTACCAGAGGTAGGTGAGGGCCACCTGGAGGACAAACGTGCACGCCTCGAGGACCAGCGGCCACCAAGTGATGCGGACCAGCGTCGTCCAGAACCGTCCCCACATGCCGACGAACAGCACGGTGATCAGCAGGATCGCCAGCGTCGAGCTGATGCTGAAGTAGTAGGTCATCCAGCGGGCCATGCCGTGCGCCAGCCGGTCGTAGCTCCGCCGGCCGCGCATGTAGCCCAGCCACTCGATGACGGGGCCGAGGTGGCCGGCGCCGCTGACCAGCCCGGCCAGCAGGATGTGGATGCTGAGGGTGACCCCGATGGCCACCCGCGCCGCCAGCTGGCTCTGCACCGGCGCCGACTGGGGCAGCTCCTCCATCAGGTGGGCCGCGAGGGCCACCACCAGGTCGCCGCTCACAGGTTGAAGAGCCTCCCCGCGCCCAGCAGCGTGAGGGCCAGCATGAACAGCACGATCAGCCCACCCATCACCAGCACCGCCGGCCGCTCGAAGGGGTTGCGCTCCTTGTCGCGGTCCAGGAAGGGCAGCGCGACCAGCAGGGCGACGCCCCCGGCGGGCAGCACCAGGATGAGCGGGATCAGCTCCCGGGGCACCAGCACCAGGAGCTGGTCGAGCGGCAGGAAGAACCACTCCGGCACCGGCGTGTAGGCGGTGGTGGCGGCGTCGGCGGGTTCCTCCAGCGGCGCGCCCAGCAGCACCGCCAGCAGGAACACCGCGGCCACCAGCACGAGCGACACGACGCCGTCCTTGAACGTCTGGTAGGGGTAGAAGTCCTCGGTCTCCAGCGGCGCCGCCCACAGCTCGTCCGACGGCGCGGCGGGGTACGGGGGCTCGATCGGCCGGGCCTCCGGCGCCGGTGGCGTGTCGACGCCCTCGCGGGTGCGGTAGTGACCCCGGTAGTTGACGTAGGAGCCGAACTCGCCGTGCTTACGCAGGAGCGCCAGGTGGGCGAAGATCATCGGGAAGAGCAGGGCCGGGATCAGCCAGATGTGGATCCCGAAGGTGCGCGTGAGGGTGACCGGGCCGACGGCGTCACCGCCCCGCCACAGGGTCCGGACAAACGGCCCGATGACCGGCGTGTAGGCGGGGATGTTGGTGACCACCACGGCGGTCCAGTAGGCAGCCTGGTCCCACGGCAGGAACGCCCCGGTGATCGCCATGCCCAGCACCAGCACCAGGAGCAGCACGCCGCTGATCCAGTTGAGCTCGCGGGGCCGCTTGTAGGAGCCGGACGCAAAGGTCCGCACCATGTGCAGCCCGATGACGAACAGCAGGACGTACGCCGACCATAGGTGGATGCCACGGACGATCGAGCCAAAGGCGTCGTGCTGCTTGACGTAGTCGAGGCTGGCCCACGCCTCCGTCACCGACGGCACGTAGAGCATCGTCAGGAAGATCCCCGTGACCAGCTGCAGGATGATCAGGACCAGCGTCGCGCTACCCAGGCTGTAGAACCAGGCGCCCTTCACGGGCACCGCCTCGTACAGCCCGACCCGGAGGAGGCGGCGGATGGCGGCGCGCTCGTCCAGCCAGTCGTAGGCCGCCGCGAGCCGCCCGCGCCGCTCCATCAGATGTCCTCGGTGAACCGGTTGGTCACGTAGAGCCGGCCATTCTCGATGCGGTGCACGTACTCCGGCAGCGGCTTGGGCGGCGGGCCGCCGGCGTTGGCACCCTCGATGGTGTACAGGCCGCCGTGGCACGGGCAGAGGAACTGGTGCAGGGCGACCTCCCAGCGCACCGGGCACTGCATGTGGCTGCAGACGTTGGAGAGCACCCGGTAGTGGTCCTGGAAGCGCACGACGTAAACCGCGGCGTTCTCCTCGGGGACCGTCCAGCCCTCGCGGGGGAAGGACACCACGTACTTGGTGGGCTCCAGGAGGGGCAGGCCGCCGACGTCGGCGACGAAGCGCTCCACCGGCTCGCGGCGATGGAAAAGCGGCGAGAGCAGGTAGCCGATGATCGGCACGCCCAGCATCGCCGCGACCGCAGCCCCGACCAGCTGGGTGCCGATGACGTTGAAACGGCGCCGGGTGACGGGGTCGCTAAGCAGGGCCATGGTTCACGAAGCCGTACACGGCGAGACCGGCGGTGAGCAGGGTGAAGGCCAGCGTGGCCGCGATCGCGCCGCCAATCAGCGCGCCAGTGAGGAGCGGCTCGCCGCTGCGCAGGTAGCGGACCAGGCCGACCGCCGCGATCCCCACCAGCACCAGGGTCAGGCCCAGCAGGGTGATCCCTATCAGCGCCAGGTAGAAGTAGGTCTGCAGCGCGCCCATCAGCTGCTCACGGGTAGAAGCGCTCGCTGGGCGGCTGGTAGACCTGCGTGCTCTGGTTCTCGCGGAGCCTGCCGTAGATCGTGAAGTCGGTCCGCGCGGTGGTGCGGATCACGCCCATGAGGAGGAACAGCATCATCGCCGTGACCCCGGTGGCCGCCAGCACCAGCCGGCCGCTGCGGGGGAGGTCTGCGGGCGCCGCGCTCCCGCCCCGCCGCCAGGCGAGGAAGTGCGCAAGGCTCAACGCCAGGGCGAGGGCGAGGAATGCGTAGCGCAGCCAGAACAGCTGCCGCGGGATCACCCCCGCCGGCAGCGCGCCGGCCACCACCAGGGCGACGACCACAACCGAGAGCGCCGTCGACAGCCCTGGCCGGGGCACCCGCGACAGCGTGAAGTAGAGGTTGCTGCCCGCGACGAGGATGCCGAGGAAGACCGCCTGGACGATCCACAGCCACGCCACAGGACCCTGGAACGAGTACTCGAACGCCCCGGGCGAGCCGGCCTTGAGACCCTCGACATAGAGCGCCCCCAGGCCCGCCTGCACCAGCAGCGTCAGGAAGCCCACGACCATGCTGCGGCGGGCGACCCATTGGTGAAAGGCGCGGTCCTCGGGCGTCCGCGACCGGGCGCTGTACACCACCGCCACAGCCGCGATGAAGAACGACGCCCAGGAGATGTTGCCGACAAAGCGGTGGCCCAGCTCGGGCCAGTACGTTGGGTTGAAGAATGCCGCTGCGCCCGCCCCTGAGCCGGGGGTCAGCATGTAGCTGTCGACGGCGACGATCACCACCAGGAACACGTGCTCGCCAGCGGCGACCAGGTAGCCGTCGGCGACGTGGAGGGCGCGTGAGCGAAACCGGTCCCACCGCAGGTTGTACGTCAGCATCGCGAAGATGACCACGAACCAGACGCTGAAGCCCACCAGCAGCGGCCAGAAGAACGTGGTGCCGAGGGTCACGGTGAGCGTGGGGTACAGCCCTGTGAGCACCACCACCGCGAACGCCCCGAAGGTGGCGCCGAGGCTGAAGATCTTCAGGTTGACGTTGCCGAGGCCCCGCGCCAGCCGCTCGTACCTGGGATCGCGGCGGGCTAGGCCGATCGCCTCGTAGGTGGGGCCCAGCACCACCGCGCCCATCGTGTACGACGCGATCACGATGTGGACCAGGAAGAGGATGCCGACGGCCCAGCGACTGCCCACCACGGGGACCGTGATGTCGGGCAGGTCGAGCCGGAAGCTGTCCTGCAGGAGGACGGCGGGGAGGCTCACGCCCTGAAGCCGAACCTGCCCTCGTGGAAGTCACCGGTGGCGATCCACCGCTGGATCACGTCGTCCAGGACGCGGTTGGTGACGGCCTCGGAGCCCATCTCCCGGGCGCTGCCCTCGACCGCCTGCACCACCATTCCCTTGACGAACTCCGGGACCCTCGCCAGGCGGTCGGCGGCCTCCGGCTCCCACTCCATCTGCGGACCGTCCGCCTGGATCTCATGGGAGACGCCGCCCCATAGGTCGAACTTCACGTCCATCGCGTCGGGCGTGATCACCGGGCCGAGGTCCTGCTTGTAGGCGGTCCACTCCACCCGCCAGCGGGTCAGCTCGCGGCAGAACTCAGGGACGTTTGCCAGCCGGGCCTCCGCCTCCGGCGTCCACGTGAAGTAATGCTCGAGGGTCTTGGGGCTCAGGGGGTGGCCGTACCCGAGGCGCATCCCGAGCTTCTCGAGGAACGCGGCGTTGATGGCCTCCGAAGTTCGCGCCGCGCGGGACTCGGCGGCGTGCTGGGCCAGCTCGCGCGCGCGGGTGGGCTCGAACTTCTCGGAGGTGCTGATCTCCACCTCGCGCAGCCGGCGCACGCCATCCTCGGTCCACCCGGGGGCCGTCCCCGGCAGCGGTGGCATCGGCGGGGCGGCGGGTGCGGACCCGGTCGCGCTCACACCCGCACCCGGCGGCGGCACGGCGCCATGGCCGGGCACCGCCGCGGCGTCGGCCTCGGCGCCGCTGCCGTAGGCCTTGATCATCTGGCCCATCAGGTCGCGGGCGTCCACCAGGCCGCCCTCCACGACGTCGAGCGTGACCACCTCGGCCTGGATCCTGCGGGCGAACTCCTCGACCTTGGCCCGCGCCATAGTGCGCATGAAGCCGCCCGGGACGCGCTCCATCCGGGCGCCCGCCTCGTCGGTCCAGCGGAGGGCGTCGCCACCGCCCGGGGTGACCACCCATCCGGCAGCGGTCCCACTGGCGACGACTGGCGGTGCCACCACGTCGGGCGGCGGCGCCGCGGCGGCCCCGTTCACCTCCGCGACGCCCGCCCCGTTCAGCTCCGCGGCGGCGGCCACTGGCGCGCTCTGCGCGGCGGGCGCCGTGTAGGCCTCGTCGATGTTCTCCTCGGCGAACTCCCGGGTGATCGCCGGCAGTCGCCGCATCCGGGCGAGCTTCTCGATCCGCGCCTTGGCGCGGCGGCGGTCATAGCCCTGCGGCACCACCGTCAAGAACTGCTTGGCCTCGTGGGTCCACTGCACCTTGAAGCCGTCGAACGCCGTCTCCTCCTCCGTCCCCTCGCGGGCGGCGGCGGCGCTGACGGCGGCCTTGTCGATCGCCTCGAACTCGGTGCCCTCGCAGGTCACGCAGACCACCGGCTTCTCGGCCCGCGACGGCCTGCCGCAACGGCGGCAGATCCAGGTGGGCGCCGCGGCGGCCTCGGTCATCTCGTAGGCCGCCGTCCGTGCCGGGCCCGCGCCGTACTTGCCCGCGTACTCCGGCATGATGTCGGCGATCGCGTCGTCGATGATGCCGCTGCTGATGATGGAGTGGCCCCGCTCCATGGCCCAGCGGCAGATCGCGGTCCGGGCCACGCCGCGAGCGTGCGCCGGCACGGCCTCGATCTTGGCGGTCGCCTCGTCGGTCCAGACCACCGCCGCCTCGGCCTGGGTGTCCACCGGCGGCACGTAGGTGCGGCTCGACAGCAGGACGTTGCAGGGCGCCAGGCGCAGCACGTTGTCGGAGTTGCTGCCGATGTCCATCGACTCGTGGGAGTGGACCCCGATGCGGCCCATCACCACCAGCCACGGCGGGGCCTCGCGGAGGTGCTGTACCACCTTCTTGAAGGCCTTGCCGTCGAGCAGCGTGGTGGTCAGCTCGACGCCCTCCTCGCGGGCGATGCTGCTGGCGACGCGCAGGTGCGACTCGTAGATCTTGGCCAGGCCGGTGTCGATGATCTCCTCGTGGAGCTGCTCCTGCTCCTTGAAGCGGAACACCTTCGACGCCTCCGCCGACAGGACGTCGACGATGCCGTTGAACATCGCGTAGTGGAGGTAGGGGTCGTACACCCCGACCGCCTCGACCCGCTTGCCGAAGACGCGGGCCAGGTCGATGGCCGTCTTGAGGCCGGCGAACGACTGGGGACTGCCGTCGACGCCGACGACGATCCGGTCGGAGGCGCCCTCGCCGAACGCCTGCAGGTCGCGGATGACGATGGTGTCGGTGCGGATGCGCCGCACCACCCGGTCGGTGACGCTGCCCAGGCTCGAGTCCTTCACGGCGCCCATGCCCAGCGCGCCCATCACCACCAGGTCGTAGGCCGAGTCGTTGATGTCCTCGACGAGGCATTCCCAGTTCTTGCCGTCGAATGTCTTGTACTCGACGGCGCAGCCTGCCGCATCGGCCACCTCTTTCATCGCGTCGAGGTAGGAGTCGGAGATGAGCTGCAGGCCGCGGGTGATCAGGGAGTCGTGGATCTTCCGCTGGCGGACCAGCTCCTGCTCGTCCTGGTACTCCTCCGGCAGCGTGTACTCCATCTGCTTGAAGCGCACGTCGTGCATCCGCGCCGCATAGACGTGGCTGCCCACCAGCTCCGCCCCGGTGGCGACCGCCAGGCGCACCGCCACCGCGACCGCGGCGTTGGACCAGTCGGAGTTGTCGACGGGGACGTAGATCTTGCGGTACATCACGCACTCCTACAGGGCGGGCAGGACGACAGGGGTCGCCTCGCCGCGACCATCGCAGGCCCGGCCTGCTCTCATCTGTGACCGCCGTCACGTCCGGCCCGCCGCCGCGGGCGCGATGATGCGGCCGTGGCCACCCTGAAGCTGGGGCTGTTCGCGCGCCCCGACGAGGAGATCGAGCGGACCCGGGTGGGCGACGTCCCCCAGTGGATCGAGCGGATCTACTCCAGCTATGGCGTGTCGCGCCGGGACGCCCCACTCAGCCTCTCGGTCGAGGCCGTCGCCGAGGGTCTCCATCACCGCCTCGCCCGGATGGCCCTGCTGCTCAAGAAGATGGAGCAGGGCGGCTGGAAGCTCGAGCTCGAGAACTGGAACGTGGTGGCCCGCACCAACCTGACGACCGAGGAGGCGCAGGAGCAGCTGGAGCGGCTCGGGGTCTGGATCATCGCCCACGAGGCCGCCCCCGTCGACGAGGAGGGCAACGTCCGCTGGACCCGCCCGTGGTTCCTGGGCGGTGAGGGCTAGCCGGTGGTCACCAGGCGGAAGAGCACGCCCAGCAGGAGCACCGTCCCGCCGACCTGGTAGACCCGGGCCTTGCCCCGGTCGGCCCGCACCAGCAGGCGGGCCACGGGCATGACCAGCAGCGCCGCGGCGCCGTACACAAGGTGCAGGTTGTCGCGCGGCCGCGCCTGCAGGCCCAGGAGGACCAGGCCGACCACCACCTCCGCCACGATCGCCCCGGCGGCGACCCGGTGGAGGGTTCGATACAGCGGCGGCGGCGGTTGGCCGCGGACCGCGGCGGGGACGGCCAGCACGGTGATCGCCACCAGCAGCGCGAGCAGCCCAAAGCCGATGGCCAGGTGGAGCGAGACGAGCGTCTGCAGGACCATGCGCGCGGACAAACATGACATGATCGGGGTCCACTTCTGAGGGAGAGATGGCAGGCTCGGTTCTTCGAAACGGGGGGTTCGTCGACATCTGGGCCGAGGCGCGGGACGCCGGAATGCGTCCGCTGCCCCAGCGGCTGGCGCTCGATCGCGGCGAGTGCCTGCGGCCCGCGGGCCCCGACGACTGGCTCTACCAGGTGTGCAGCGGCCGCGTCCGCCTCAGCCGCCTGACCGCCGCCGGCCGCAAGCTCGACCTCGACACCGTCGCGGCGCCGGCCTTCTTCTTCGGCGCCCGGCTGGCCCACGCGATGGCCCAGGCGGTCGACGCCAGCGCGCTGCTGGTCCTCAGCCGCGGCCAGTTCGAGACGCTGCTGACCCGACCTGGCCTTGGCTCCCTGGCGGTGGGGATGGTGGAGAGCTTCGGCCACCGTCTCGTGGACACCGAGGAGCGGCTGGAGTACCTCGCTTACCACAGCGTCCCGGAGCGCCTGGCGCTGGCGCTGCTGCGCCTGCGCAACGAGGAGAACGGGATCGTCGACGGCATCACCCACCAGGAGCTCGGCGACATGGTGGGCGCCGCCCGGGAGACCGTGACCAAGGTGCTCCACGGCTTCCAGGCGCGCGGCTACATCCAGGTTGCCCACCGCCGCGTCAAGGTCGACCGGCCGACCGCGCTCGCCGCGATGCTCGACCTCTGAGGCGGTCGGAGGCGTTGTGTGACGCGCGTCACAGCGCCGCTATGACCGGGCGGCGCTAATGGACGGCGTGACCGAGACCGCGGTGGTACCCGAGCAGGAGGTGGTGGCGCGGCCGCCGCAGGTGGTCTCGTGCTTCTGGGTCTACCGGCTGCGCGGCAGCTGGCGGCTGCTCGACCGCGACGCCCGCCGCGCCGGGCTCGAGGCTGCCGCCGAGGAGGTCCGCACCGCCGAGGCGCGCGGCGGCCTGAAGCTGCGCGGCGCGTACAGCCTCACGGGGCTGCGCGCCGACGCCGACCTGATGCTCTGGCTGCTGAGCGACGACGTCGACAACCTCCGGAGCCTGGCTGTCGCCCTCCGCCGGACCTCGCTGGGCGACCACCTCGAGGTCCGCGACACGCTGCTCGGCCTCGCGGCCGGCTCCGAGTACGACCCCGACCATCGGCCCGCGTTCGCCCGCGAGGAGCCCCCCAGGCGCTACGCCGCGGTGTACCCGTTCGTGAAGAAGCCGGAGTGGTACCTCCTCCCGTTCGAGACCCGCCGCGAGCTGATGGCCGAGCACGGCCGCGCCGGCCGTGAGTACAACGTCGCCGCCAACACGGTCCGGTCGTTCGGGCTCGGCGACGCGGAGTTCGTGGTCGCGCTGGAGGCCGACCGGCTGGAGGACCTCGTGGACTGCGTCGACGGCCTCCGCCGCGTGGGCGTCCGGGAGTACACCGCCGTCGACACCCCGATCTACCTCGGCCGCCTGCAGTCCCTGGACGCCGCCCTCGCCGAGCTGAGCTGAGCGCGCTCCACCACCGCGGCGGCCATATCGACCCGGTGATGTAACAGACTGTTGCGGCACAGCCCTGGCTCCGGTAGATTCACGCTACCGACGCGGGGTCGGATGGTCCGCCTCAAACCTTGGGCGGGATACGGGAGTTCTGATTTGACGCGGAAACTGCTCTTCTTGACATTGCTGGCGGCCATGGTCGTCACATTGGTGCCGGTCGGCGCCTCGGCCGGGCTCATCGCCCCGAAGGGAACCGGCCCCCTCGCGGCCTGGGTGCCGCCCCCGAGTGACAGCTGGCAGGGCCACGGCGTCGATCCCAAGAACCCGCAGGCCTGCGACCCGATCGACCCCGCGCAATGCATGCTCCCCTACCCCAACGACTGGTTCACGAAAGCTGACCCGAGCAGCGCCACGGGCCGTCGCCTCGACCTCGTGATCGAGGGTATGCCCCGCAACCAGTACGGCAAGCCGATCGAGCCGACCGAGTGGAACCGCAGCGACGGCTTCAGCGCCGGCGCCCAGGTCCTCACCTACGTTCCCGGCATGACCAGCAACGACGACCTCGTGCCGTCGGGCCTGCCGCCGATCACCAACCTTGGCGCCAACGCCAACTCGGACCTCGGCGCAGTCATCCTCGACACCCAGACCGGCGCCCGCGTCCCGCTGTGGGCCGAGGTCGACCAGTACACCGACCAGGCCGGCCTCAAGGACGGCGGCAGCGTCCAGCGCGACCTGATGATCCACCCGGCGATCAACCTCGCCGACGGCCACCGCTACATCGTGGCGCTTCGCCACCTCCACCTCGACAGTGGCGCGATCGCCCAGCCGTCAGCCGCGTTCCGGGCCTACCGCGACGGCACCGCCAAGGCAGCCGACCCGCGCCGCGCCCACATGGAGTCGATCTTCCAGACCCTCGGCCAGGCCGGCGTCGGCCGCGGTGACCTCTACCTCGCGTGGGACTTCACGACGGCCAGCACCGACAACGTGACCGGCCGCCTCACGTCGATCCGCGACGACGCGTTCCGCCAGCTCGGTGACAGCAACCTCGCCGACGGCGCGGTCAGCGGCGCCGCCCCGGCCTTCGTGGTCGACAGCGTCACCAACTACACCCCGGCGCAGAACAGCAGGCTGGCGCGGCAGGTGCAGGGCCACTTCACAGTGCCCTGCTACATCGCCCCCACCTGCGACCCGCCGGTCAAGTGCGACGGCCTCTCCCAGGGCATCGTCAACGACTGCCCCAGCACCGGCCAGTTCGCCCTCAACCCGGCCGACCCGGACTCCAAGCCGATCGGCAACCCGGCACGCACCTACCAGGCCAACTTCATCTGCAACGCCAGCCGCGGCGGCTTTGAGAGCCACACGAAGATGCGGCCGGTGGAGTACGGCCACGGCCTCTTCGGCGACGCCGGTGAGGTCAACTCGGGCCCGCAGCAGGACATGACCTCCCGCTTCGGGATGATGTACTGCGCCACCGACTGGTTCGGGATGGCCACCGCCGACCTCCCCAACGCGGTCATCGCGCTGAGCGACCTCTCGCGGTTCGCGGGGCTGACCGACCGGGTGCAGCAGGGTGAGCTCGACTTCCTCTACCTCGCTCGCCTGTTCGTGCACCCGCAGGGCTTCTCCTCGAACGCGGCCTTCCAGTGGAGCGACGGTCAGTCGTTCATCGACACCACGGAGGCCTACTACGACGGCAACAGCCAGGGCGGCATCTACGGCGGCACCGTGTGCGCCGTCTCGGTGGACGTCCACCGCTGCGTGCTGGGCGTGCCCGGCATGAACTACTCGATGCTGCTGCCCCGCTCGAGCGACTATGTGGCCTCCCAGCCGCTGTCGGCGTTCAACCCGCTGGCCTTCGACCCGGGTGACCCCACGGCCCAGGTCGGCTACTCCCAGCTGCTGGACACCTTCTATCCCCACCAGCCGCAGCGCATGCTGCTGCTGGACCTGATCCAGACGCTGTGGGACCGCTCCGATCCCAATGGCTACGCCAGCCACATGACCGGCGGGCTGCCCAACACCCCCGGCCACCACGTCCTCCTGCAGGTCGCCTACGGTGACCACCAGGTGGCCAACATCACGGCCGAGACCGAGGCCCGCACGATCGGCGCCGCCGGTCTCTACCAGCCGCTGGTGAGCGCCCGCTACGGCGCCTACCAGGACCCGTTCTGGGGCATCCCCGCGATCAACACCTTCCCCTATGACGGCTCGGCGATCAACCTCTTCGACACCGGCCCGGTGCGGGGCGCCCCGGACGACGGCACCAACCCGCCGCCGACCGCGGACCTGCCCAACCGCTCCGGGAAGGACCCCCACGAGGCGCCTCGCCGGGCGCCCTGGGGCCAGGTCCAGAAGTCCGATTTCCTCTCCCCCGGCGGCCGGGTGACGAACCCGCAGCCGGGCGGAGCGCCTTACTTTGCCTGGGGGTGGGACGGGGTGAGCGGCCTCTAGTAGGTCCGCAGGGCGGGCGTCCCCGCGACGCCCGCCCAATCCCGTCGCCCGCGCGCGAACCTTATAGAATCGCTATAACGTGAAGGCGGCGACGGAGGTGCTCGACCAGGGGGCGATCGGCCAGGCGCTGGAGCGCGCGGTCATGTCGCTCGAGAAGCTGGAGGCACTCGACCCCATCAGCGACGCGGTCGCGGGCGTGGTCAAGAAGGTGTTCCAGCCGCGGGCGCTCAAGAACCTGGTCAGCGGCACCTGGCTGGGCCACCAGCTGCACCCCGTGCTCACCGACCTCCCGATCGGGTTCTGGACCGCGGCCATCACCCTCGACATGATCGGCGGCGAGGACGCGGAGTCCAGCGCCGACCTGCTGGTCACGCTGGGCAACCTGTCCGCGCTGGGGGCCGCCGCCACGGGCCTGGCCGACTGGTCCGAGCTGTACGGCGCCCCCCAGCGGTCGGGCATGGTCCACGCGCTGACCAACGTCACCAGCCTCTCGCTCTTCACGCTCTCCGCCCTGGCCCGGAACACCGGAAACCGCGGCACCGGTAAGGTGCTGGCGCTGGCCGGCGGCGGCGTCGCCGCGGCCGCGGCGTACCTCGGCGGCCACCTCGTTTACCGGCGTGGCGCCGGGGTCATCCACGCCGGCTTCGAGATCGACCAGGACATCGCGGACTGGGCGGCGGCGGGGCCGGAGGCCGACCTCGAGGAGAACACCCCGAAGAAGGTCAAGGTGAAGGGCGCCGCGATCTTCCTGCTCAAGCAGGACGGCGTGGTCCACGCGCTGGCGAACACCTGCACCCACATGGGCGGGCCCCTCAACGAGGGCCAGGTTGAAGGCGATTCGATCGTCTGCCCATGGCACCAGAGCACCTTCCGGGTGGCCGACGGGTGCGTCCTCCGGGGCCCAGCGGCCAGCCCCCAGCCCGCCTTCGAGACCCGCGTCCGCGACGGGGTGGTCGAAATCCGAGCCGCCGGCCAGTAGCCGCCGTATTCAGGCTTGGCCCCGGCCGGGAGCGGGGTATTAGGATCAGCAGGTCGAGACGGGGATCGCCCTCACGTGAGGGGGTCGGGCTGGAGGACGTGGACATGGAGTCTGATCTCAAAGTGCTGCTGGTTGAGGACGACCCGACGGTGGCCGAGATGTACCGCTACCGCCTCGAGATCGACGGCTACCACGTCACCGTCGCCACCGACGGGGAGTCGGGACTCGAGCAGGCCGCGCACGTCCAGCCTGACCTGATCTACCTGGACCTCCGGCTACCGGAGATGGACGGCTTCACGGTGCTCGAGAAGCTGCGCGCGGACGACAGCCTCAAGGCCATCCCCGTTGTGATCCTGACCAACTACAGCGAGCCCGAGCTGGTTGAGCGGGGCCTCAAGCTCGGCGCGCTGGACTACCTGGTCAAGGCGGAGACGACCCCCGCCCACCTGTCCGAGCGCATGGACAAGTGGATGGCGGAGGAGACCATCAGCTCCCGGGGCGAGGCCGGCCTGCCCAAGTAACCTGACGCGCTGCGCGCGCACCGCTATCACAAAAGCCGATAGCGGTGCTATAAGATAGCTCCCACTGAACCGGGCTCCGTGGGAGGAACGCATTGAACGCGCTGACACTTCTGAAGAACGACCACAAGAAGGTCGAGGACCTTTTCAAGCGCTACGAGAAGCTTGGAGACCGCGCCGAGAAGAGTAAGGCCGCCCTGGTTAAGGAGATGATCCGCGAGCTCTCGGTGCACGCCAACATCGAGGAGACGGTCTTCTACCCCGAGACGCGGGAGCGCGTGAAGGAGGTCGAGGACGAGGTCCTCGAGGGGCTCGAGGAGCACCACGTGGCCAAGTGGACCCTGTACGAGCTGTCGAAGATGAAGCCCAGCGACGAGCGCTTCGACCCCAAGGTCAAGGTGATGATGGAGAGCGTCCGGCACCACGTCGAGGAGGAGGAGACGGCGATCTTCCCCCCGGTGCGCGAGAAGCTGACGCCGAGGGAGCTGGACGAGATCGGCGCCAGGCTGGAGAAGGCACGCAAG
>JAXDLV010000085.1:0-3965 GCA_034666445.1 Chloroflexota bacterium | reverse complement strand
GTCCCCGCCCGGCACGCGGCGGGCGGAGGGTGCCCTGTGGGCCGCTCGGCGCGGCTTCTACGCCGGCTTCCGCTTCCCGGCCAACCAGGGCTCGAGCCACGACGACGTGGTCGTGCAGGAGGCGCTGATGGAGCGCGGCCTGCCGTCCGTCAACGTCCCTGAAGCCATCGTCTACAAGGTGCCCGCGGGCTCGCCCCGGGACTTCAGCCAGACGACCCGTCGTACCCGCGGGGCGCTTGCCGGCCAGCGGGTCGGACCCAGGATCTACCTCGCGGCGCTGCTGGAGGGGCTGCGCCACCCACTGGGCGCTACCATGTACGTGCTGTACCGGGCATACGGCGCCATCGCGAGCCGGCGGCTGGGGGCAAGCGCCAACCGTGAGATGTGGGACCCGGTGGCCAGTACCAAGCGGCGGTAGCGCCACGGACCGGCGTCTAGCGACGTTGCAGGAAGAGGATGCCGCCACCATGCCAGAGCCGGTGGTGGTTGCCGAGGTCGAACCCGAGGGCCCGTACCTGGGACACTAGCTGCTCCCAGTTCCGGCCCTGGACGTTGTGGTGTTCGAGCAGCATCGCCCCCACCGGCCTCAGGTCCTCGGCGGAGGCCGCTGCCATGGCGTCG
Organism: Chloroflexota bacterium; assembly: GCA_034666445.1. GTDB lineage: Bacteria > Chloroflexota > Dormibacteria > DASZGP01 > DASZGP01 > JAXDLV01. The sequence continues at coordinate 3,344 of JAXDLV010000085.1, read as the reverse complement.
TACTCAGCGCCTTCGATGTTGACCTTGAGCAGCGAGATGGGACCGTCGAAGTCCTCGATCGCCCGGGCCAGCGTGACCACTTCAGCCTCGAAGCTGCCGCTGGCGTCGGGCAGGCCAAGCATCGTCGCCGAGCCGCTCCCGGGAGCGTTCTCGTCAAACACGAAGATGCCGGCCCTGCCGCCGACGCCCTGGCGGCGGGCCTGGACCCTGCCCGTCAGGCCATTGGCGGCGATGTTCCGCTCCATCAGCTGAAAGCTGAGCGGCGACGGCTCGTAGCAGACGGCCCTCGCCAGGCGTCCGCGCTCGGCAAGCGCCATGGCGAAGTCGCCTACCTGGGCGCCGAGGTCGAGGACGGTCAGGTCGCCTGGCGGCAGCAGCGGCAGCACCTCCGCGAGGCGGTAGACATCCCGCACGAAGACCTCGTATGTGCCGGCGCGAGCCACGCCGTTGTTGGGCACCAGGATCCGGGTGCCACCGCGAGTGACGAATCGAAGTGGACGGCCACTGTCGACGCCGGCGCGGTCCGCCAGGATCCGGGCGGTGACGGGCAACCAGTTGGCGAACACCCGTCGGGAGCCGATCACCAGGCCGAGGGCCTTGCGGGCGTCGATGGGCGCGGCCGGAGCCGGGCCGAAGATCTCGCCGTCCGCACGGGTCGCCTCCTGGCCACCGGCCGCGTCGGCGCGGTCGTAGTAAAGGATGCCGTGGCGCCCCAGGGGCCTGTGCCAGCGCAGCCGGAAGCCGGCCAGGCTCATGCTCTTCTCGACGAGCTCCCGGGAACCCGCGGGGTGGGGATGGTACTCGATCAAGACGCGCCGGACAGGGTCGAGCAGGGCGGGGTCGAGACCATCGAGGACCTCGACCTCAGCGCCCTCAATGTCGACCTTGAGGAAGTCGATGGGGCCGTCGAACCGCAGCAACGCGGCGGACAAGGTGGTGGTGCGCACGGTGGTGGCCTCGGCTCCGTCCAGCGGAAATATCGTGGCCTCGCAGCTACCCCTCGCGGCCGAATACAGGACCACCTCGCCTTCGGTGCGGGCCATGGCCTCCGGATGGACCTCCACCCGGTCGGCGAGGTTGTTGGCGGTCATGTTTCGGCGCAGGAGACGCAGGGAGTCCGGCGATGGCTCGTAGCAGGCGGCTCGTCCCAGGCGGCCCCTGCCGGCCAGGGCAACCACGAACTCGCCGACGTGGGCGCCGAGGTCGAGCACGGCCAAAGGGCCATCGCCTGCGTCCGCCAGGATCCCGTCCAGCCCGTAGACATCCCAGACGAAGACCTCGAACAGGCCCCCCCGCGCTACCCCGTTGTTATCCACCCGGAACCGGGTCCCCTCCCGCGTGACCCACAGCAGCGTTCCCCCGCGGCTGATGCCGGCGCGGTCGAGCAGCACCCGGGCCAGGACGGTGGGCCAGTTGCCAATCGTCGCCGGCATCTTCAGCGCCAGGCGAAGGTATTCGAGCAGCTTCCCAGCCGGCATCGCGGAGGCTGCGATCGCGGCCGACTGCCCGGTTTTCAGCGTCACGAGGCCGGCCCCCAGGACAGGGTGTGGGACCAGCAGCTTCCAGGGCCGGCGCAGGTAGGGCCGGTCGATGGCGGCCAGGAGTCCGCGGCGCCGATGGCGAGCCACGAACCGAGGCATGCCGGAGGCGTATGGCGCCTTGCGGGCGCAGAGCTCGAAGAACCCCGCGGCACCCTCGTCGTGGCGGATGGCGGCATCGGTCCGCCCCGCGGGCGCGAGCGGCGCCGCCCGGAGCATGATGTCCCAGTCCTCGGCGCCCAGCATCAGCTCGTCGAAGCCGCCCGCGGCCTCGAAGACCTGGCGACGAAAGAAGCGCGCGGCCTCCACCCCAAGCGTGTTGGTCCCGGCGTAGAAGTCGCGCTCGAAGGTGACCACGCGGGACCAGAAGCCGGCACCAAAGCTGGTCTCGGGAACGGTGACCAGGCCCGCCCCGGCAGCGAGCAGGGCCCGCGCCTGGGAGAGCACCCCGGGCTCCAGCACCATGTCGGAGTCGATGAAGGCGACGTAGTCGGTTGTCGTCACCCTGGCGCCGGCGTTGCGCTGGGCGGATCGCTCAGGCCCCGCCACGATCACGGTGTCTGCCAGCCGCAGGGCAATGGCCACCGTGCTGTCGTCGGAGTGGTTATCGACGACCACCAGGTGGCAGGCGGTGTCCTGGGCCCGGATCGACTGGAGGCAGGCTTCCAGGGTACGGGCCGAGTTGCGCGTGGGGACTACTACAGTGAGGTCGACCGGCGCGGCACCCACCCTGGCTGCTGACCCGGAACGGCCGCTAGCCGAGGTCAGCCGCCACCTCTGCGACCGGCTTGTTGACGCAGGTGAATATGGGCGTGTCGCGGACGGTGTAGACGCTGCCCTCCGTCTCGCGGAGGTCCTGCACCAGGTCGAGGAAGTCGGCGGGCTCGTTCGTTTCGAACGCCACCACGAAGTCCTGGTCGTCGAGGCCGAACGAATAGGTGGTGTTGATCTTGACGCTGGGGTAGCGGTGGCCGATCGCGATGTGCTCGTCCATCACGCGCTGGCGCTCCGCCTTGGGGAGCAGGTACCACTGGCGGGTCTTCACGAAGGGATAGACGAACACGTAGCGGGCCTTGCTGGGCTTGATATGGAGGCGCTCCTGGCCGGGGTGGACATGGTCGTCGAGGTACGTCGACCGTTTGGTCATGGAGAGGAAGGAATGGGTGTTGGCCGCGATCCGCCCCAGCGCGGTGGCGCCGAAGTCGCGGGCGAAGTCCTGCACCGAGCTGAGCTCGTGCGACGCGGTCCAGAAGCAGAGATCGGTGTCGGCGCGCATGCCGACGGTCGAGTAGGTCCGGACCATCATGCCCTCGGCGTACCTGGCGACCAGGCTTTCGACCTCGGCGACGGCGGCCGCCCGCGCCTCGCCGGCCATCTCATGCCACGCCGGGGAGACCTTGTAGAAGGCGAAACGGACGTACTCCCGGCGCTGTGGCGAGGTGGCAGACATGGCTTCGAGAAGCATAGCGGCGGCCCCAGGCCCGGCCCCCGGGCGGGGATACGATCTCAGGCATGGAACGCGACCCGCGCCGACCGTTTGGCGGCGACGAGGACGACGACCCGGCCCGCCCGCGAACCCGCGGGCAGAACGCCAAGAAGCCCCTCGACCAGTTCCTCGCCGAGTTCGAGGCGCGGCTGCGCGACGCGCCGGACGCGCCCGCGACCGACACCGCGGAGGAGCTGATGGCGCGCGCCCAGGGCACCCGCCGCCCGGCCCGCAACGCTGCGGCCCCGGCCACCGGTCCCGTGGCGGCGCCGGGGGCCGCGGCGCCAGAGGTAGCGACCGCCGAGGGGACGGCACCGGAG
>JAXDLV010000084.1:0-12389 GCA_034666445.1 Chloroflexota bacterium | reverse complement strand
AACGTGTCGACGATGAAGCCGATCAGGCGGGGGAGGAAGCCGCCGGGGCGGGCGGTCAGGACGGCGGGAGGTGGGGCAGCGCGGGCCGACTGGCTCTCGCCGGCGACGAGCATCCCCGGGCGCTGGGCGAAGCCGTAGCCGCATTTCATGCAGCGCACCTCGGCACCACTGTTCGCCCACCCGCAGCGGGGGCACGCGATCTGCCAGGACTGCACGCTCATAGCAAAGAGGCCTCGAATGGGGGGATAGCGCCCCCATTCTGCCCTAGACGAGCGGCCAGGGGAACGACCATGAGCTATCTGGTGCGGGGAAGTCACCAGGCTTCGCCAGGGCCCTGGCGCGGCGGCGCAGCGCCTCCACCTCTCCCGGCCGCAGCAGGCCGGCGAGCTCCTCGTGGAGCGGGTCGTCGCCGTTGTCCAGGCGCGCCGCCAGGCCACCAACCGCCTCGCGGTCTGCCGCGGGCAGCGCCTCGCCGGCGAAGTCCCAGATCACGGTCCGCAGCTTGGGCTCGACGTGGAACGTGAGGCCGTGGTCGATCGCCCACACGTGGTCGCCCTCGCCCAGGAGGCAGTGACCACCCTTGCGGTCGGCGTTGTTGCAGACCATGTCGAACAGCGCCAGCCGCTGGAAGACCGCCACCCGGGCCTCGACCAATGTGAAGTAATGCTGATCGGGGTCGTGCTCGACGTAGCGCTGCAGCGAGCCGGGCCCCATCGGTGCGTCCTCCCGGGCCACCGTGGCGGGCACAAAGCCCCAGCCCAGGGCGTAGTCGACGACGTGGGCCGCCGCCTCCCGCCGGTACAGCGTGCCGTCCGGGAAGTCGTAGAGAGGGCGCTCGCCGGCGGCGGGCTTGTAGACCGCAAGGCGCTCGGTGCCGTCATCGTCGGGGTCGCAGCAGCGCACCAGGAACGTGTGGTTGCTGGAGTAGGGGAGGCGGCCGACGACCTCGATCTCGGCGGTGGCCAGCAGCGTGTGCCAGCCGTCGTCGTCTAGAAGACCGGGCTCTTGCCGTTCTTGCGGGGGCAAAGGTGACCCTCGGGGTCGATGGGCAGCCCGCAGAGCGCGCAGAGGGGCCGCCCCGCCGCGACCAGCTCCATCGCTCGTTCCGACCACGCCCGCATCTGGCCGGGCCGCATCCACATCCGCGCCGTGGTCAGGGAGTCCTCGTCGGGCTCCTCATCCGCGTCGTCGGGGGGCGCCTCCTGGGCGACCATCACCACCAACCCCCGGTCACTGTCCATCCCAAGGCCCAGCTGCCCGGCGCGCCAGTCGGGCTCGACCGGCTCGACGAGGTCATCAGGCGCCTCCACCTCACCCGCTTCCTGGTCCTCGAGCAGCGACGCCGCGCGCTCCGCCAGCGCCTGGACCTGCACCTTCTCCACCAGCATGGTCAGCGTCCGCAGGCCGGAGCGCGCCTGGATGTAGAAGGCGCGCTGCCCCGAGGGGCCGACGGTTCCGACGGCAACAGCGTCCGCGGGGTCGAAGTCGATCTCGTGGGCCATGGGCTAATTCTGCCGGACGGTCCTGCGACGGCGGGGCAGCTGGTCGCTCAGCTTCCCGGTGACGTTGAGGAAGAGGAGCCCCGGCGGGCCGGTGCCCACCTGGAGCGCGGTGATGGAGCCGGGCGCGACATGGAGGCGCTGGAACATGTCGAGGTGCTGCCCCAGGAGGTGAGCGACGACGGCCTTGATGACATCGGCGTGGGAGAAGGCCGCCACGGACCCGGCCGGGTGGGCGTGGGCCAGCCGCTCGACCGCGCCGACGGCGCGGTCCTGGGCCTCGCGCATCGCCTCGCCGCCAGGGAAGCGGGCGTCCGCGGGGCGCTGCTGGACGCGCTTCCAGAGGTCCGTCCGCCTGAGTTCCTTGAACGGGCGGTTGGTCCACTCCCCGTAGTCCACCTCCAGCAGGCCTGCCTCGGGGGCGACGTCGAGGCCGCGGTCCTCCGCCAGCGGTGTGGCCGTCTCCAGCGCGCGTTCGAGTGGAGAGCTGTACACGGCGTCGACCGGGACGCCGCGGAGGCGCTCGACCACGCCCCGGGCCTGCTCCTGCCCGGCGGGGTTCAGGTGGATGTCGGGAGTCCGGCCGACGAGCCGCTCGCGGGTTAGGTCGGTGGTCCCGTGTCGGACGAGGAGGAGTAGCACCCCGCAAGCCTAGCCGCGACGACGCCGTTACCTAACTGTTACTGCGCTTGCCACTAAATGTGATACAACTGGTATCAAGTCGGAGCCGAACAGCGGGGCCCCGGGATTAATCCGGCTGTAATTCCCGGGCCGTATCAATGGACAGACGATGGACGACAAGATCATTGAGTTCCGTGACCAGCACGCGATGCTGCTCACCGAGATCCGCCGCCTGGAGCAGGAGGCCGCTGACGACCGGGCCTCGCGCCAGCGCGAGCTGCGCAGCATCCTCAAGGTGGTGGCGCGCGACTTCCTGCGGGTCCAGGTGAACCCCGAGGTGACCGAGGACCAGCTCAGCGACTGGCTGCGCCGGCTCGACGCGGCGTAGGCGACGCGGCGCTCCGCGGCGCCCAGCCGGGCGCGGCCTAGACTCCTTGGCGTGGAACCGCAGGGACCAGCCGGACCCGGCGCGCCGGGCGGGCGCGTGAAGCTGAGCCGGGGAGAGCAGCGGTACAACTACCTCCTCGCGATCGGCGCTGTGGCGGTCGTCGTGGTCCTGGTGGTGGTGTCGCCGACGGTCACGCTCGATGGTCAGCCGGTCCCCGTCCTGGTGTTCGCGCTGCTGGTGGGCGCTTTCATCTTCGGCCTCGGCCAGATGCTGGTCGGGATCACCCGCCGTCGCCGGTACCTGCGTTCCCTCGAAGGCCGCGAAAGCGGCGCGACGGACCGCTAGGCTATACGTTTCGTGCGCGGAGCGCTGGGTATACATCACCCATCGCCGATGCCGGTAGGGCACGGCCTGAAATCGAACTCATGACAGCAAGGAGCAGGTAGAAAACATGGCGAAGGCAGTTGGAATAGACCTGGGGACAACCAACAGCGTCGTCGCCACCATGGAAGGCGGCGAGGCGGTGGTCATCCCCAGCGCCGAGGGTGGTCGCACGGTGCCGTCCGTCGTCGCATTCAGCAAGGGTGACCGGCTCGTCGGCCAGCTGGCCAGGCGCCAGGCCGCGGTCAACCCCGAGAACACCATCTACTCCATCAAGCGCTTCATGGGCCGTCGCTACGACGAGGTCGAGGAGGAGCGCAAGATCGTTCCCTACAAGGTCGTCGACGGCAAGGACCACCGCGTCGAGATCGATGCCAACGGGGAGAACTTCACGCCTGAGCAGGTCTCCGCGATGATCCTGCAGAAGCTCAAGGCCGATGCCGAGACCTACCTCGGCCAGCCGGTGAAGGACGCAGTCATCACCGTCCCCGCGTACTTCAACGACTCGCAGCGGCAGGCGACCAAGAACGCGGGCGAGATTGCCGGGCTCAACGTCATCCGGATCATCAACGAGCCCACCGCGGCGGCGCTGGCCTACGGGCTCGACAAGAAGACCAACGAGAAGATCCTCGTCTTCGACCTCGGCGGCGGCACGTTCGACGTGTCGATCCTCGAGGTGGGCGACGGCGTCTTCGAGGTGAAGTCGACCAACGGCGACACGCACCTCGGTGGCGACGACTACGACCGCCGGGTTGTGGACTTCGTGGCCGACGAGTTCAAGAAGGACCAGGGCATCGACCTGCGCCAGGACCGCCAGGCCCTGCAGCGGCTCACCGAGGCTGCCGAGAAGGCGAAGATCGAGCTGTCCTCGCGCCAGGAGACCGACATCAACCTGCCGTTCATCACGGCGGTCGACGGCGTCCCCAAGCACCTCGACGTCAAGCTGTCGCGGGCCAAGTTCGAGCAGCTGACCGAGGACCTGACCAACCGGACGAAGGGCCCGTTCGAGGCTGCCCTCAAGGACGCCGGGATGTCGGCGAAGGAGATCGACGAGGTGATCCTGGTCGGGGGCTCCACCCGCATGCCGGTCATCCAGAAGGCCGTCAAGGACATCACCGGCAAGGACCCCCACCGGGGCGTGAACCCGGACGAGGTCGTGGCGATGGGCGCTGCCATCCAGGCGGGTGTCCTCCAGGGCGACGTCAAGGACGTCCTCCTGCTCGACGTCACCCCGCTGAGCCTCGGCATCATGACCGAGGGCGCGGTCAACACCGTCATGATCCCGCGCAATACCACCATCCCCACCAGCAAGACCGAGACGTTCTCAACGGCGTCTGACAACCAGGGGAGCGTCGAGATCGTTGTTCTCCAGGGCGAGCGCCCGATGGCCAACGACAACCGCGAGCTGGGCAAGTTCAAGCTCGACGGCATCCCGCCCGCGCCGCGCGGCGTGCCCCAGATCGAGGTCACGTTCGATACCGACGCCAACGGCATCCTCAACGTGCACGCCAAGGACCGCGCCACCGGCAAGGAGCAGAAGGTCACGATCACCGGCTCCACGACCCTGCAGAAGGACGAGGTGGAGAAGATGGTCAAGGAGGCCGAGTCCAACGCCGCCGCGGACGAGAAGAAGCGTGCGGAGGTCGAGGCCCACAACAACCTCGACAGCCTCATCTACCAGGTCGAGAAGTTCATGCGCGAGAGCGGCGACAAGGTGCCCGACGAGCTCAAGTCCGAGGTCGAGGGCAAGCTGCCCGCGGCCAAGGAGGCGCTCGAGGGCAACGACAAGGACCGCATGGAGTCCGCGTTCAACGACCTCTCGGAGAGCTTCCAGAAGCTCGGCACCGCGATGTACTCGCAGGAGGCCGCCGCGGGCGGCGCGCCCGGCGCCGACGGCGCGAGCCCCAATGGCACGGAGGGCTCGGCCGGAGACAAAGCCGGTGAGAAGGCCGGTGCTGATGCAGACGGCGACGTCGTCGACGCGGAGTTCAAAGAGGTCTAAGCCGACCCTTGCTGGGCGACCACCCCGTTTTCCCGATACTGCTGTCGAAGGACCTGGCCGCGAGCCGGGCCTTCTACCACGACACGCTGGGGCTCGAGATCGCCCGCGAGGACGACCAGCGCATCGTCTTCAAGTGTGGCGGCGGATCCACCATCACCGTCGACCTCAGCACGATCGGCACCGCCGACGCCCAGACGCAGATGGCCTGGCGGGTCCCGGACCTGAAGGCGGAGCTGGCGGACCTCCGTGCCCGTGGCGTTCCGATCCAGGAGTACCAGTCGCCCGACCCTGAGACCGTCGACGGGATCGCCGACATGGGCTTCGCCTGGGCCGCCTGGATCATCGACCCCAGCGACAACGCCCTCGCCATCATCCAGCCAAAGGCCCCCGGGACCGCCTCGCCCCAGGGCAGCGGGTAAAGCGACGGTCCGATTCGCCTGGCCCGTCACGGCGATGCTCGTGGCAGCGCTGTGCTGCGGGTGCTCGGGCGCGTCGGTGGCCCGTCCGATCCCGTTCGCCTCCGCTGAGACGTGTCCGACCGGGTTCCGGTCGACGGATCCCAAGCTGGACAACCCGGGCCCGGACTTTGTCTGCGTGTATGACGACGTGCTGGTACCCGCCCTGGTGCCGGAGATCGGACGCCAATACCCCTTTGCCGCCCACACCCACTGCGGGGTTGTCGCTGAGTCGTTCGCCGGTCGGACGTTCTGGAGCTCGGGCCCCCCGCGGGCAGTCCCCGGCTCCTCGGGAGGCGAAAACCCGTTCGGCTGGATGACGCTGGTCGACGAACACCACGCGACCTTCCGGGGCCGGACAGGTTACGAAGTCGACCTCACCGACACGCCTCGCAGCCCGCCGGGGCTGTGTCACTGACTGCCCGCTGACGCGAAAAAAGGGCCGGCGCGAACGCCGGCCCTTTTCTTTTTTGGGAGGGGGTGGGGCTACTTCTGAAGGACCCCGGCCACCTCGATGTCGATCTTGATCTTCTTGCTGACCAGGACGCCGCCGGTCTCCAGCGCGACGTTCCACGTCAGGCCCCAGTCCTCGCGGTCGATCTCCGTGCTGGCGCTGAGGGCGGCCTTCTCGCGGCCGTACGGGTCGACGCCACCGCCGAGGTACTCCACGTCGAGCACCACCGGGCGGGTGATGTCGCGGATCGTCAGCTCACCGGAGAGGGTCCCGTTGGTGGGGCCGGCGATGTTGACGCCGGTGGAGCGGAAGCGGATGTCGGGGTACTTCTCGACGTCCAGGAAGTCGCCGCTGCGCAGGTGGACGTCACGATCGGCGACGCCGCTGTCGATGCTGGCGGCCTTGATGGTCACGTCGACGCTGGAGTTGTCGGGGTCCTCGGCGACGACGAAGCCACCCTCGACCTCGCCAAAGTGGCCGCGGACGCGGGTGAAGACCATGTGACGAGCCTCGAACCCGACGGTGCTGTGCGCCATGTCGAGCGCGTAGGTGCCGGTCGCCGGGGCGACCGTTAGCTGCTGGGCTGCTGTAGCCATACTCATTCCTCTCTCGCCGCTGGATGTTAGTAGGTTGCGGCGACAATAGTTGTAACCGCAACGATTCGCCCAACTATTCCCGCTCCGGCGGGTAAGCTGCACCTGATGGCACGGGCGACGACGTGGGGCCTGGCCGACGCCGCGATGGCCCCCTGGAGCGCGTTCCTGCGCTCCTACGACCGGGTGATGACCGCGTTGGAGAGGGAGCACCAGGCGGCCGGCCTGGTGCCGCTTGCGTGGTTCGACGTCCTGGTCCAGCTGGACCGCAACGGCGGGCGCCTGCGGATGAACCAGCTGGCGGAGGCGATCGTGCTCAGCCGAAGCGGTCTCACCCGACTGGTGGACAGGATGCAGCGGGAGGGGCTGGTGACCCGCCAGGCGTGCGCCAGCGACCGTCGCGGGCTGGAGGCGGTGATGACCCCCGCAGGTCGTGCGGCGTTGAAGAAGGCCCTGCCAGTGCACCTCGCCGGCATCGAACGCCACTTCCTGTGCCACCTCGACGCCGGCGAGCGGGCCCGCATCGGAGCGGGCCTGGCGAAGGTGCTGCACGGGGACGTCGCGCCGGTTTCCGGCGCGCCCGCACGGGGTAGAAAGCGGTCATGAGACTCGACAGGTTCACCGAGAAGTCCCAGGAGGCCCTCCAGGCCGCCCAGTCGCTGGCCGAGGACCGCCAGCAGCAGGCGGTCGACCCGGAGCACCTGCTGGCGGCGCTGATCGACCAGGCCGACGGCGTCGTCCGGCCCCTGCTGCAGAAGCTCGAGGCGCGACCGGAGGCCCTCTCGGCACAGCTCGAGGAGGCGATCGCGGCCAAGCCCAGCGTCGCCGGCGGCGACGGCCAGGCGAGCGTCTCCAACGACCTGCGCAAGGCGCTGACCGCTGCGTGGTCTGAGATGAAGGACCTCAAGGACGAGTACGTCTCCACGGAGCACCTCCTCCTGGGCCTGCTGGCCGCGGGCGGCAAGGTCCCGGATATGCTGAAGAACGCGGGGGTCACCAAGGCCGCCGTGTACAGGGCGCTGGAGTCGATCCGCGGCACCCAGCGGGTCACCGACGCCCACCCCGAGGGGAAGTACCAGGCGCTGGAGAAGTACGCCCGCGACCTCACCGCGGCGGCACGCGCGGGCAAGCTCGACCCCGTCATCGGACGCGACGAGGAGATCCGGCGCGTCATCCAGGTCCTCAGCCGGCGCACCAAGAACAACCCTGTCCTGATCGGCGAGCCCGGCGTCGGCAAGACCGCGATAGCCGAGGGCCTGGCCCAGAGGATCGCCACGGGTGACATCCCCACGACGCTGACCGACAAGACGGTCGCGGCGCTGGACCTGGGCGCGCTGATCGCGGGGGCCAAGTTCCGTGGCGAGTTCGAGGACCGCCTCAAGGCCCTCCTCAAGGAGGTGACCGAGTCCGACGGCCAGGTCATTCTCTTCATCGACGAGCTCCACACCCTGGTGGGCGCGGGCGCGGCCGAGGGGGCGATGGACGCCAGCAACATGCTCAAACCCGCCCTCGCCCGGGGTGAGCTGCGCGCCATCGGCGCCACCACCCTCGACGAGTACCGCAAGTACATCGAGAAGGACGCCGCCCTGGAGCGACGCTTCCAGCCGGTGATGGTCGACGCACCGTCGGTGGAGGAGACCATCTCGATCCTCCGCGGGCTCAAGGAGCGCTACGAGGTCCACCACGGCGTCCGCATCACGGACAGCGCGATCGTGGCCGCGGCGGTGCTCTCCGACCGCTACATCACCGACCGCTTCCTGCCGGACAAGGCCATCGACCTGGTCGACGAGGCCGCCAGCAAGCTGCGCATCGAGATCGACTCGATGCCTGCCGAGCTGGACGAGGTCGAGCGCCAGGTCCGCCAGCTCGAGATCGAGCGGCAGGCACTCAAGAAGGAGAAGGACGCTGCCTCGAGGGCCCGCCTGCATTCGCTGGAGAAGGAGCTGGCCCAGCTGCAGGAGCAGTCCAAGGCGATGAAGGCGCACTGGGACCAGGAGAAGGCGCGCCTCGACCGCATCCGCGAGCTCAAGGCCGAGATCGAGGAGACCCGCGCCGACGCCGAGCGCGCCGAGCGGGCCGCCGACTTCGGCAAGGCCGCGGAGCTGCGCTACGGGCGCCTGACCCAGCTGGAGAAGGACGTCGCCGAGGAGTCGGCCCGCCTCGAGGCGCTGCAGAAGGATCGCAAGATGCTCAAGGAGGAGGTCGACGACGAGGACATCGCGGCCATCGTCGCGCGCTGGACCGGCGTGCCGGTCGCGCGGATGCTGGAGAGCGAGATGCAGAAGCTGCTCCGTATGGAGGAGCGCCTGCACGACCGCGTGGTCGGCCAGGACGAGGCGATCCAGGCGGTGGCCAACGCCGTCCGCCGCGGCCGCGCCGGCCTATCCGACCCCAACCGGCCCGTCGGGTCCTTCATCTTCCTCGGCCCCACCGGCGTCGGCAAGACCGAGCTGGCCCGGGCGCTGGCCGAGTTCCTGTTCGATGACGAGCACGCGATGATCCGGCTCGACATGTCCGAGTACATGGAGAAGCACACCGTCGCGCGCCTGCTGGGTGCCCCTCCCGGCTATGTCGGCTATGAGGAGGGCGGCCAGCTGACCGAGGCGGTCCGCCGTCGGCCCTACAGCGTGGTGCTCTTCGACGAGGTCGAGAAGGCCCACCCCGACGTCTTCAACGTCCTCCTCCAGATCCTCGAGGACGGCCGCCTTACCGACGGCCAGGGCCGCACCGTCGACTTCAAGAACACGATCCTGGTGATGACGAGCAACATCGGCTCGCACCAGGTCCAGGAGCTCAGCGCTGACCGCGAGCGGATGCGCGAGGCGGTGATGGACACCCTCCGCCAGACGTTCCGGCCGGAGTTCCTCAACCGCGTTGACGAGGTGATCATCTTCGAGCCGCTCACCCGCGAGCAGCTCCGCACCATCGTGGAGATCCAGCTGCGCGACCTGCACCGCCGCCTGGCCGATCGCAAGCTGAGCCTCGAGGTGACGCCGGCCGCGGAGGACCTCATCGCCGAACAGGGCTACGACCCGGTCTACGGGGCGCGGCCCCTGAAGCGCACGATCCAGCGCCTGCTGCAGGACCCGCTGGCGCTCCAGATCCTGGAGGGCAGCTTCCACGAGGGCGACACCATCGCCGTGGATGCGTCGGACGGAAAGCTCGCGATCGAGCGTCTGCCCGGTAAGGTCACCGAGCCCGTCAGCTAAGCCGGCTCGTCAGGGGAGGGAGGGGGACCACCGCCGCTGGGTCGGCGGTCCCCCACCGTAACACCCTCTCAGCCTCCCCCGGCGAGGCCGGTGGAGATGTTGCAGAAGATGTCGCGCACCTGGTTGCCCAGGAGTATGAGGACGACGATCACAACGACCGCGATAAGGACCAGGATCAGGGCGTACTCGACCATTCCCTGGCCTTCCTCCTCTGTGTCGACGAGGCGGCGGACCCGCTCTCGGAGGGATATGAATGGGTTCAAGGTTGCCTCCGCGCTTCCTAAGGATGACTAGGGGCATATGTAACGACAAATCCGGCGGATAAATACAGAAACGGCGTCCCAACCCGGTCACAGGGGCGTGATCGTCGCGGCGGCGGTGGCGTGTAGGCTGATCCGAGCCGCCGCTCGCGGGCGGCTCGACAGGAGGACGCCGGTGGCCGAGCAGGTTGACGTCGTGGTGGTGGGGCTGGGCCCCGGTGGCGAGCACGTGGCCGAGGAGCTGGCCGGGAAGGGGTTGCGCGTTGTCGGCGTCGAGAAGAACCTGGTCGGCGGCGAGTGCCCCTACTGGGGGTGCGTTCCCAGCAAGATGATGATCCGGGCCGCGGACCTCCTCGCCGAGGCCGGGCGGGTCAACGGCATGGCAGGCGAGGCCGTGGTCAAGCCGGACTGGGCGCCGGTCGCCAGGCGCATCCGCGAGGAGGCCACCGACTTCTGGAACGACAAGGTGGCGGTCGAGCGCTTCGAGAAGAAGGGCGGCATCCTCGCCCGCGGCGCCGGGAGGCTGGAGCGCGCCGGCGTGGTCTCCGTCGACGGCCGCGAGTTTGAGGCGGAGCGTGGCGTGGTGCTGGCGACCGGGACGCGCCCGGCGATGCCCGCCATCGCAGGGCTCGACGATGTCCCCTACTGGACCAACCACGAGGCGATCGAGTGCGACGTGCTGCCGCGGTCGCTGGTGGTGATCGGCGGCGGGGCGATCGGGCTCGAGCTGGCCCAGGTCTTCGCCCGCTTCGGCGTCGAGGTCACGGTGATCGAGGTCGGTGAGCGGCCCCTGATGGTGGAGGAGCCCGAGGCCGGCGACCTGCTGCGTGAGGTGTTTACGAAGGAGGGGATCAAGGTCCTCTGCAACCACCGGACCACCGCTGTCGACATGGACCGCGACGCGTTCGTGGTCAGCCTCGAGGGCGGCAAGTCGGTGCGCGGCGAGAAGCTCCTGGTGGCAACCGGGCGTCACACCAACCTCGACGGCCTGGGCCTGGAGAACGTGGGGCTCGACCCCAAGGCCAGGTTTGTGGACATCGACGGTCAGACCCGCGCGGGCGAGCGTCTCTACGCGATCGGCGACATCACCGGCAAGGGGATGTTCACCCACATCTCGATGTACCAGGCGGACATCGCCATCGCCGACATCCTCGGCAAGCCGGGGCCCCCCGGCGACTACCGGTCGCTGCCGCGGGTGACGTTCACCGACCCCGAGGTGGGCGCCGCGGGCATGACCGAGAAGCAGGCGCGGGACAAGGGTCTCAACGTCCGCATCGGCCACGCCGACAACTCCGCCTCCACCCGGGGCTGGATCCACGGCCCCGGCAATGAGGGGCTGATCAAGCTGGTCGAGGACGCCGACGAGGGCGTCCTGGTCGGCGCCACGTGCGCCGCCGCCAGGGGAGGGGAGATGATGTCGATGCTGGCTCTCGCGATCCACGAGCGCATCCCCACCGAGCGGCTGCGCCACATGATCTACGCCTACCCCACCTTCTACCGGGGCATCGAGGCCGCCCTGAAGGACCTGCAGCCGAAGGCCTAGACGGCGCCCTCCTGCACCGCCGCCAGGGTGAGCGGCGTGGGCCTCCCGATGTCGTAGCTGGTGGCGGCCTCCTGGTTGCCCATGTTCCAGAACGCCTCGCCGGCGCACCCCGCGGGGCGGACCACGTCCAGCGTGTGCCGGAAGGCCGCGGCCCGGGCGGCGTCACCGTCGGACTGCTGCCAGCCGAACTCCTCGTCGATCCAGGGCTTGTTGATCCCCGCGCAGTAGCTCGCCACGGTCGGCGCGTAGTCGAGCATCCCGCCGTATGTCTTGATGTCGCAGACGTCGTTGTTGGGAAGGGCAAAGATAGTCCGCCAGTCGATCCCGGAGTTGAAGTTCAGGTATCCCAGCCCGCCGGTGTTGACGCTGACCTGGCCGACGGCCTTCCACTGCGCCAGCGTGCGGGTGTAGAAGTCGGTCAGGTCCTGGGTGCCGTAGGTGATGGTGCAGTCAGCGCCGGTGGCCTTGGCGGCGTAGTTGTAGGTGCCCACCTGAAGCGGCTCACCGGCCAGGGAGACCAGGGCGATGGTCGGGTCGGCCCCGTAGGTCCTGCCCGTGACGGTGTTACGGCGGGCGGCGACGTAGGCGATGAACTGGCCCCAGTCGGCGGTGTAAGGGTTGATGCAGTTGTTCCAGAGGATGTTGCGGTAGTCCGCCAGCCCGAGCACCACGCGCATCCCCGCGTTGCCTGCGGCGGCGACCATCGCGTCGACCTTGGCCCAGCGGGCCTCGTTGTAGGGCTCGGTCGTGGGGCTCTTCTTGCTGTCGTAGAAGTTGATCACCCGGAGCGTGTTGAGCTTCGCTTCGCGAGCCAGCGCCACGGTGCCGGCGACGTTGTCCACCCCGGTCTGGGCGGGTGACGTGGACTGGTACTCGCTGGCGCCGTAGAGGTGCCAGGGCAATCCGGCGGCGCAGAGCTGGCGACCGCAGGGCCGGATATACGGCGGGGCCACCTGCCCGCCCACGTTCGTCGGCGGGCAGGTG
>JAXDLV010000083.1:0-3761 GCA_034666445.1 Chloroflexota bacterium | reverse complement strand
CGAGCGCGTGACAACCAGGGCGACCCAGCCGATGCCCGCCAGGCTGAGGACGAGGCCCAGCACGACGTAGAGGCCGCCCTCCGTGGCCAGCTGGCCGAACTCCGACGGGTAGGTCACGTGGCCGCCGACGATTGACACCCAGATCGTCGCCACGACGACATAGATCAGCCAGTAGAAAAACAGCACGACGAAGAAGGCGAGGCCGACCACGATGCCCACCAGCCCGGCGACCAGCGCGATGACGCCCGGGATCGCGGCCAGGCCGGCGTCGATGATCGCGCGGGTGCGTGAGTTGGGGTGCCGCCTGCCGCGGAACACGAGCAGCGCGGTGGTGATGAGGACGATCACGATCGACATCCCCACCACGACGGACAGCAGCCCGTCGAGGGCCTGGCTGGTGCTGGACGCCAGCGCCGGTGTCAAAGTCACCGCAGCGTAGCAACTCGCGGCCTAGACTCGATGCAGCATGGAGGTCATCAAGATCACCCCTCGCGGCTACTGTCATGGCGTGGTGGACGCGATCAAGATCGCTCGCCAGGTCGGCGCCGAGGCGGGTGCTGAGCCGGTGCCCCAGCCCGTCAACATGCTCGGCTACCTGGTCCACAACGAGCACGTCACCGACGAGCTCAAGGAGCACGGCGTCGGACTGGTCGATGCCGACGACCGCTTCGAGGGCCTCCAGCGGATCGACGATGGCACCGTCATCTTCACCGCCCACGGTGTGTCGCCCCAGGTCAAGGAGCGGGCCGCCGCGATGGGCCTGCGCGCCGTCGACGCCACCTGCTCGGACGTCGTGCGCACCCACGACCTGGTCCGCGACCTTGCTGCCCGGGGCTTCCACGTCATCTACATCGGCCAGCGCCTGCACCCCGAACCCGAGGGCGTGCTGGGCGAGGCGCCGGGGCAGGTGCACCTGGTGGAGCCCCTGGACTTCGACGCCCTGGACCACCTCGATTTCGACACCTCGCGGCTGGCGGTCACCTGCCAGACGACGCTCAGCCAGTGGGACACGCTGTCGACGATCGCGGAGATCCAGCGGCGCTGGCCCCACGTCGAGGTCTACAACGAGATCTGCAAGGCCACCCAGGAGCGCCAGGAGGCGGCGGTCGCGGCGGCGGCCGAGGTCGACATGGTCATCGTCGTGGGGTCCAGCCGCAGCTCCAACTCCAAGCGCCTGGTGCAGGTGGTCGAGGAGCTGGGCCACAAGCCGGCGCACCTGGTCGACAGCCCGGCCGACCTCGACCCTGCGTGGTTCGAGGGCATCGACAGGGTGGGCGTCACGTCGGGCGCGTCGACGCCGACATGGATGACGCGCAAGGTCATCGAGGAGCTGGAGCGCCTGGGCAGCGCCGCGGGGACGCCCGCGGCCTAAGTCCGCCGGAAGGCGTCCTCATCGATCGGCTCGCGCCCGGCCCGCGCCGCCCGTCCGTCGGCCACCAGCTTTTCGAGGTGGGCCAGCAGGCTGCGCGCCGCGATCGGGTGCATCGCCACCGGCGTGTCCGCGTAGGCCACCGGGAGCAGCTCGTCGAGGCGGCGTTCGACGTCGGGGCTCAGCGCGTCGAGCACCCTTGCCTCGCGCTCCAGCCTGTGGCGGATGTAGCCGTCGAGGTACGCTGCCGGGTCCGAGATGGCGGGGCCGTGCGCCGGGCGGACCTCGACACTGCCCAGGTCGCGGGCGCGCGCCAGCGAGTCGAGGTACGCAGCCAAGTTGCCATCGGGGGGGTCGATCACGATGAAGCCCTCGCCCGCCACCAGGTCGCCGGCGAAGAGCACCCCGGCCGGTAGCCAGTGGAGCGCGATGTGCTCGCTGGTGTGCCCGGGGGTCGACACTACCCGGAGCACCCCGGCGCCCGCCGCCACCTCATCACCGTCGTCCAGGGCGGCGTCGTACGCCGGGGCGTCGGGATGTGGCCGGCCCGCCAGTGGGACCCCCAGCTCGGCGGCGAGCCGGACCGCGCCGTCGGTGTGGTCGGCGTGGTGGTGGGTGATCACGACCGTCGCGGGCGTTCCCATCCGCCGCGCGGCGTCCCCCACCGCGGCGAGGTGGCCGTTGTCGTCGGAGCCGGGGTCGATGACCACCACGTGCTCCCCACCGCCCACGACGTAGGTGTTGGTGCCGGGGCCGGTGAACACCGATGGGTTGGGCGCCAGCACCGACACCAGTTCGGGACCGTCCTCACCGCCGGGCCGGGGTGCCACGGTCAGGGAGCGTCGTAGCCAGGGTCGCCCGGCATCAGCACGCGGATCTCGCCATCGCCGGGCTGGGTGCCGCTGACGATCCGGGGCAGGATCGGCGTGAGGTCGGCATCCCCCGGAAGCCTCGCCATCGCGTCCTCTACGCCGGTGTACCGCTGCAGCAGCGTCAGCGCCGCGCGCGTGGGCGGCAGCGTGTAGGCGTCGTGGGTGTCAGCCCGTGCCAGCGCTGCGCTCGGGCTCAGCCACTCCAGGGACTGGATCTCGCCCGCCGCGGCGACCGCTTCGTGGCCGGGCGTGGTGGCGGCGGCGAAGAAGCGCGTGTCGTATCTCTTGGGCAGGCCGACCGGGGTGATCCAGCGGGCGAAGTACGCCAGCCGCGACGGGTGCAGCCGGATGCCCTCGTCGCGGATCACGTCGATGAAGGCCCGGTCGGAACGGTGGACCCTCTCGCGGGCGTCCGCGAGCCAGCCCGCCGGCATGGCGCCCTGCGCGCCGAGCAGGATGGCGGTCTCCTCGAACACCTCGCGGATCGCCCCGACCACGTATGCCAGCTGGGAGTGGTCGCCCGCCCCGGGATCGGGCTCCGCCAGCGCGGCGTCGGCACCATCGAGCACCACCAGCTCGCGCCACGCCGGGTCGGCATCGGCGTCGTCGATCCGGCCCCCGGGGAACACCTGCGCTCGCGGCGCGAACTCCGCCTCCACCGGCCGCAGCAGGAGCAGGGTCTCCAGCCCGTCGGGTCCGTCGCGCAGCACCGCGACAGTCGCCGCCGGCCGCGGCGTCACCAGCGCGGGGGCGGGGTCGGCGTCGGTCAGGTGCGGCTGGGCGCCTGGCCGAAGCGCGGCTCGCGCTTCTCCAGGAAGGCGGCCACGCCCTCGGCGAAGTCATCGGTCACGATGCAGCGCGCCTGCAGCTCGGCCTCCAGGGCCAGCACCTCGGGCAGTGAGGACTCCATGCCCTTGAGCATCGCCTGCTTGGTCAGCCCGATCGCCAGCGCCGGCCCGACCGCCAGGCGGGCCGCCATCTCCTGCGCGTTCGACGCCAGGTCGTCTCCGGGCACGACTGTGTTCACCAGGCCGATTTCGAGCGCCTCGTCCGCGCCCACGCGGCGCGCGGTCCAGGCCAGCTCCAGCGCCCGGGGCAGCCCCACCAACCTCGGCAGGAAGTAGTTGCTGCCCGCGTCCGGCACCAGGCCGACCCGCGAGAACGCCTGCATGAACGACGCTCGGTCGGAGGCGATGCGCATGTCCGTCGCCAGGGCGAGGCTCATGCCCGCCCCCGCGGCCACGCCGTTGATGGCGCCGATCACCGGCTTTGGCAGCCGCCGCATCGCCAGGATCATGGGTGCGTAGTACTCGTTGAGGTCCTTGCGGACGCGGGTCGCCGGGTCCGAGACGTCTTCGTCCGCCCGGCGCAGGTCCTGGCCCGAGCAGAACGCGCGGCCTGCGCCGGTGATCACCACCGCGCCGATGCTGTCGTCCCCGGCGACGCCGTCCAGCGCCTCCTTGACCTCGCGGTTCATGGTCCGCGTTAGCGCGTTGAACGAGTCCGGGCGGTTGAGGGTG
>JAXDLV010000082.1:0-12244 GCA_034666445.1 Chloroflexota bacterium | reverse complement strand
CGCCGAAGCACCAGGCCCTGACCGCGCTGGAATCAGCCGAAGAGCTTCTTGGCGATGTCGTTGAGGCCCTTGCCGATGTCCTGCACGATGTCGGGCTGGGCCGGGGGCTGACCCTGGGGCTGCTGGGGCTGGGCCGGGGGCGCGTAGCCCTGCTGGTCCGCCGGGAGCGCCGTGGCGGCGCCGCCCATGCCCGCCTCGACGTCGACCAGGGAGGCCTTCTGCCTGCGCTCGTAGAAGGAGCGAGCCACCTGCTCGACGGCGGGCGAGATGCCCTCCCGCTCGAGTGCGGTGCGGAACGCGGCGCGAAGCATGTCGCCCTTGTAGTCCTTACCGGTGATGGGCATGGTCTGCAGGGTGGCGGCGATGCGGTCGGCGCCCGGGGCGCCGCGTGCCACCAGCAGCTCGGCGGCGGGCCGCGCCAGGTAGCGGTCCTCCATGACCCCCACCGAGGTCGCGATGCCGCGCACCTCGGCCAGGCTGCCGCTGCTCGCGGCCAGCTGGTCGCGCAGGATTTCGAACTTCATCGGGCCTCGCGGCATCTCTCACCTCGCTCTGGTCCCACCCGGTTGGGCGCTTCTGTCAGCATCCTAACCCACGGTCATGGCGGTACGGGATAATGGCTGGCGAGCAGGGAAGATACCCCCTCGGGGGTGCCCTCGACGCGGACCAGCCAGGGACCTGAACAGCCTGTGAGGGCGGGTGTCCACGGTACGTCCGGGTACCCGGTTACACCGGGATTGAAATCCCAACTCTTCCCTGCTCATCCCCCCACCGCGGAGGTGCTGGCCGACCCGGGGTTCTGGGCGGAGCTGATGGCGACGTGCAGCATCCGGCTCGCCCATCGCCGCGCCCGGCTGCGCACCTACGGGGAGCTGGTGGGGTCGGGCGAGATGCTCGCGATGGTGGCCGACTACGCCGCCGGCCGCCTGGCGCTGGCGCCGCCGACCCGCCGCAGCATCAACCGCTCCGGCGGTCGTCGCAAGGTGCTGTTCATCTTCGCGCCGCGCGACGAGCTCTTCCTGCGCGCCCTCAACCGCGTGCTCCAGCCGCGGGCCGCCGACCTGCACTCCCGGCTGTGCCACTCGTTCCAACCCGGCCGCGGCGTCCGCACCGCCTACAACCAGGTGCTGGGCACGCCGGACCTCGACAGCCTCGCCTGCGTTCGGCTCGACGTCCGCGACTACTTCAACAGCATCAGCCCCGCTGGCGCCCTGGAGGCGCTTCCGGGGGAGCTTCGTGGCGACCGGCCGCTGGTGGCCTTCCTGGAGCGGACCCTCCTCGACCGCCGCGTTGTCAGCGACGGGGTCGAGGTGGTCGACGACCACAAGGGGGTGATGGCGGGCACCCCGATCGCGCCCCTGCTCTCCAACCTCTACCTGCGCGGGCTTGACGCCGAGTTCGAGGCGGCCGGCGCCGGCTACCTCCGCTACGCCGACGACTTCCTCATCCTCGGTCCTCCCGCCGCGGCCGAGGGGCACCTGCGCACCGTCGAGGCCCGGCTGGCCGCCCTCGGCCTCGGCCTCAACCCGCGCAAAACCCAGCTGGTGCCCCCGGGCGAGGCATGGGAGTTCCTCGGCCTCCGCTACCACCAGGGTGCGCTGGACCTGGCGGGCAACACCGTCTCGAAGATGCGCCACCGGGTCCGGCGGCTGGCGCGCAAGGCGCGGACTCGCGAGGCCCCCGCGTCTTTCTTCATGCGCGCCTGGAGCCGCCGCGTCTACGGCGTCGGCGGCGACCCCGCCGACTTCACCTGGGCCACCTGGTTCTTCCCCCTGCTCAGCGGCGACACGACCCTCCGCCACCTCGACGGGCTCGTCCAGGAGCAGGCCCGGTTCGCCGTCACCGGCCGCCACGAGCGCCGCAACCTCGGCCGCGTGCCATACGCCGACCTGCGCGCCGCGGGCTACCTGCCGATGGTGTCGGCGTACCACGCGTTCCAGCGCTCGCCCGGGGCGTACGGTGGAATGATCGCCGCCGTCGAGGCGCGCCTGGGCTGACTCAGTCGCCGCGGCCGGCCTGGTGGGGCTCGGGGGCCAGCGCGGCGAGCAGCTCGGGGTTGACGCGGCGCCCGCCGACGCGGTTGCCCGGGCGCAGCACCAGCAGCCCCCCGGCGATGGTGAACAGGAGGACGAAGCCCGCGCCGGTGTAGAACGCGAGGTGGTAGTCCCGCTCCCAAAGGAAGGCCGCCAGCAGGGGCGCGACGAGGTTGCCGGCGGTGCCCATTACCCCGGCCGCCGCCTGGGCCCGCGCCTCCATGCCCTCGGGCGCGGCCGCCGCGATCAGCGCATACAGGTTCGGCTGCAGGAGGGCGAACATCACGCCCTCGACGCAGGCCACCGCGATGACCGCGGCCAGGCCGGGGAGCAGGGGATAGGAGGCCGCGATCAGTCCCACCCCGATTCCGCCGACCAGCATCGGCGGCACCCGCCCGTAGCGGTCGCCGAGCCGTCCAGCCAGCGGGGCGACCAGGAAGAGTGGCACCCCGAATAGGGCGATCGAAGCGCCGATCACCGCCACCCCGGCGCCGAGCTTGGCCATGAACAGCACCCACACCGTGTCGTAGAGGCCAAAGAGGTAGCTGCTGCCCGCCGCCACCAGGCCGAGGCCGATGAGGTCGGCGGTGATGAGGCGGCGGATGGAGGTGCCCTTGCCGTCGGAGGCAGGCTCGTCGTCTTGCCGCGCCGGCAGGCGCCGGGTGAGGAGCAGGAAGCCGCCACCACCGATGATGCAGAGCACCGCCTGCACGAGGAAGACGTACTCCAGCGGCAGTGCCGCGGCGATGCCACCGCCGAGGAGCGGCCCGCCGATGATCCCCACCATCTCGGCCGAGGCCACCATCCCGTACGCCTGGCCGCGCTGCTCGTTGGGGACCATCTGGCTGACCAGCCCCCGCGACGACGGCTCCACGGCGGCGGTGCAGAGGCCCTGGAAGAAGCGCACGGCCACCAGCGCGACAGGCCCGAGGTGGAACGCGAACAGCACCGCCAGGCCGCCATTGACCAGGAGAGCGATGCCGAGGACCCGGCGCCGCCCGAAGCGGTCGGCCACGGCCGCCATCGGGTACTGGAAGGCGAACGCCGACCCCACGAAGGCGGCTGCCATGACCGCGATCACGCCAACGCTGTTGCCCTGCCCGGTGACCAGGAGTGGCAGCACCGGGAAGACGGCGCCGAAGCCCGTGTGCTGGACGGAGGTGGCGGCCAGCAGGGCGCCGAAGCCGCGCCGCGCGTCGGAATCGAGGGCGCGCATCAGCTTCATCCGCCGATGCTACCCAGCCGCTGCGACCGCCCGGTCGCGCCCTGTCAGGCCTCCGCGGTGTCGGAGGAGATGACCCGGGGGCGGAAGTTGCCGATCCGCCGGGTCGTGCGCCGCGCCGCGGTGGCGCGCTGGCGGGTGGCGGTCGCCTTCTTTGCGGCGGGCTTCCGCGCCGCCTTCGGGGCTGCCTTGCGGGCAGCCTTCCGCGCCGGCTTCTCGGCTGTCCTGGCCGCCGTCGCGGCCCGGCCGCCGGCCCGGGCGGCGATCCGCGCGGAGATATCCGGCGTTTCGCCCGTGGCGGTGGTCCGCCGGTCGAGCACGGTCTGGAAGAGCCGGCCCAGGATGTTGCCGCTCCGCTCCAGCTCGTTGACGGGCACCTGCAGCGGCTTGCGGTCGATCACCCGGCGCGTGATCTCGATGCCATGCTTGGGCAGGATCCTCGCGAGGTAGGGCCAGCTCTCGTAGATGCCCTTGCTCACGGTCTCGTAGCCGTGCTGCATCACGATCAGCTGGGCCGAGAAGCTGAGCAGCTCGTGGAAGAACATCTTCTCGTCGTCGGGGCGGGGCTCGATCAGGATGAAGTCGACCTCGGGGTGCTTGGCGCGCACCTTCTGCAGGTGGTCGATCAGGCTGTCATGGAGCATCCCGCGGATGACCTGGTTGCCGATCGCCCGCATCCCCAGGTCCAGGATCGAGCTGTGCCCCTCCTGGGTGCTCGCGCGGGGCTTGATCGCCGCGGTATCGAGCGGCACCAGCCCGTTGATGACCACGATCAGCTTGGCGCCGCGGCTGATCGCCACGTCGATGGCGGCGTGGCTCTTGATGCCGCCGTCGATGTAGTGGTGGCCCTCGATCTCCACCGGGCGGAAGAGCAGGGGGATGCACGTGGACGCGGCCACCGCCCGCGAGATCGCGACGTTGGGCGTCGTCAGCCGGGAGAAGTCGGCGCGCTTGTTGCTCTCGATGTCCGCCGCGATGATGTGCAGCTCGCTCTTCACGTCGCGGAAGTCATCCGACAGCCCGGCGATTGCGAACGTCTCGCGGAGGTACTGCTCCAGGCCGGAGTTGGTGAACAGTCCCGACGGGAGCAGCGGCGCGAGCCCGTAGATCGCCTCCGACAGCGGGATGCGGTCGCGGAATCGCCAGTACTCGAGCGCGGCCCGGCGCACCAGGTCGGGCGCGCCCACCAGGCGGGAGGCGATCTCGCCGACGTTGGGGCGGTACAGCTGCAGCCGGCCGAGGCGGCTGAAGCCGGGAACCGAGCCCGTGAGCAGCCCGGCCAGCATGATCGGAGGGATGCCGCTGGCGAGTGCCGCCGAGACCACCGCCCCGGCACTGGTGCCGACGTAAATGTCGAAGTCGTTGACGGTGCGGTTGGTGAGGACGTGGTCGAGGGCCCTCAGCGCGCCGACCTCATAGGCCACGCCGGTGATGCCACCGCTGGCCAGGACCAGCGCCGCCTTGCCCGGGGGCGCGGGGCGGCTGACCTTCCGGGATGACCTCGGCATGGGCCGATTGTCGCAGCCCGGGCCCGATCAGCCAACTCACTATGATGCGACCTTGGCCACGACGACCTTTCTTCTCAGCGACGTCCAGGGCTCGACGCGGATGTGGGAGAGGGACCCGGAATCGATGCGCCCGGCGATGGCCAGGCATGACCGCATCATCGAGGAGGCGGTCCGGCGGGCGGGCGGCAACACACTCCGGGCGAAGGGCGAGGGGGACAGCTCGTTCTCAGTGTTCGACGGCGCGCGGGCCGCCGCGGAGGCGGCCCTCGAGCTGCAGCGCGCGCTCGCCCGGGAGCCCTGGCCCGGGGAGGCGCGCATCCGCGTGCGGGTGGCGCTTCACACCGGTGAGGCCGAGCACCGCGAGGGCGACTACTACGGCAGCGCCGTCAACCGAACCGCCCGGCTGCGCGACATCGCCCACGGGGGGCAGACGATTGTCTCGGCGGTGACCCGCGCCCTGCTGGCCGACGACCTCCCGCCCGGGGCGCGGCTGCGCGACCTCGGCTCCCACCGCCTCAAGGACCTATCCGACCCGGAGCGCGTCTACCAGCTCTCGGCAGCGGACCTGGAGGCCGACTTCCCACCCCTGCGAGGGCTGGAGGCGATGCCCACCAACCTTCCCATACAGCTGACCTCCTTCATCGGCCGCGAGGCGGAGCTGGCCGAGCTCCGGGACCTCATGCTGCGGGCCCGCCTCCTCACGCTCACCGGCACCGGCGGCTGCGGCAAGACGCGGCTCGCGGTGGAGCTGGCGGCGGAGCTGACCGACCACTACCGCGACGGCGTGTGGCTGGTGGACCTCAGCACCACCAGCGACCCGTCGATGGTCGCCAGCGTGGTCGCCGAGACCGTCGGGGTCCACCAGCGCGCCATGGCCGGCCGCCCGGCCGGCGGAGGCGACCTGGTGGAGGCGACCATCGACCACGTGGGCGAGGGCCGCGTCCTGGTCATCCTCGACAACTGCGAGCACCTGGTGGCGGCCTGCGCGGAGCTTGCCGAGACCCTGCTGCGGCGCTGCCCCGCGCTGGCCATCATGGCCACCAGCCGCGAGCTGCTGGCTGCCGCCGGCGAGGTCACGTGGCGGGTGCCTTCACTGGCCGTGCCCGATCCGCGCCGGCTGCCGGAGATGGAGGCACTGGCGGGGTTCGATGCCGTTCGGCTGCTGGTCGACCGCGCGCGGCTGCACCAGCGGGGATTCAGCCTCACCGAGCAGAACCGCGCCGCGGTGGCCCAGGTCTGTCACCGCGTCGACGGCATCCCGCTGGCCCTCGAGCTGGCAGCGGCGCGCATCAAGGTACTCCCCATCGAGCAGATCGCGGAGCGCCTTGACAACGCTTTCGCCCTGCTCACAGGGGGCGTCCGCACTGCCCTCTCCCGGCAGCAGACGCTTCGCGCGGCCGTCGATTGGAGCCACCAGCTGCTCGACGAGGGCGAGCGGGCGCTGCTGCGCCGGCTCTCGGTGTTCGCGGGCAGCTTCAGCCTCGACGCCGCTGAGGCATGCACCGCGGGCGAGGGGGTGGACGACGTCGTCACCCTGCTGGGGAGGCTGGTCGACAAGTCGCTGGTGCAGCACGAGCCCGGCCAGGCCTGGGCCCCCTACCGCCTGCTGCAGACCATCCGTGACTACGCCGGCGAGCGGCTCACGGAGTCCGGCGAGACCGCTGAGCTGCGCGACCGGCACCTTGCCCACTACGCGGGCCAGGCAGAGGAGGCCGCGCCCGAGCTGCGCGGGCCCAACGCCGCGTCCTGGCTGGATCGCCTGGAGTCGGAGCATGACAACCTCCGCGCGGCGCTGTCCTGGGCGGTGGCTCGCAAGGATCCAGCCGGGCTCGGCCTGGCCGCCGACCTTGGCGGCCTGTGGCTGATTCGAGGTCACCTGGCGGAGGGGCGGCAGTGGCTGGAGGAGGCAATCGCCGCGGCGGGGGGCGACGAGCCTGGCGCCGGCGCGCGAGCGTTGATGAGCGCCGGCCGCCTGGCCATGGAGCAGGGTGACTACCCCGCCGCGCGCGAGCTGCACCAGCAGGCCCTGGAGATCGCCAAGCGCGACGGTGGCCGCGAGGCGGTGGCGATGTCGCTCCGCTACCTGGCCCAGGTTGCGTTCTTGACAGGCGACTACCCGGGTTCCCGCGGGCTCTTCGAGATGGCCCTGCAGGAGGCCCGGGCGATCCAGCTTGACTGGCTCGTGGGGGTGTCGCTGATCGACATGACCATGACCGCGGTGGCCCAGGGCGAATATGCCGAGGCGCTGGGGCGCGCGACTGAGGGCCTCGATATCGCCACCCGGCTGGGCGACCGGCGAAACATGGCGCTGGCCCAGTTCGCCATCGGTGACGTGGCGATGGCCGAAGGTGACCACGGCGCCGCGCTGGCCCGTTACGAGGATGCCCGGACCCTGGCCACCGAGGTCGGCGACCGGCGCACAACGGCCGATATCATGCTCCGTCTTGGCGTCGCCCTGGCGCGCCTGGGCCGGGCCGGCGACGCGGTTGCCGTCGAGACCGCCGCCGTCGCCCTGGCGCGCGAGCTGGACACCCCGGAGGTGCTGGTGGAGGGAGCCCACCTCGTTGCCTTCGCGCTCTCCTCCATGGTCCCCGGCGCGTCGGTGCGTATCCTGGCCGCCGTCCACGCGGCCAACAGCGCCGCCGGGAGGGAGGTGCCGGCAGGCCTGCTGGCCAGCCAGGAACGGTCGATCCAGGAGCTCCGGGCTCAGCTGGGGGAGGCGGATTTCTCCCGCTTCTGGGCCGAGGGCGCAGGGCGAGACCTGGTGGAGCTTGTCGATGCCACGGTGCGGGACCTGGCCTGACCCGCTCGGCGCAGGCGGTCCTCGACCGTCGCCGCCGCCGGCCTGACGCCGGCCTTGCCGGGCTCGAGGAGCTGTTGCAGCAACCGCGTGACGGCGCCGTCGACGTCGCCAGGGACGTCGACCACGCCGCGCCTGAGCGGAGCGCGCCGGCACACCAGGGCCGCGATGCTGGCGCCGAGCCCGTGGAGGTCCTCGTCCTGCGGCGCCGACCCCGGGTGCGCGAGCGAGGGTGGCAGCAGCCTGGAGCGGCTGCCCCAGGGCGCCCCGCCATCGGCATCGAGGCGGGCCGCGCCTTCAAAGTCCAGCGGGTGCAGCGCCCCGTCCGAGGTCTGGACGACGTTCGCCGGTTTGCAGTCGCGCCACGCGATCCCGGCGGCGTGGACGCCGGCGACCAGGCCCGCCAGCTCCGTGGCGAGCCGCAGCCTGTCCGCATAGGGCAGGTGGCGCCGGCCGCGGACATGGTCCTCCAGCGTGGGGCCCTCGAGGTGCTCCAGCGCCAGGTAGCGATGGCCGTCGCTGCGAAAAGCTCCCAGCACTCGCGGAACCGGCACACCGGCGCGCGACAGTGCCCGGAGTACCCGGCCCTCGTTGCCGATCCGCCAGGCGCCGTCGTGGCCGTACGGGTCGGTCTCGCCATGGCGCCGGCCCTCCTTGAGCACACACTGTCGCGGCGCCGGCCCGCTGGTGTCGAGCGCGAGGTAGACCCCCCCCTTGCCCCGCTGGGACAGCGCGGCGAAGACGCGGTAGCGGCCGTCCAGGCCGCCCCCGGACCCGGGGTGCCGGTGCGAGGTTCGTGGTCGCGCCGTGGTCACAAACGGGTCGTCAACCCAGCCTGGAACCGCGATGGTGGCGTCGTCCGGGACGGGCTCGCTGGAGGGCCCCTCTATCGCCGCGTCATGCGTCCCATTCCGCCACAGGAGGCGGGCCTTGCCGTAGGCGCCGTACCGATAGAACACGCAGCTGCCCGGTCGCAGCTGACGATCGAACGGCACCTCTGGGAATGCCAGGTCGCCGGCCGCGGCGTCCACGCCGTGGGCCAGCTCCACCGCGCCGGCGGCATCGCGGGTGTAGACCGTGATGCACTTGCCCACCTGGCTGTAGCCGCCGGCCCCCGAGTTGAGGAAATCGATGTCGCGGAGGGTGCGCGGCACCTTGTACAGCGCGCCGGCCTCCTGCAGGACCGGCCCCACCCGGCGCAGCAGCGTGGGTGCCGAGAGGATGGTCGCCGAGAGATGCAGCTTCCAGCCCTCGTCCGGGTCTGCATCGGTGGCCTCGCGGCTTAGGCGCCAGGGCCAGCGCCCGCCCGCCAGTGGCAGGAGGCCGGCGGCCAGCGTCCGCCACTCGCGGTCAAGCCGCAGCCACCGGGCGAGCCCGGGGTCCAGGTCGAGGCGCGGTGGGACTACCGCGAGCGGCGGGTCGTGGCGCGTTTGCGCGACGCAGCCGTGGCGGCCTTACCGGGTGCGGCCTTCCTGGCCGCGGTCTTCCTGGGGGTGGTCTTTTTGGGAGCGGCCTTTCTCGATGTGGCCGCCGCGGTGTTCCCTGGGCTCGTCGCCCGCCCGGTGGCGGTCGTACGAGCGGCCGTGCGCCGGCGCGGCTTGGGCTTCTCGGTCAGCGCCCGGATGTCCTTGACCAGCTTGCGCAGGTCCCTCTCCAGCTGCTCGAGGTCCTTGCTCACCTGTGCTGTCCCGGTGCCGCAGATGGCGGCCAGCTTGCTGTTCGTGAAGCTCATCGTCTGGCTGTAGCCGCCGATCGAGTTCAGCGCCTTGAGCTGCCCCGGCGTCGTGGCGATGGCCTTGGAGAGCTCCTTGTACGCGGAGCTCTGCATGCCCTCCCGGACGACGCGCTGGGCGAGAACCTGCAGGTCCTTCGGCGACCGGGCGGCCTGCAGCTGCTTGGTTTTTGATGCCGGAGCCATGGTGTCCTCCTGGTGTCCCTTCCGATGCGGCTGGTGCAGAGGCCGACGATGAACGGTTGCCTTCGACGTTGTCAAGGGTGACGCCGGCGCCTGGCGACCGCCAGCGATAGGAAGGCCGCGCCGGCTGCCATTGACAGCCACGCGGCCCGGGCGCTTGCGGCGCCCGTGGTTGTCCCTGGTACCGCGGCGCCCGGGGAGGCCGTCGGCGTGAAGCCGGATGTCGGCGCCGCCGCCCCCAGGTTGCGACCGCAGACGGTGCGCACCCCGTCGAACGCCGGCGCTCCGCCGACCTGGCGCGCCACCAGCAGGTGGTTGTCGACCTGCCACACCGCCTTGCTCCCCGGGTCGTGCTGGTGGTTGTCCGGCCAGGCGACGTAGGCCATCCCGTCTGGCCCGAGGGCGAGGGAGAAGAAATCAAGCATGCTGTGGTCGGTGGTCGCGGACGGCCCCCCGGCACAGCCGTTGCCCTGGACGCAGATGATGCCGTGGTGAATGGGCGTGGTCGAGATGCGCGAGGTGGTGATCTCGGGGTCTGAGGTGTCGGCCCGGCGCACCTGGGCGAACTCCACGTTCCAGTCAACGTCAGGGACGGCTGTCGCCGGCGTCAGCGCTACCGAGGGCGGCGCGGCGGTGGAGTACCAGGCGATGTCGAGGACGCCGGGGTCGCCGGCCGCGATCGTGGGATAGATGTCCGTCCCGCCCCGGTGGACCATGACGGGACTGCTCCAGGTCTGCCCGTGGTCCGTCGAGTCGGCGTAGTACAGGTTCGACGAGCCGTTGTCGTCGGGGTTGCCGCCCCACCCGACATAGAGATTGCCCGCCAGGTCGAGGGTGATCCAGGGGAAGGTCGGACCCGCGACCGTCCCCGGCGGGCCGGCGTGGACGTAGCGATCGGTGAAGGTGAGACCGCCGTCGGTGCTCGAGGCCACCACCACCGCGTTGGGCAGGGTCGTGCCGGCCACCCCGTACGGCTGCGGAGCGGCGTTAGTCGCCAGCTGGGTGACGCCGTACACCACGTAGATCTCGCCGCTCACCTGGTCGACCGCCACCGGCCCGGAGATGGTCGAGGCGACGGTGTCGGGCTGGTTGGGCTCGCCGGAGGCCAGGCCGAGGTTGCTCGACACCAGCGAGGGCGCGGCGTCCCAGCTGCCGCCTCCATCCATCGAGCGCCAGAGGCCGATCTCGCCGCTGAGGAAGTCGCGGTAGGCGAAGTAGGCGGCCTCGTCGCAAAGGTGCGACAGCCAGGGACGGTCCTGGTCGGTGCCGACCTGGGTGTGCGGCTGGGCCGGCTGCGCCAGCCCGTCGGTCGAGTGGTAGACCAGGACCCCAAGCGGCGCGCTCTCGACGTCGGCGACGTTGACGGCGCCACCGGGCAGGACGTCGACGTGGTTGTCGAGCCCACCCGCCACCGCGTCGCTGAGGTCGAGCCGTCCGAAGCTCTGCCCCCCGTCGCTGGACTTGTAGATAACGGTGGTGTCCTGGGTCGTCTCCCCCGGGTCCCCGGCGCCCGCTCCCAGCCCGAAGGCCGGGGCGGCGACATAGACGGTGCCGCCGAAATCAACCGCCAGCGACGGCTCCGACAGGTGCGAGTTGCCCGGCATCTGGACCGTCCGCCACGTGAAGGCTGCGGGCTCGGCCGCCGCGGGCACGGCCAGCGGGAGCAGGAGGAGGGCCGTCGCGGCCACGCCGAGGCCGCCTCGGGAGAGCCGAGGCCCGCCAGTAGAATCCGGCCTTGTCATGCCAGCGCAGGCCCGGGACCATATCCGCAACTTCTGCATCATCGCGCACATCGACCACGGCAAGTCGACCCTGGCCGACCGCCTCCTGGAGACAACGGGCTCGGTCCAGCACCGCGACATGAAGGAGCAGCTGCTCGACCAGCTCGACCTCGAGCGGGAGCGCGGCATCACCATCAAGCTCGCCCCCGTGAAGCTGACCTACCGCAACGACGCGGGTGAGGAGTACGAGCTCAACCTGATCGACACGCCGGGACACGTCGACTTCGCCTACGAGGTGTCCCGCTCGCTGGCCGCCTGTGAGGGCGCCATCCTGGTGGTCGACGCGGCCCAGGGGGTCGAGGCCCAGACGCTCGCCAACGTGTACGCGGCGATCAACCACAACCTCGAGATCATCCCCGTGATCAACAAGATCGACCTCCCCGCCGCCGAGCCGGAGGTGGTGCGGCAGGAGATCGAGGAGGTGATCGGGCTGCCCGGCGAGGACGCGATCCTGGCGTCGGCCAAGGAGGGCATCGGGATCAAGGAGATCCTCGACGCCGTCGTGGAGCGCATCCCACCGCCAACCGGGGACGTCAACGCGCCCCTGCAGGCGCTCATCTTCGACTCCCACTTCGACGCCTACCGCGGCGTCATCAGCTACGTGCGGGTGGTCGCCGGGAGGCTGCGGCAGGGCAGCCGGGTCAAGCTGGCCGCCACCGGCAAGCTCCACGAGGTCGACGAGGTGGGCGCCTTCCGGCCCGCGATGGTGCAGCAGCGGGAGCTGGTGGCCGGCGAGGTCGGCTACGTCATCGCCTCCATCAAGGACCTCCGCGACGCGCGGGTGGGCGACACCATCCTCGACGCCGACCACCCCGTGGCCGCGCTGCCCGGCTACAAGCAGGCCCTGCCGATGGTCTACGCCGGCCTCTACCCGCAGAGCTCGGAGGACTTCCAGGACCTCAAAGAGGCGCTCGAGAAGCTGCAGCTGAATGACGCCGCGCTGGTCTACGAGCCGGAGTCCTCGGCGGCGCTGGGCTTCGGCTTT
>JAXDLV010000081.1:0-7335 GCA_034666445.1 Chloroflexota bacterium | reverse complement strand
CGAGCGCGTGACAACCAGGGCGACCCAGCCGATGCCCGCCAGGCTGAGGACGAGGCCCAGCACGACGTAGAGGCCGCCCTCCGTGGCCAGCTGGCCGAACTCCGACGGGTAGGTCACGTGGCCGCCGGACGCCGACATGCCGCCGGTCGTCGAGGGCGAGCACATCCCCGCCGCGGCGACACGACGAGCACGCGCGAAGGCGACGCCACAGGACAAACCGGCAGCGCGGGCCAAACCGTCGTCGCGGGCGAGGTCGGCAGGGGCGGGGTCGGCGCCGGGCGCGACCGGGCCGGCCGCGAAGCGCAGGCCTAGGCCGAGATAGTCGGCTGCGCCGTCGGCCCCAGGCGGCGGAGGAGCGCCGCGGCAAGCACCTCCTCAACGTGGTCGACGGCTATGACCTCGATCTCCTCGAGGATCTCGGCCGGCACCTCGGCGAGGTCCTTGCGGTTCTTGCGGGGCAGAAGGAAGGTCTTGATCCCCGCCCGGTGGGCGGCCAGCAGCTTCTCCTTGACGCCGCCGATGGGCAGCACGCGGCCCCGCAGCGTCACCTCTCCGGTCATCGCCAGGTCCTTGCGCACAGCCCGCCCGGTGAGCGCCGAGACGATGGCGGTGACCATCGTGATGCCCGCCGACGGGCCGTCCTTGGGGATCGCCCCGGCGGGGACATGGATGTGGATCGAGTTCTCCTCGATCCGGGCCTTGGCCACCTCGAACCGCGCGGCGTGGACCCTGGCGTACGAGAAGGCCGCGCGGGCCGACTCCTCCATCACCTTGCCCAGCTGACCGGTGAGGGTGAAGTCGCCCTTGCCGGGGACGACGATGGCCTCAACCGTCATCACGTCGCCGCCGTATTCGTTGACGGCGACGCCGGTCACGGCGCCGACCTGGTCCTCGGTCTCGGCGAGGCCGAAGTCGTAGCGGGGCGGCCCGAGGATGGCCTCGAGGTCGTCAGGCTTGGGTGAGAGCTTGCGAGTCTCGCCCTCGGAGAGACGACGCGGCACCTTGCGGGCGATGTTGGCAATTTCGCGCTCGAGGTTGCGGACCCCCGCTTCGTGGGTGTATTCGCGAATGATCCGCCGCAGCGTCGGGGCGCGGATGCCGAGGTGGCGGCCGGTGATGGCGTGCTCCTCCAGCTGCCGCGGCACCAGGAAGCGCTCAGCGATGTGCAGCTTCTCCTCCTCGGTGTAGCCCGGGATGCGGATCAGCTCCATCCGGTCGAGCAGCGCGGGGTGGATGGTGTCCGCGATGTTGGCCGTGGTAATGAACAGCACCTGGGAGAGGTCGTAGGGGACCTCCAGGTAGTGGTCGCTGAACTCCCGGTTCTGCTCCGGGTCCAGCACCTCGAGCAGCGCGGACGCGGGGTCGCCGCGGAAGTCGGCGCCGACCTTGTCGATCTCGTCGAGCATGAACACCGGGTTGCGGGTGCCCGCCTGGCGCATCCCCTGGATGACGCGCCCGGGGAGAGCGCCGATGTAGGTGCGGCGGTGGCCCCGGATCTCGGCCTCGTCGCGGATGCCGCCGAGGCTGACGCGCACCACCTCGCGGCCCAGCGCCCGGGCGATCGACTTGCCCAGCGAGGTCTTGCCCACCCCCGGTGGTCCGACCAGGCAGAGGATCGGCGAACGCGCGGGCCGCGACGTGTGGCCGGTGTCGCGGGCGACCATCGCCACCCGCTCCCGGACCGCCATGTACTCGACGATGCGGTCCTTGACCTTGTCCAGCCCGTAGTGGTCCTCGTCGAGGATCCGCTTGGCGCCCATGGTGTCCCAGCGCTTCTCCGCCTCGCCCTCGTCGCGGTCCTTCCACGGCACCGAGACCAGCCAGTCAAGGTAGGAGCGGAGCATGCCGTGCTCCGGCGAGATCGTTGGCATCGCCTCCAGCCTGGTCATCTCGCGGCGAGCCTTCTCGAGCACCTTCTCGGGCATCCCGGACTCGTCGATCTTGGTGCGCAGCTCCTCGAGCTCGCCACCCTCCTCGGGCTCGCCGAGCTCCCGGCGGATGGCCTTCATCTGCTCCCGCAGGATCTGCTCCTTCTGCGCCTGCCCGAAGGTGCCCTCTACGTCGGACTGGATCTTCGACTTGAGCTCCAGCACCTCGCGCTGGCGGGACAGCTCGACCACCAGGAAGCGCAGCCGCTCGGCCACGCTGGTCGTCTCCAGCAGCTGCTGCTTCTGGGCCACCGTCAGGTCGGGCGAGCCCGCGACGAGGTCGGCGAAGACGTTGGCCTCCTCGGTGCGCATGATCGCCTGGACGGCCTCCTGGGGGATCGCCGCGCCGGCCAGTACATAGGCCTCGAACACCTCGCGCACCGACTTGACCAGCGCGTCCATGTCTAGCCCCGTCTCGACATGGTCCGCCACCTTCGTGTAGGAGGCCTCGAGGTAGGGCTCCTCGCGGACAAAGTGGTCCAGGGTGACCCGCGCGATACCCCGCACCACGAGCTGGGCCGAGCCCATCACGCGGCGGACCCCCTCGATCTCGCCCAGGGTGCCCCAGCCGAAGACGTCCGCCTGGCCGACCTGGTCCTGGCCCGGCTCGCGCTGGGCGACGACGAGGATCTCGCGGCCCCGCCGGGTGGCCTCCTCGAGCGCCATCAGCGAGGACTCGCGGCCCACCGACAGCGGGGCCAGCGCCTGCGGGAAGAGGACCGCCTCCCGGAGGGGGATGACGGGCAGCGACTTCCGCGTTGCCTTACGGGGCATCGAGTCCACGGTGACGCGTGGTGCCGGCCATGTCTAGAGCGCGTCGACCTCGGCGAGGCCCGGCAGGGCGTCGATGCTCGCCGCGTTCTTCTCGCGCTGGTACGCCTCGACGCCCGGGCGGCCGCCCTTGCGCTCGACCCAGGCGTCCATCTGCCGGCGCTCCCCCTGGTACTCCATCAGCGGCACGCCGAAGCCGCACGAGTCGGCGATGCGCTGCACGCGGACGCGGATCACAGACCGGGTCGCCTCCGACGGCGGGAAGCGGGCCGCGAGGTCGGCAAAGTCAGGATGGCCGGGCATCACCGCCTCGCCGCGCCCGTGGAGGCGCACGATCCGGGGAGGCCCGTCAAACGCGCAGAGCATGATCACGATGCGCCCGTTCTCCTTGAGGTGGGCGATGGTCTCGACGCCGCTGCCCGTGAGGTCGAGGTAGGCGACGCTGGAATCGTCGAGGGCGACGACGTGGTTCAGGCCCTTGGGCGACAGGTTCACGTGGCCTTCGGGATCCAGCGGCGCCGTGGCCACGAAGAACAGGGGCTGCGCCTCTATGAACTGGCGCAGGCCGTCGTCGATCCGGTCGTACTTCTTGGCCACGAGAAGATGCTACGCCGGGTCGGCGCCGGTGCCATCGCCGGCGGGCGGCCCCGGCTCCACGGCCGGCAGCGGGGCGCGCGGCATCGCCGACAGGGGCGGAAACACGCCGGGGTAGCCCAGGTGGACCAGCGGCTCGAACGCAGCCTCGCTCTCCTGGTAGAAGACGCCGAGGATGCGGTCGAGCTCGGCCGCGTCGAACCCGTTCCGGGGCATCTCGGCCACCAGCCAGACGTCGCCGTCGGCGTCGAGCGCGTACTTCATCGCGAACGTGCGCATGTTCTTCTTCAGCAGCACCGCGTAGAAGTCGGCGTGGTTGTCACGGGGCGCGCGCACCATGAACGAGTAGAGCGACACGCGGTCGCGGCGCAGCACGACCGCCACGTTGACGCGCTGGCGGACGTGGCCCTCCATGGTCACCAGCCAGGCGCTGCCACCGGGCAGCGGCGTGACCTCGGCGTGCTCCTGGCCGCGCAGCAGCGCCTCGAAATCGGTCTCCGCCATTAATATCCCGTCTCGGCCATGGCTAATGGATACCCCCTGGAACAGCCGCGTACAAGGTGTAAGCTGCGGGTCGCATGACAGGGAAGGCGGCGACCCTGCTACTGCTCGTGGCGCTGGCGGGCTGCTCCGTGTTCTCGAAGCCTGGCCTGCGCGACGTCTCCGGTGGGTACGGGGCGATCCCCGTGAGCTTCACCAGCGAGGTCCCCGGCGACAACACGACGCCCAGGAGCCAGTTCGGCGTGGTGGTCCAGTCGGCGCCCGCGTCCGGGACCATGACGCTCACCAGGGTCGAGGGGCGCGGCGACCCCGGTATCGAGGTCAGGTTCGACGGGACCTGTGATCCGGGCCCCCTGAGCGGTCCATGCACGTCAGGCGGCAGCACTCCATGCGCGCTGCGCCCGGACGGCACCTCCCCATGCCGGCCGCTGCCGGTGACGATCGTGGAGGGCGGACGGTTGACATTGGCCTTCACCCTCCGCGTGACCGACTCCGCAGCCCGAGCCGGGATCGAGCGCGGCGACTGCCTACGCTTCACGAGCATCAAGGTCACCCTCGCCGACGGCGCCGAGATCGCCGTCACGCCGGCAGGTCCCTTCTTCGAGGGCGTCGGTCCTGAGGCCAACGCGCCGTCCCCGCGACCGTCGCCCTGGGGCTGCTTCTAGCCCTTCTTGGCCTTGACCGCCTCGATGATCTGGGGCACGACCTTGTGGACGTCGCCGATGATGCCGAGGTCGCTGAGCTTGAAGATCGGCGCCTCCTCGTCCTTGTTGATGGAGATGATGTTCTTGCTGCCCTTCATGCCCACGGTGTGCTGCATCGCGCCGGAGACGCCGGCGGCGATGTAGACGTTGGGCTTCACGGTCTTGCCGGTCTGGCCGACCTGCATCGCGTAGGGCATCCAGCCGGCGTCGACCACCGCGCGGGTGGCGCCCACGGCGCCGCCCAGCAGCCCGGCGAGCTCCTGCAGCATGGCGAAGTTCTCGGGACCACCCATGCCCCGGCCGCCGGTGACGACCACCTGGGCCTCCTCGAGCTTGGGGCCCTCGATCTCCTCGACGCTGCGGTCGAGCACCTTCACCCTTGACGCCGTCTCCGGCAGCTCGGGGCTGACCTCCTCGACAGCCGGCGCGCCGCCGCCGGCGGACTCCGCCGCAAATGCCTTGGGCCGGATGGTCACGATGTGCGGCTTCTCCCCCGCGAAGGTCTTGGCCGCGACCTGGGTGGCGCCGAAGATCGGCACCGACACCTTCAGGTCCTCGCCCTCGACCGACAGGTCGGTCGCGAAGGCCGCCATCCCCAGCCCCAGCCGGGCGGCGACGCGGCAGGCGATGTCGCGGCCGTCGTAGCTCCCGCCGAACAGGATGGCCAGCGGCTTCCGGTTGTATGCCAGGGCGGCGATCGCCTCGACCGCCGGCTGGGAGAAGTACTCGTCGTACACCGGCCGGGCGTCAGCCAGGACGCGGGTGGCGCCGTACTCCCCCACCTTCGCGGCCTGGGACGCGATCGCGCCCAGCGCGACTCCAACCACCTCGACGCCCAGCGTCCGGGCCTTGCTCAGGATCTCCAGGGTGATGGGGGCGACGCTGCCCTGGTCGTCTTCGACGTGGACCCAGATCTCAGCCATCTACAGCACCTTCAGGTCGACGAGCATCGCGGCGACACGCTCGCCGGACGAACCCTCGTCGGGGATGACCTCGCCCGCCTGCCGCTCGGGGGCGGGCTCGACGCCCGCGACCTTGACCAGCGCGCCGGCCTCGCCCACCTGGCCGGCCTCCAGCCCGAGGGCGGCGAGGTCGACGTTCTCGACGGTCTTGCTCTTGGCACCCATGATGCCCTTGAGGGTGGGGTAGCGCGGCTCGTTGAGCCCGCCGGTGACCGTCACGACCACCGGCGTCTGCGCCTCCAGGGTGATGAAGCCGTCGGCCGTCTGGCGCTGCACCTTGATGGTCGTGCCGTCGACCTCGAGCTTCTTGGCGAACGACAGGTGGGGGATGCCGAGGAGCTCCGCCACCTGGGGCGGCACCATCCCGGTCGAGCCGTCGTACGACTCGGTGCCGCAGATGAGGATGTCAAAACCCTTGTCCTTCACGGCCGCGGCGATCGCGCGGGCCGTGCCCAGCGCGTCGGACCCGGCAAGCGCCGGGTCGCTTATGAGGATGCCGCTCTCCGCGCCCATGGAGAGCGCCTTGCGGATCGCGTCGTTGGCCTTCTCGGGGCCCATCGAGACCACGGTGACCTGGCCGCCGGTCTTCTCGGCCAGCTGCAGGCCCTCCTCCACGCCGTACTCGTCGCCCTGGTCCATGACCAGCTCGATGCCCTCACGGACGAGGCGGTTGCCATCGCCCAGCTTGGGCGTCGAGTTGGGGTCCGGTACCTGCTTCACGGTCACGAAAACATTCACGCCTGATCCTCAATTTTCCGGTGGCCTCTCGCGTCCGCCGCTCCCCTGGCAGCCGGCCGATGCCAACATGACAGTGGCGTCAGGCCGCGGAGATTCTACCCCATAGCGCGGTGCGTCATGAGCCCCGTGCAGCCTTAGCCTTGGACGGTGGAGCAGCCGGCCCAGGACATCGCCACCTATGGCGCGCTGATGCGCGTCCCCGGGTTCCGTCGCCTGGCGATCACCACCCTGCTGGGCCGGGGAGGCGAGCAGATGTGGACGGTGGTCATCGTCCTTTTTGTCCTGCAGAAGTTCGGCTCGCCGACGCTGGCGGGGCTGATGTTCTTCCTGGGCGTGGTCCCCGGGCTGCTGGTCAGCCCCCTTGCCGGGGCCATGCTCGACCGCTACGGGCGGGTGCGCTTCA
This sequence comes from Chloroflexota bacterium, assembly GCA_034666445.1. Classification (GTDB taxonomy): domain Bacteria; phylum Chloroflexota; class Dormibacteria; order DASZGP01; family DASZGP01; genus JAXDLV01. The sequence goes on along the minus strand of JAXDLV010000081.1, from coordinate 734 downwards.
TCCTGGTCGACTACAGCGTGGCGACCGTCTCGGGCGCGGCCATCGTCGCCCTTTCGATGGCGCACCTGCTGACGCCCGCACTGATGGTGCCGCTGGTGGTGTGCGGCGGCCTGACCGGCCTGCTCAGCGCGGCCGGGCTGCGGTCGATGCTGCCGCTCATGCTCCCACGGCACCTCTGGGACCGGGGCAACGCCTTCGACAGCGCCGCCTACACCTTGGTGGCGATCGCCGCCCCGGCGGCCGGCGGCGCGCTGGTGGGGTTCTTCGGGGCCGACACCGCGCTGCTGGTCACGGCGGCGGTCTTTGGCGCCGGCGCGCTGAGCGCGATCGGCATGGGCGAGCCGGCGCCGTCGGCCGACGCGGCCGTGCCACTCCTGCGCAGCGCCATCGAGGCGTTTTTGTACGTCGTCCGCAACCCCACCATCCGGGGCCTGGCGGTCACCCTGACGGTGCTCAATATCGGCGCGGGCATCCTGGTGGTGGCCCTGCCGGTGCTGATCCTTGGGCCGCTGGGCGGCACCCCCGCCCAGGTCGGCCTGGTGCTGGCACTGCAGGGCGCCGGCGGGGTGGTGTCGGCGCTCCTCTTCGGCCTCGTGGGCTCCGAGGGGCGGGAGCGGCGCCTGATCCCGGTCTTCGCGGTGGTGATGGCGGCGGCCACCGGCCTGCTGCTGGTCGGCGGCGGGGTGTGGCTGGTGGCGGTGGCGGTGTTCCTGGTGGGCGCCACCACGGGGCCG
>JAXDLV010000080.1:0-3153 GCA_034666445.1 Chloroflexota bacterium | reverse complement strand
CGCAGGGCACGCCGGGGACGCGCGGGCGAGGCGGCGGCGGCGACGGCGGAGGGGTGGACGGCGGCGGCCCTGATGGGCCTCCCGACCCCTGGTTGGTGCCATTGGCGGAGCCGGATGGCGCCGGGGGCGGCGGGGGCAGGTTCACGCGCTGGGCGATGATGATCACCTTGGGGTCGGCGCCATTCCAGGTGTTGCACGTCTGCAGCGTCACCCGCTCGTCCGGGGTGGGCTGCAGCGGCAGGTCGTTGTTGGACGGCCAGCGGAGGTTCACCTTCGACACCTGGTAGCTGTATGCCGAGGTGGGGCTGGTGTAGACGTACACCGCGTCGCAGTTGTGCAGGTAGTGGATCGGCCAGAAGAGGCCCGGCGCGGAACCCTGCGGGCTGCCGTGGGCGTGGGCGTAGATGAAGGAGTTGCCGCCGCCGCCCGGCGAAGCGGTGCCCGGCATGTGCCACGCGTTCCACTGGCCGTCGGGGGGGTTGCCCCCGTCGCCCTCGCGGACCTCGAGGTTGATCTTGACGCGCGGGATGACGATGCGGGGATAGCCGGCATTGCCGATCCGCGGCGCCGCGGGGACGCCGGGGCAGCCGGTGGCCCGGGCGACGGGGTAGTAGGTGCCGCCGCCGCTGCCGGTGGCCACCTCGGGGACGTCTTCGGGCTGCGACTCCTCGGGCGGCAGGTCGGGCACGTACGTGTCGGGCAGCACCGCCGCCTCGGCCACGCGGGCGGGGATGACGGGCTGTGACAGCAGCGCGTAGGCGGGGATCGCGGCCACCAGGAGAAGCACCACCACGATCTCGGCGCGGCGCATGGCCCCGCCCTGGGCGCGCCACGCCGCGGTTACCGCGGTCCCCAGCCGGCGCGCCATCGCAGACGTCCCTCGCGACAGCGTTCCGAGCTCGGCAACCACCCCGCCGGTGATGCTCAGCTGACCCACTGAAGAGGCAATATACCCGACCGGCAGGGCGCGGCGAAACAGCCTGTCACATTTCCGGACCGACATCAGTCGGGAGACGGCCGAGACCGGCACTCGCTAAGCTCAAGCCCGGCATGAGAGCGATCCAGGTGACGGAGTTCGGCGGTCCCGAGGTGCTGGTGATGCGCGACATCGACGAGCCCGTCCCCGGCGACGGCGAGGTGGTCGTCGACGTGCGCGCCGCGGGCGTCAACTACGCCGACACGCACCAGGTTGAGAACACCTACCTCGCGCCGGCCAGGCTCCCCCTGGTCCCGGGAGGTGAGGTGGTGGGCATCACCCCCGATGGCAAGCGCGTGGTCGCCCTGGTCACCGGCGGCGGCTACGCGGAGCGCGCCGTGGTCAACCCCTTCGCCATGTGGGAGGTGCCCGACGGCGTCAGCGACGTGCAGGCGCTGGGGCTGGTCCTCCAGGGGACCACCGCGTGGCACCTGCTGCGCACCAGCGCGGCCCTGCGCGCCGGGGAGACGGTGGTGGTGCACGCGGCCGCGGGCGGCGTTGGCACCCTCGCCATCCAGCTGGCCAAGCGGTTTGGCGCCGGCCGGGTGATCGGGGTGGCGTCCAGCGAGGAGAAGCGGGAGCTGGCGCGCCGCCTGGGCGCCGACGCGGTGGTCGACGGCGCGGCCGAGGACCTCACCGCGGCGCTGATCGAGGCCAATGGCGGTCAACGGGTCGACGTCATCCTGGAGATGGTGGGCGGGCGCACGTTTGAGCAGAGCCTCAGCGCGCTGGCCCATTTCGGCCGGCTGGTGGCGTACGGCCAGGCCGGCCGGGAGGGTGCCCCGGCGGTTGATCCCGGCAAGCTGATGGCCACCAGCCGCGGCGTCCTCGGCTTCTGGCTGGTGCACATGCTCCGCCAGCCGGAACGGATGCGCGAGGCACTCGACGACATGTTCGCCGCCGTCCTCGCGGGGGAGCTGGAGGTGATCGAGGGAGGGTCGTTCCCACTCGAGGACGCCCACCGCGCGCACGAGGCGATCCGCGCCCGCGGCACCGTCGGCAAGCTGGTGATCACCCCCTAAGCGCCGAACTCTGAGCATTTTCCCAGCCAGCGCGGAGCCTGGCTGGAGCCTTGGCCGGCACTCTCGATGACATGGGAGCCAGCGCCGCCATGCAACCTGAGCGTCGCCCCGCGGCCGAGTCGGGTGAGCTGCGTTTCTCCGACCTCACCCTCGACCTGGCCACGCGCGAGGTTCGTCGCGACGGGGTCCGGCTTGAGCGGCCCACGCCGCGGGAATTCGAGCTCCTGGAGTACATGCTCCGCAACCCCCGGCAGGTGCTCAGCCGGAGCCAGATCCTCGACGCCGTCTGGGGGTACACCTCAGACACCACCGAGAACGCAGTCGACGTCTACATCGCCTACCTGCGCCGCAAGCTCGAGGCGCGCGGCGGCGCGCGCCTGATCCACACGGTTTTCGGAACGGGGTACCGTCTTACCGAGCTCTGAAACGCCCAGCGCTCTCTCACAACCCTCTGAGGAAATTCCCAGCTTCGGACCGCATCCTTGAGCCTGTGAGTGAGAGCACAGCACCCGCCACCAGGATCCTGGTGGTCGACGACGAGCGATACATCGCCGACCTCGTGTCGATGGCCCTCAAGGTGGCCGGCTTCGAGGTCCAGACCGCCGCCACCGCCCGCGAGGCCCGTACCGCGGTGCGCGATTTCCGACCCGCGCTGATGGTCCTCGACGTGGGCCTGCCCGACCAGGACGGCTTTGAGCTGGTCCAGCGGCTGCACACCGATGGCAGCAAGGTGCCGGTCATCTTCCTGACGGCGCGGGACGCGACCGAGGAGAAGGTGCACGGCCTCACCGTCGGGGGCGACGACTACGTCACCAAGCCCTTCAGCCTGGAGGAGCTGGTGGCGCGCATCCGCGTCGTCCTGCGCCGCCACAACCCCGACGGCGCGAAGAGCAGCAGCCGCCTGCAGCTGGCCGACCTCGAGCTGGACGAGGACAGCTACGAGGTGCGTCGGGGCGGCCGCCTGGTCGAGCTGACCCGAACCGAGTTCCGGCTGCTCCACTACCTGCTCATGAACGCCGGCCGGGTCCTGACCCGGGCCCAGATCCTGGACCACGTCTGGGAGTACGACTTCGGCGGCGAGGCCAGCGTGCTGGAGACCTACGTCAGCTACCTGCGCCACAAGATCGACCGGGATGGAGCCCCCCTGATCCACAC